>JBJOKF010000167.1:0-33840 GCA_046046235.1 Planctomycetota bacterium | reverse complement strand
CGGGAGGTGAGGGGCCGCCCATGCCCCGAGAGCCGGCGTATGCCGACGAGCGCAGCCAGGATGGCGAAGCGAAGTCGGCATCCGAGTGAGCGGAGGCCCGGAAGGCCGACGCGAACGTCCGGCTTTCGCGGCGTGGGCGGCCCCTCGCCGGCGCGCTTGTCTGCCCGGATTCGACAAGTTGAAAAACCTGTCGCCACGGAGCCGGAGCCCGATACGGAAACACCAGACTTGGCCGTGCCGTCAAAGGGCTGGCTCAAACGAGCGGACTGCCGGTCGCTGCTGCCACGATCGCCGCCGCGATCCGCGGCAGCGGCACGATCTGGTCGACGACGCCCGCCTCGATCGCCGCCCGCGGCATGCCGTAGACGACGCACGTGCTCTCGTGCTCGGCGATCGTCCGGCCGCCCGCCTGCCGGATCGCCGTCATGCCGAACGTGCCGTCGCTGCCCATGCCGGTCATCAGGGCGGCCACCGTGTGCCGCCCCGCCGCCTCGGCCGCCGAGCGGAAAAGCACGTCGACCGCGGGCCGGCAGTGGTGCACCGGGGGGCTGCGAAGCAGCCGCGTGCGGAAGCCCATCCCGTCGCGCTCGATCGCCAGGTGATGCTCGCCCGGCGCGATCACGCACATGCCCGGCAGCAGCCGGCCGCCGTCCTCGGCCTCGCGGACCGCCAGCGCGCTTGTGGCATCCAGCCGTTCGGCAACCACCCTGGAGAAATGCCCTGAGATGTGCTGCACGACCGCCACGGGCGGCAGTTCGGCCGGCAGCGAGGAGAGTACCGTCCGCAGCGCCTCGAGCCCGCCGGTCGAGCAGCCGATGACGATCAGGCGGCGGCTGTCGACCGCCGTCGGCACGCCCGGAAGCGGCGGCTGCGGCCCGGCCTCCGGCTGCTCTTCCCGCGGCCGCTTGAAGCGGCTCGCGGCGTAGGCCGCCTTCACGTGATACGCCAGCCGCTCGCCGAGGCTGCCGATCGACATCGTGCCGTCCGGCTTTGCCAGCACGTCCATCGCCCCGGCTTCCATGGCGTCCATCGCGGCCTGCGAGCCCGCCTGCGTGAGCGAGCTGACCACGACCACCGGCAGCGGATGATGCTGCATCAGGATCCTCAGGAAGGTGAGGCCGTCCATCCGCGGCATCTCGAGGTCGAGCGTCAGCACGTCGGGATCGAGGCGGGCGATCTTCTCGCGGGCGACGTAGGGATCGCACGCCGACCCGACGACCTCGATCTCGGGATCGCGGCTTAGGCTGTCGGTGATCGCCTTGCGCACCAGCGCCGAATCGTCGACGACGAGCACCCGGAGCGGTCGATCGAGCGGTGCGTTCATGGCGGGCGGCTCCCGGCGGGTGATCCCCGCCTCCTCACGACGGCTTGACGTAAACGCTCGGCCAGGCGGCCTTGAAGCGGGCCCCGAGCCCGAGCAGGCCTTCCGAGTGGCCGACGAACAGGAATCCGCCCGGCGCGAGCTGCCGAAAAAGCCGGTCGACCAGGAGCCGTCGCGACTCCACGTCGAAGTAGATCATGACATTCCGGCAGAAGATCACGTCCAGCTCAGCGGGAACAGGATAGGCATCCTGGAAGAGATTGACGTGGGCCGTCACCACCCGCCGCCGCAGCTCCGGCCGCACGCGATAGAAGCCCTCCCGCGCCCCGATCCCCTCCTGGAAGTGGCGGGGCAGCCACTGCGGGTCGGGCAGTTCGACCTTGCCCGCCTCATAGATGCCCTGGCGGCAGGCGACGAGCATCCGCCGCGAGATGTCGGAGGCGAAGACCCGCCACTCGAGGCCGACGCGGCCGCGGCAGAACTCGGCCAGCACGATCGCCAGGGAATAGGCCTCCTCACCCGAAGCCGCCGCCGCGCACCAGATCCGCAGCTCCCGGCCGGTGACCCTGGCCCGCTCCGCGAGCGCGGGCAGGACTCGCTCGCGAAAGATCTCGAAGTGGGCGGGCTCACGGAAAAACTGCGTGTGGTTCGTGGAGATGAGGTCGATCACGGCCCCGATCTCCTCCTCGCCCTCCGCCGACGCGAGCAGCCGCACGTAGTCGTCGAAGCTCTTGCATCCCAGGCTCTGCAGCCGCGGCCCCAGCCGGCCGGCCACGAGCGCCTGCTTGTCGGGCCCGATCCGGATGCGGCTGCGGTCGTAGACGAGCTCCGCCAGGAAGGCGAAGGCCTGCTGCGACAGCGGCGGATCGGCGAACGGGAGCATGCGTTGATCACGAGCCGAAGCCTGTGCCGGCGGCTCTCTCAGAAGTTGCGGAAGTTGCGGTCTTCCTCGTCGCGCGGCGGCGCGTCGTCGCCGGGCATGGGGATGCAGATCGGAGCGGCGGCCTGCAGGGACGGCGAACGTCGGGCCGCAGGGCGGATCGGGGCGGGAAGCCGGGTGGCCGGCCGCGAAGCCGCAGCCACGGGTGCCGGCAGGGTCCGCGCCGCGGTGCCGCCCAGCAGCCGCCGGAGATGATCGACCCCCTCCTGCATGAGATGAGCCTGGCTGTGGAGCTCGGCGGCGGCGCTGGCCGTCTCCTCCGCCCGCGCGGCATTGCCGCGGGTGATCGAGTCCATCTGGTTCATCGCCACGCCGATCTGCTTGATGCCGTGCGTCTGCTCCCGCGCGGCCGTGGCGATCTCGGCGACGAGGTTGTCGGCGGCGGTCACCTTCTCGGCGATCTCGCCGAGCGACTCTCCCACCCGGCCACAGCTGGCCGAGCCGTGGCGGCTCTTCGCGATCGCCGTCTCGATCTTGTCGGCCGTCTCCCGGGCCGCCGCGGCGCTCCGCTGCGCCAGCGACCGGACCTCGTCGGCGACGACGGCGAACCCGGCCCCGGCCTCGCCCGCCCGCGCCGCCTCGACGGCGGCGTTGAGCGCGAGGATATTGGTCTGGAAGGCGATTTCGTCGATGTTCTTCACGATCTTCGCGACCTCCGCACTCGACGCCTCGATCGCCGACATCGCCTCGTTCATGGCCACCATCGTCGCGGCGCCCGAGTCGGCGGCCTGCCGGGCCCCGTTGGCCAGGTCCTTGGCCTTGGCCGCATTGTCGGCCGTGCTGCGGATCATGGTCGACATCTCTTCGAGGGCCGCGCTCGTCTGGGCGACCGAGGAGCCCTGTTCGCTGCAGCCGGTCGCGAACGCCTGGCTCACCGACGACAGCTGGCCCGCGGCCGTGGCCGTCTGGGTCGCGTTGCTCTCGAGCGCGTCGGCGATCCCGCGGAGCGCCCCGGCGGTCGCCCGCACGATCGCCGCGCCGAGCACACTCGCCAAGGCGAGTGCCGCCAGGAGCGCCGTGCCGATGATGAAATAGCTCTGCCGCACCTTCCGCCGAGCCGACTCCGACTCCTGCTGGGCGACATCCGCGTTGTACTCGACCGCCGCATTGAAGGCCGCCGCACACTCCTGCCCCAGCGGGTCGATGCGGTCGCGGAGAACGACGCGAGCGGCTTCCACCTTGCCCTCCTGCAAGAGTCCGAGGGCTTCGCGGCAGGCGTCGAACTGCCGGTCGCTCGCGTCCGCGGAACTCCGCAGCAGGGTGTGATCCTTCTCGTCCAGCACCAGACTCGTGTAATCGCTGATCGCTTTCTGCATGTCGCCCGTGAACGACTCGAAGACGTTCGTCACGTCGGCACCCGATCGCGTCCCTTCCGCCGCATCGATGATCGCCCTGCGGACGCTCCGTGACGCCTGGGCGTTGAGCTGCATCATTCTGTTCAAAGCGACGACGGACGGCACCGAGTTCTTGGCGACGGTTTCGACGTTGCCCTGCAGCGAGAGGATCTGCCACAGCCCCAGCAGTCCGAGCGCGAGAGCGATGAGAAACAAGGCGAGGAAGCCGAGGGCGATGCGGCGGGGAATCGACCAAGTGTTCATGGCTCGTGGCTCGGTGGGTTCGGAAGGGAAGGCTTGGTGAATCGACGACGAACAGGGCAGGGGAGTCAGGAATCGGTGACCGGGGGCACGGCGGCCAGAGGCACCTCGGCCGCGGCGATGGCGTCGAGGTCGATGAGCGACTTGACCGCGTCGCCTTGCCGGGCCATGCCCGTGAGGAAGCGGGTGTCGATGGCGCCGCCGAAGTCCGGGGCGGGCTGGATGTCGGCCGCGGAGAAGTTCGCGACCTCCTCGACGGCGTCGACGATCACGCCGTAGAGCCGCGGGCCGCCCCCCGCCGTCGCGGCGACCTGCGTCACGACGATGCAGGTGCGGTCGTGGTCCGGGCCGGCAGACACGCCGAACCGTGTCCGCAGATCGACGACCGGGATCACCTTGCCCCGCAAGTTGATCACGCCGCGGACGTGCGGCGGCATGTTCGCCACCCGCGTGATCGGACAGAGGCGGATGATCTCCCGGACCTTGAGCACGGGAATGCCGTACGACTCGCCACCGAGCGTCATCGTCAGATACTTGCCCGGCGTTGCGGCGGCGCGAGCCGCCCCGTCGGCGGGGAGCGGGACAGATTCGGTCATCGGGCTCGGTCTACGCCGCCTCCGTATGCCTGGTTTTCAGCCGCACGAGCGCCGCCGCGTCGAGGATGAGCCCCACGCGGCCATCGCCCAGGATCGCGGCGCCGGCGAAATCATGCTGATCGCGGAACGTCTCGCCGAGCCCCTTGATCACCACCTCCTGCTTGCCGACAAGCGCGTCGACGAGCACACATCGGCAGTCGCCCCCCGCCTCGAGCACCATCACGATCCCGTCGCTGACGTCGGCGGCCCCGGGGATGCCCAACCGGTCGGCGAGCCGCAGGAGGGGCAGCAGGCGGCCGCGGACGCTCACCATCTCGCCCCTGCCCTGGACCGTGGAGACGGCGTTCAACGCCGGCCGAAACGACTCCCGTACCGAGAGTGTCGGCACGACGAACCGCTGCCCGCCGACCTGCACGAGCAGCCCCTCGATGATCGCGAGCGTGAGCGGCAGGCCGATCGTGAACGTGGTGCCACGGCCCACCGCCGACTCGATGTCAATGGTGCCCCGCAGCCGCTCGATGTTGCGGCGGACGACGTCCATCCCCACGCCGCGGCCCGACAGGTCGGTCACCTGGGAGGCCAGCGAAAAGCCGGGCTCGAAGATCAGCCCGAGCACGTCGCGGTCGTCGAGCTGTTCGTGCGGCTGGATCAACCCCCGCTCCACGGCCTTGGCGCGGATCCGCGGCGCCGACAACCCCCGACCGTCGTCCGTGATCTGGATGAAGACCATGCCCCCTTTGTGGAAGGCCCGCAGCGTGATCGTGCCGCCGGAGGGCTTGCCCGCGGCGACCCGCTCGGCCGGGCCTTCAATGCCGTGGTCGGCGGCGTTGCGGATCATGTGCACGAGGGGATCGCCGATCTCCTCCACGAGCGTGCGATCAAGCTCGGTCTCCTCCCCCTCGAGGACGAGCTTGAGCTCCTTGCCCACCTGACCGGCCAGGTCGCGCACGAGGCGGGCCATCTTCTGAAACGTGCCACGGATCGGCACCATCCGCAGCGAGAGGGCGGTCCGCTGCAGCTCCGACGAGATGCCACGCAACTGGCCCAGGCTGCGGGCGAGCGTCTCGCTGCCGATTCCCTGGAGGTCGGAGTGCTGCATGACCATCGACTGGGCGATCACGAGCTCACCGACCAGGTCGATGAGGCTGTCGAGCTTGGCGGTGTCGACCCGGATCAGGCTGGCGGCGGAGGCCGACGGCGCCGCGCCCGTCTCGACGACGGCACTCGGCGGCACTGCGGCCGGCACGGACGACTCGGCCGCCGGCGCAGCCGTCACAGGAGCGGCGGCCGCGATTGGCGCGGCGAGGGCCGACGCGGATGGTGAAGGTGCGGCCTGTGGAGCGGCCGCCGAAGCGGCAGACGGCGCCGCATTCGCGACCGCCGGACCGGCCCCCCCGGCGAGCAGTCCGCGGGCCGCTCTGATCACGGCGTCGACAGGCAGGCTGATCGACCGGCCCGCGTCATGCCCCTCGATCTGTGCGGCCAACTCCGCGACGAACCGCCGCAGGACGTCGGCGCCCGCCAGGATCGTGTCGATCGCCGCCCGGTCGAGCGTGAGCGTGCCCCGCCGGGCGGCGTCGAGCAGCGATTCGAGCTCGTGGGCGAGCCGCTGCACGACCGCGAGCTTCATGACGCTCGCATTGCCCTTGAACGTGTGAAACGCGCGAAAGACGGTGGCCAGCGTGTCCTTGTCCTGCGGCCGCTCCTCGAGCACGAGCACCCCTTGCTCGATGTCCTGCAGGAGGTCCTGCGACTCGGCGCAGAAGAGCCGGACGAGTTCCCCGTCGGCGTCGGCAGGAAGCACTGGGCAGGGCTGGCCGTCGTCTCGCAAAGTCGCATTCGTCGGCGCGGTGTTTGGAGACGGCGTGGTCGCGACGGGCGCCGACGGGGCATACCCGGTCGCGGGCGCCGCCGCACCGACCGCACGACTCCACCCGATCACCTCTTCCTCGATCCTGGGCTGCCAGTCATGCAGTTGGGCGAGCGTGTCGGAGGTGAGCGTCGCCGCGACGCCGGGAGCGGTTTCGACGAGCCCGCGGGCCTCGGCGGCGAGCTGGCGAATCATGGCGGGCGCGGTCGCGACCACGGCATCGAGGTCGACGACGAGGGCTCGCAAGGCCTCCGCCGGTTGACCGCCGTGGGGATCGACGAACGCCAACTCCAGGCTGACGAGCCGCAGCAGGCGGCGGGCGTCGTCGATCGGGCTCTGGCGGTCGGTGGACATGGCTGCCGGGGGCGAATGGCTCGGGGAACGCCGCGTTCTCGAACCCTCAATCCTAACTCCTTTTTCCGCCGCCGCTTCGCCAATCGCACCCGCTTGCCGAGGCGGTTTGATCGGCGCGATCCGCATGACCTGCACGACCGGCAGGGTCGAACGGCGCGAACCACCAGCCTCCGCGGGCTACTGTGGCTCCGAGTGGCCGCCGACCATCGCCTCGAGGGCCGAGACGACCCGCCGCAGGGCGCCGGCCTGCGAATCCATCTCCTCGGCGGCCACCGAGCCCTGCTCGGCGGCCGCGGCGGCGCGGTGGGTCACCTGCTCGATCTGCCCGATCGCCGTGCCGATCCGGGCCACCGCGTCGTGCTGGTCGCGGCTGCCCTTGCGCACGTGCTCCATCAGGCTCCCGATTTCGTCGGCCACCGCGGCGAGGGCGCTGATCGAGTCGGCGACCTGCCCCATCTTCTCGCGGCCCGAGTTGGTGCGGGCGATCGAGTCATCGATGAGCGTCGTCGCTTCGCCGGCGGCCGCAGAGCAACGCTGCGCCAGCCGCCGCACCTCGTCGGCGACCACGGCGAACCCCTGGCCCGCCTCACCGGCCCGGGCGGCCTCCACCGCCGCATTGAGCGCGAGGATGTTGGTCTGGAAGGCGATCTCGTCGACCAGCTTGTTGATCTTGGAGATACGTCCGCCGGCGACGGCGATCTCTTCGATGGCGGCGGTCAACTCCGCCAGGTGGCCGGTCGCATCTCCGAACGCCCGCTGCTCCCGCTCCACGAGCGTCCCGACGGCATCGGTCCGACGGGCGTTCTCCGTGGCGCCGTCCGCCAGACCGCGGGCGGAACCGGCGATATCCTGGAGGGCCGCGACCTGCTCCGTCGCTCCGTGGGCGAGCGACCGGCTCGCCGCAGATACCTCCGTCGCCCCGCGGGCGACGTGATCCGAGCTTGCCGAGAGCCGGCCGATCGCGTCCCGCAGGCTCTGCGCGTGCCGCCGGATGCCGACCGCCACGGTGACGACCGCCGCGGCCGACAGGGCGAGGCCGGCGAGGTGCAGGAGATCGCCCCACAGCCGGAGCCGTTCGGTCTCCCGTTCCGTGCGGTCGTCGAGCATCCGCTCGAACCCGCCGATCGGCTCCATGATGACGCTCTTGTCGTCGTGATACCGCTCGTCGTGCATGATCCGCTGGGCCATCTCCGCGTCGGGCGGCCCCTTGCGGGTGAATCCTCCGCGACCGTCGTCGAACTCGCCCTTCACGGCATGCATCGCGATCCGCTCGGTCGCGACCAGGGCGTTCGAGTTGTCCTCCGATTCCTGCAGCTTCGCCAGCTCCGCGGCGGTGAAGCCTTGCCGTTCCATCAGCGTGCGGAGCGGGATCGTGCGACCGTCGGGGCGGGGCCGCTTGCCGTTGCGGATGTCGAGAATCCTCCAGTAGGCCGCCTCATGGACGGGATCACCCGTGACGACGTAGGTCCGGGCGAGCCGGGTGAGCTCGTCGGAGCTGGCCCGCAGTTCCTGTGCGAGCTTGAGCGACTCGTGGCGGTTGGCCTGGCTGCGATTCAACCCGCGCTGGTTGAAGAACGTCAGGAACGACAGCACCAGCAGGCCCAGCACGGGCATGAGCGCGGTGAGGAGCAGGCGGCGAGTCGTGGTCATGCGCGAAAGAGACGGCGGGGAACGCCGGGCCAATGGGAACCCATGGAGTGTACTTCCGCCATCTCGGCACGCCCGCCTGCGAAATCCAGGGCGGTTTTGCTAGTCTGTCGGCGTCGTTCGGCACCCCGCAGGTGCTCGCCGGCCCGCCCCCGGGCGTGTCGCCGCTGTCCCCCCGCCGGATCGCCCCCCAATCGGAGCCCTCGAGCGTGTCCACCTCCATTCCGCGCCGTCTCGTCGTCCATGGAGCCGCGGGCCGCATGGGCCAGCGTATCGTCGCCTGCGCCGCCGGTGACAAGGCGGCCTCATGGCAGCTCGTCGCCGCCGTGGAGCGGCCGGGCCACGAACGCATGGGCATCGATGCCGGCACGCTCTCCGGCGTCGGGCCGGTCGACGTGCCGATCACCGCCACCTGGTCCTGCCCGGCCGACGTGGCCATCGACTTTTCGCTCCCCGGCGCCGTCGCCGGCATCGCGCAGGCGTGCGTCGCGGCCCGCGTGCCGCTCGTCGTGGCGACCACCGGCCTGGAGGCCGCCGACCGCCGCGCGATCGAGCAGGCGGCCGGCAGCATCGCGGTGCTTCAGTCGCCGAGCATGAGCCTGGCGGTCAACATCGCGATGGACCTGGTCGGCCGTGCCGCGGCGCTCCTGGCCCGCGTCGGCACCCGCAGCGACGTGGAGATCATCGAGGTGCACCACCGCCACAAGGAAGATGCCCCGAGCGGCACGGCGCTGAAGTTCGGGCAGATCGTGCAGGACTCACTCGGCTTCACCCGGGTGGCCCACGGCCGCGAGGGCAGGCCCGGCGCACGGCCCGCCGACGAGATCGGCTACCACGCCGTCCGTGCCGGCGACAACCCCGGCGAGCACACGATCCTCTTCGGGCTCGACGGCGAGGCGTTGTCCGTCAACGTCCGTGCCACCAGCCGCGACTGCTACGCCCGCGGGGCGCTCGCCGCCGCCGCCTTCCTGATCGGCCGTCCCGCCGGCCTCTACTCGATGCGCGACGTCCTCGGGCTGGCGTGATGCGGCGGCCGCACCGCCAGCCAGCCGCCGGCGACGAGGAAGCCCAGCAGCACGAGCAGCCCGGCCCGCGGCTGACCGCTCGCGGCCAGGACGGCGCCGAAGAGGAGGTTGGCGGCGAAACCAGCGAGCTTCGTCCCGACGTGGAGCAGGCCGAAGGTCGCGCCCGAACGCCCCGCGGGGGCCGCGCCGGCGACGATCGCGCGGACCACGCTCTGCACGCCCCCGAGCACGAGGGCCAGGAGCACGGCGACGGCGTGGAGTTGACCCGTCGTCTGCACGCGCCAGGCGAGCGCGAGCACCGCCCCCCAGCCCGCCAGACAGGTGATGAAGGCGGCCGTTCGCCCCCAGCGGGTCGAGAGCCAGCCCACGGCCAGCGCCCCCGGCAGGGCGACGAACTGCACGAGCAACACGAGCTTCACGAGTTCGGAGGACGTGAGCCTGAACTCCTCGAGGGCCACGCTCGAAAACTGCGCGATCGCGGTCTGCACGGCGCCAAGCGTCAGCATCGCGCCGCCGAGCACGCCCAGGAGCGCCCGGCTCGCGGCATCGCCGCGGCCGAGATCGGCCACGAAGCCGCGGAGATCGCCGAACGACGAACCTTCCCCGGCGGCCGGCGGCGCCGGCCCGAACCGGACGACCGCCGCGGGCCAGGAGAAGAGGAGCCACCACACGGCCGTGAAGACGAAGGCCGCCCGCAGCCCGCCCACCATCGAGAGCCCCAGCTTGTCGTGGGCGGCGACGATCGCGGTCGCGACGACGAGCGCGATCGCGCCCCCGGCGTAGCCGAGCGCGAAGCCCGCGGCCGAGAGCCGGTCGGCCGCCGCGCCCGACGCGATCCGCGGCAGGAGGCTGCCCGTGAAGACGACCGCCACGTCAAAGCCCACCGCGGCGAGCACGACCGCCGCCGCCACACCCAGCCGCGCCGTAGGCGGCAGGATGCCGAGGACCACGAGGCCGCCGGCCCCGAGGAGCACGCCCCCGACGAGCGCGCTGACGTGGGCCTCGTGGCGATCGGCCCAGGCGGCCAGGAAGGGCGTGATCAGTGCCGACAGCAGCATCGCCACCGCGAGCGTCCAGGCCCAGACGACGCCGGGATCGACGCCCCATGCCCGATCGGCGAACACGACCCGCTCGACGTAGGCCACCACGAGCGTGATGAGCACCGTGGAGAAGGCGCTCGCCGCCCAGTCAAGCAGGGCCCAGGCCGCGCCGGCCGACCGCGCACGTTCCCCGCTCGTCATCGGTCGCCCCTGATGGCCACGAGGCTGGGCAGAAGGGCGCTTTGAGGCCCGCTCAGCCGTAGAGCTCGATCGCCTGCACGATCTCGTCGAGCCGGTTCGAGACGCTCACGGCTCGATTGGCGAAGCTCGCCCGGCTCACACCCCGGCTGCCGAGCACCTCGTTGAAGAGTTTCTGGTCGGTGGTGTGATAGGCGACAGTCGCGGTGGGATCCTTGAGCTGGTGGCCGGTCAGGATGCAGACGACCCGCTCGTCGCGGCCGATCACGCCCTCGGCGACCAACTGCCGGGCGCCTGCCACGCTCGCGGCACTGGCCGGCTCGCAGCCCAGGCCGCCCGCGCCCACCTGCGCCTTGGCGTCGAGGATCTCCTGCTCGCTCACCTCGCGGACGACGCCGTCACAGACCTCGAGCGCCCGCAGGCACTTGTTCAGGTTGACCGGCCGGTTGATCTCGATGGCGCTGGCGATCGTGTCGGCACGCTTTTTGTCGCGGTCGAGCTCGTCGTAGTAATGGCAGGCCGGCGACAGGTCGGCCCGGCCGCCCTGCCACCGCAGTCCGCGGTTGTGGTAGAGCTCGTAGAGCGTGTTGGCGCCGGCGGCGTTGATCACCGCCAGCCGCGGCACCCGGTCGATGAGCCCGAGCTTGCGGAGCTCGGCGAAGGCCTTGCCGAAGGCGCTCGAATTGCCGAGGTTGCCGCCGGGCACGACGATCCAGTCGGGTACCTCCCAGCCGAGCGACTCGAGCACGCGGTACATGATCGTCTTCTGACCCTCGAGCCGGAAGGGATTCACGCTGTTGACGAGGTAGATGCCGAGCTTACCGGCCACCTCCTTCACGCGGGCCATCGCGTCATCGAAATCGCCCGCGATCTGAATCGTGAGGGCACCGTAGTCGAGGGCCTGCGACAGCTTGCCGTAGGAGATCTTCCCGGAACCGATGAAGATGATGCCTCGCATCAGCCGCGTGACTGCGCAGTAGACGGCCAGCGACGCGCTCGTGTTGCCGGTCGAGGCACAGGCCGCCCGCCGAGCCCCGATCATCCGGGCGTGGGTGAAGGCGGCGGACATGCCGTTGTCCTTGAACGAACCCGAGGGGTTGAGCCCTTCGTACTCGAGGAACAGCCGGCCCGGCCGCATGCCGATGAACGCTCCCACGCCGTCCGAGGCCGCGAGGAGCGTCTGCCCCTCACCGATCGTGACGACCGCCTCGCGCGGCGCGTACGGCAGCAGTTCGTGGAACCGCCACACGCCGCTGTAGGCCAGCGGGTCGCTGCGGCGCATCCACTTCCGCTCGAAGACCTCGAACGAAGACGGCGGCCGGATCCGCTCCCAGTCGTACTCGACATCGAGCAGATTGCCGCACGCGGGACACGACGTGAGCACCTCGTCGACCGAGAACGTCGCGCCGCACGCCGGGGCGATGCACTGCTGGAAGGCGAGATCGGTGCGGGCGGCGACAGGCACGGCGACGGGCTCCGAAAACCACGCATCTCGGGCGGACGGGGGGAGAGAGCCTGCCGCCCCCCGGGGTGCCGCGTCGAGATCGGACTACGGCATTATGTCGGCATCGCCACCGCGACGCCTGTGGGAAGACTTCCAGGCCTCGGCGAAAGCGTAGGTCAAGAGATTCGGGCCAGCAAGGATTTTCCGGCGTCGTCCGCCAGGCGATCCGCGGCCGCCGGTCAGCCGGCCGACGCTGGCCCACCAGAACGCCTGCCAGTTTGACAGGGCGACGGCGAGAGGGTAGGCTCTAGAACTTGTTTCGGCGGAGGGATACTGCGACATGAAGGCGACAGAAACCAAGGCGTTCAAGGCGACGCTCCTGGCCATGCGGGCTCGCCTGCGTGGCGACGTGACCACCATGGCCGACGCGGCCCTGCGGAAAACCCGCTCCGAGTCGAGCGGTGATCTGTCGAGCATGCCGATCCACATGGCGGACATCGGCTCCGACGCCTACGAGCAGGAGTTCACTCTCGCGCTCATGGCGACCGAGGAAGACACCCTGGAACTGGTGGAGCAGGCGCTCGAGCGGATCCGCACCCGCCGGTACGGACTCTGCGAGGAGTGCGGGGGCCCGATCGCGAAGAAGCGGCTGGAGGCGATCCCGTTCGCGCCGACATGCATCCGCTGCGCGGAGAAGCTCGAGAACGGCGGAGCTGGCCGGCCTCGGCAGCCGCGGTAAGCCCGCCGCGTGGCCTCCCCCGTCATGATGCCGGCTGCCATGCCTTCCCGACGCGGCTGGTTTCTGTTCTCGAGCATCGCTGTCCTGGGGGCAGCGATGGATCTCGCGACCAAGTCTGTCGTATTCGACAGGTTGGGGATGCCGGGCGAGCAGCCGGGCATCGTGCTCATCCCAGGCATGCTCTCGATCGAGACGAATCTCAACGAGGGCGCGCTCTTCGGCATGGGTCAGGGCCTCGGCATGGTCTTCGCCGCGGTGTCGCTCGCGGCGATCGCCGGCATCGTGGCGCTGGTGGCCCGGCCGGCCACCCGCGGCGATCGCTGGCTCCTGATAGCCCTCGGCCTGATCACCGGCGGGATCATCGGCAACCTCTACGATCGCCTGGGGCTGCCGGGGCTCACGTGGCATGTACCCGAACCACGGCGGGGAGACGCGGTGTTCGCGGTGCGTGACTGGATCCACTTCAAGCTCGAGGGCATCATCGACTGGCCCATTTTCAACCTCGCCGACTCGTGGCTCGTGATCGGAGCGGCGCTGCTGGTGCTGCTCTCGCTGCGTCCCGTGCCCGCCCCGGGCACCGCACACGACGACACCGACGGCCAGCCGGGGGCCGCTCCATGAGCGACAGCGCGGGTGCCGTGCCTGATGCGGACGTGTCGTCGCGGCTTGCCTGCGCCCTCGCGGCCACCCGCTCCGCCGCGGCCGCCACACTCCGCTGGTTCGCGGCCGCCGACCTGGCGGTGAGCCTGAAGGCCGATCGCTCTCCGGTGACCGAGGCCGATCGGGCTGCCGAGGCGCTGCTCCGCGAAACGCTGCTCGCGGCATTCCCGCAGGATGCCTTCCTCGGCGAGGAGACCGGCGCGACGGCAGGGTCGTCGGGCTTCGAATGGGTCGTCGATCCGATCGACGGCACGAAGTCGTTCATCCGCGGGGTGCCGCTCTACGCCACGCTCGTGGGCTGCCGCCGGGAGGGCAGGGGCGTGCTCGGCGTGATCGCGATTCCCGCGCTCGACGAGATCGTCTACGCGGCCGCGGGCGGCGGCGCCTGGCACGAGCGCGGCGGTCGTGAGGCCGTCCGCGCCCGGGTCTCCGCGCGTGGAAGCTTGCAGGAGGCGCTTGTGTGCACGAGTGCCTTCACGTCGTTCAGCGATCGTGCCGACGCCGCCGGCGGCGACGTGGCCCGGCGCCGGCTCGAGGCCGCCTGCGGGGTCGCCCGCACCTGGGGCGACGGCTACGGCTATCTGCTCGTGGCGACGGGCCGGGCGGAGGTGATGATCGACCCGGTCATGAACGCCTGGGACGCCGCGGCCGTCGAGACGGTGGTCCGCGAGGCGGGCGGCCGGTTCACCGACTGGCAGGGACGCGACCGCATCGACTCCGGTGATGGCGTGGCCACCAACGGCTTGGTTCACCCGGAAGTGCTCCGTCTGATCGCGGGCTGAACGGCCCCGCCCCCCAACCGAAAGGTCGCCGGGCCGTTCGGCTTGCGATTTTCGACGAAATCGCTATCTTTTCAGGCTTCGTACCCCGATCCTTCCTTCTGCGAGTCGTTCCCGTGGCACGTTCCTGTCAGGTCTGCGGCAAGGGTTTTTCCGTCGGTAACCAGGTGACGATCCGCGGTAAGGCGAAGTACTTGGGCGGCGTCGGCACCAAGGTCACCGGCATCACCAAGCGCAAGTTCAAGCCCAACCTGCAGCGGCTCCGCGTCACCGTCGGCCGTGGCACGAGCACGACCATGCTCGTCTGCACCCAGTGCATCAAGGGTGGCAAGGTGACGAAGCTCGTCCGCCAGCAGCCCTTCCGCCTGCCCACCGTCGAGAAGACGAAGCCGGCCGCCGTCGAGGCGGTGCCGTCCGGCCCGCGTGCCCGTCCGTAGGCAGGCCGCATCGCACTCGCCAGTGCCGCCCGAACGCACGAGTCGACGCCCTGAGATGCATTCCTGAGTACCGAGCCCCGGCGTGAGCACCTCGTCGCATTCCCTGTCTCCCGAAGACGTCGCCAAGGTCGCGTTGCTCGCGCGACTGGCGCTCTCGGAGGCCGAACTCGCCCGCATGACCGGCGAGCTTTCCAAAATCGTCGGCTTCGTCTCGATGCTGGGAGAGGTTGATACCGCTTCCGTCGCGCCGCTCGCGCACCCGCTCGACACGCAGAACGTCTTCCGCGACGACGTGCCCGCCCCGTCGCTCTCGACTACCCAGGCGCTTCAATCCGCCCCGCGACACGACGGCGAATGCTTCCTCGTGCCGGCGGTGCTGGGAGAGTCGGGCGCCGCCTGAGCCCGGGCTTCTTCGACCCACGGCTCTACCGCCCACAGCCATGCAACTGCTCGAACTCTCCGCCGTCGATCTGGTCGCCGCCCTGAGGCAGGGCGACATCTCGGCCGTGCAGTGCGCGACGGCGTTTCTCGACCGGATCGAGGCGACCAACAGCTCGATCAATGCCTTCTTGGCGGTCGACCGGGCCGGTGCCCTTGAGCGGGCCGCCGAGATCGACGCCCGACGGCGGGCGGGCAGGCCGGTCGGGTCCCTCGCGGGCCTGCCCGTGGCGCTCAAGGATGTGCTGTGCACCGCCGACATGCCGACGACCTGCGCGTCGAAGATGCTCGCCGGCTTCCGTCCGCCGTACGACGCCGACGTCGTCGCGCGGCTGCGGCAGGCCGACGCCGTCTTCGTCGGCAAGACGAACATGGACGAGTTCGCCATGGGCGGCTCGAATGAAAACTCCGCCTTCGGCCCGGTCCGCAATCCCTGGGACCTCACGCGGGCCCCGGGCGGATCAAGCGGCGGGTCGGCCGCCTGCGTGGCCGCCGACATGGCTCCGGTGGCGATCGGCTCCGACACGGGCGGTTCGATCCGGCAGCCGGCGGGCCTCTGCGGCATCACCGGGCTCAAGCCGACCTATGGCCGCGTCAGCCGCCGCGGGCTCGTCGCGTTCGCGTCGAGCCTCGACCAAATCGGGCCGATGGCCCGCAGCGCCGCCGACTGTGCGCTCGTCATGGAGACGATCGCCGGCCACGACCCCGGCGACGCGACGTCGCTCGACGTGGCCGTGCCCCGCTATACCGACCTGCTCGACAGGCCGCTCGCCGGCATCCGGATCGGCCGCGTGCCGGAGCACTATGCCGAGGGACTCGACCCGGAGGTGGCCAAGGGCGTCGAGGAGGCTTTTGCGGTCCTCAAGGCGGCCGGCGCCACGATCCACGAAGTCCGGCTGCCGCACGCCAAATACGGCATCCCGACCTACTACCTGATCGCGCCGTGCGAGGCGTCGAGCAACCTGGCTCGCTATGACGGCGCGCACTATGGGCACCGCAGCGCCGCGGCCCACAGAGGCGTTGCGGCACAGCCGGGCGGATTCGATTCCCCGCTCGTGGAAATGTACTGCCGCAGCCGGGCGGAGGGCTTCGGCCCCGAGGTGAAGCGGCGGGTGATGCTCGGCACCTACGCTCTCTCGGCCGGCTACTACGACGCCTACTACGCCAAGGCGCTGCGGGTCCGCCGCCTCATCCGCCAGGACTACCTCGACGCCTTCCAGTCGGTCGATCTGATAGGCGGCCCCGTCTCGGCGACGCCCGCCTTCAAGCTCGGCGAGAAGACCGACGACCCGCTGGCGATGTATCTGGTCGACCTCTACACGGTGGGCACGAACCTGGCGGGCGTGGGCGGCATCTCGTTCCCCTGCGGCTTCACGAAGTCGGGCCTGCCGATCGGCTTCCAACTGCAGGCCCCCGCGCTCGGCGAGCCGCTCCTGCTCCAGGCGGCCGACCGCTTCCAGCGGCTCACCGACTGGCACCGACGGCGTCCCCGGCCGCCGGAGGCCCGCTCATGAGCACCGCAGCCTACACGACCGTCATCGGCCTGGAGGTGCACGTTCAGCTGCAGACCCGCACGAAGCTCTTCTGCGGGTGCTCGACGAAGTTCGGCGCCCCGCCCAACACGCAGGTCTGCCCGACCTGCCTCGGGCTGCCCGGCTCGCTGCCGGTCATGAACCGGCAGGCCTTCGAGCTGGCCCTGCGGGCGGCGCTGGCGCTCGAGTGCAAGATCGCCCCGTTCACGAAGTGGGACCGGAAGAACTACTTCTACCCCGACCTGCCGAAGGGCTATCAGATCAGCCAGTACGATCTGCCGTTTTCCTCGGACGGCCATCTCGAGGTGGTCGATCCGAAGGGCGCCTTCTCACGACGCGTCGGCATCATCCGCGTGCACCTCGAAGAGGACGCGGGCAAAAGCATGCACGACGAGGCGGCCGGCACCGCCGACACCCGCATCGACCTGAACAGGGCCGGTACGCCGCTGTGCGAGATCGTCACGCAGCCCGACCTGCGAAGCCCGCAGGAGGCCCGGGCCTGGCTCAACGAGCTCAAACTTTTGCTCGTCTATCTCGGGGTGAGCGACTGCAACATGCAGGAGGGGAGTCTGCGGGTCGACGCCAACGTCAACCTCCACATCCCGCAGGCAGACGGCCGGGTCGCCAAGACGCCGATCGTCGAGATCAAGAACATGAACTCCTTCCGATCCGTCGAGCGGGCGCTCGTGTACGAGGCGGCGCGGCAGTGGGAGGAGTGGCAGGCCACGAAGGTCGAAATGGGGAAAATGCCCAAGCAGACCCGCGGCTGGGACGATCCGGCCGGAATCACCCGACCGCAGCGTCAGAAGGAGGAGTCGAGCGACTACCGCTACTTCCCCGAGCCCGATCTCGTACCGGTGACTGTGTCGGAGCCGCAGGTGGCCGCCATCCGCGCTGATATGGGCGATCCGCCGACCGCGCTCCGCAAGAGCCTCGAGCAGAAGTGGACGATCTCGGCCTACGATGCCGACGTGCTCGTCAACCAGGGCCGCGATCTGGTCGCCTACTACGAGGAGCTCGCCACGCTCGTCGGAGAGGGCAAGGTGGCGAGCAACTGGATGCAGCAGGACGTCCTGCGGACGCTCAACGAGCGGGGCGGCACGATCGGCGAATTTCCGGTGCGGCCCGCCGCCGTGGCCGACATCATCGCCCGAATCGCCAAGGGCGACTTCGACACGAGCCGCGGCCGCGAGATCTTCGCCGAGGTGCTCGCGAGCGGCCGGGCCGTCGAGGAGGTGGTGGCGTCGCTCGGGATCGCAGCGGTGAGCGATGACGACCTGGTCGCGCTCTGCCGCGAGCTACTCGCGGCCAATCCCAAGATCGTGGCCGACGTGAAGGGGGGCAAGGAGCAGGCCGCCGCCGGCCTGATCGGCCAGGCCCGGAAGAAAAACCCCAACGTCAATCCGGGCAAGTTCCGGCAGATGTGCCTCGACCTGATCAAGGCGATGTAGCCCCGGGCCGCCGCGGCCAAGTTGTCGTCGCTGGCCGACTGCCGACTTCAGAGCCTCGTGCCGCTCGAGTCATCGAGCGGGATCAATGCACCAGGCCCGAGGACGTGTCGAGCGTGCTCATCCCGCGCATCGACAGCGCTACCGCCTCGGGGTTGGTGGCCAACCTGAGCGCCTCGGTGCCGCTGATCTGGCCCGACTTGTAGAGATCGGCAAGGTGCTGGTCGAAGAGTTGCATGCCGCTCTCTCGGTTGGCGATCGCCTGCGGCAGGCTCGTGATCCTCCCCTCGTGGATCGCCTTGCTCACCACGGCAGTGTTCCGCATCACCTCGAGCACCGGAATCCGTCCTTGCTCCTTCTGCTTGGCCACGGCCAGCCGCTGGCTCACGACCGCCGCAAGGTTCGTCGCCAGCTCCGTCTGCAGAAGCTCGCGCTCGTCGGGCGGGAACATGGCCACGAGCCGCTGCATCGTGAAGGATGCATTCGTGGTGTGGACGGTACTGAAGACGAGGTGCCCCGTGTCGGCGGCCTGCAGCGCGATCCGCATCGTCTCGGCATCCCGCAGCTCGCCGACGAGGATCACGTCGGGATCCTGCCGCAAGGCGCGACGCAGCGCCTCCGCGAAGCTCGGGGTGTCGCGGCCGATCTCGCGCTGGGCGACGAGGCACTTCTGCGAGACATGCACGAACTCGATCGGATCCTCGACCGTGACGATCCGCAGCCGACGGGTCTGGTTGAGATGATCGATCATCGCCGCCAACGTCGTGCTCTTGCCGCTCCCGGTCGTGCCCGTCACGAGGACGAGGCCCCGGTTCTCCTCGGCGATCTCCTGGAGCACCGCCGGCAGGCGGAGCTCGGCGAACGACTTTATATGCAGCGGGATGCAGCGCGCCGCGAGGCAAAGATGCCCCTGCTCATAGAAGACGTTGATGCGAAACCGGGCGACATCGGGGATAAAGTACGAGAAATCGAGGCTTCGCTCGCTCTCGACCCGCCGCAGCTGCGACTCATCCGCCACCTGCGCGACGAGCTCGCGCAGCTGCTCCGCCGTCACCGGCGGCGAGTTGATGGCGACCATCGTGCCGTCGACCCGGACCGTCGGCGGGCTGCCGACCTGCACGTGGAGATCGCTCGCATTGAACTGGACGGTGGCTT
Organism: Planctomycetota bacterium; assembly: GCA_046046235.1. Classification (GTDB taxonomy): domain Bacteria; phylum Planctomycetota; class Planctomycetia; order Pirellulales; family UBA1268; genus CAMCQY01. Next base: position 14,622 of record JBJOKF010000167.1, on the reverse strand, counting down.
TCAGCAGCCGCTGCATTTCCATGATTCGATGTCCGTGGTCGGCACGCTCCCGTGATCAGGCCTGAGCAGTGGCCCTCTGCCGCCACCAGTTCGCCGCTCGAGCCTCGTCCCACTCCGCCGCGCACGCGCACGCCCCGAGCGCGTCGGCCACCGCCCGCGCGTCGGCGAAGCGGTCCTCAGGTCTCTTGGCGAGGCAGCGGAGAATCACCGCCTCGAGATCGGCGGGGACGCTTGCCTCGCGCTGCCGGGGCGGCGTCACCGGCTCCGACACATGGGCCCGCAGCACCTCGTCCGGCGTGGGCCGCTCGAACGGCGGCCCACCCGTCACGAGAAAATAGAGCAGCGCCCCGAGACCGTAGATGTCGGCCCGCGCATCGAGACCGGCCCCGGCGACCGCCTGCTCGGGGGCGACATATTCCGGGGTTCCGGCGACAACGCCGTCGGCAACCGGAGCGTGGCTCGTGCCGACAGACGGCCCGCCGACGCACCCGAAATCGAGCACCTTGGCCACATCGTGACGCCCGCCGACCACCGACACGACGATGTTCGCCGGACTCAGGTCGCGATGCACGAGCCCCTGGCGATGGGCCTCGGCGAGGGCCCCGCAGACTTGCCGGCCCAGATACACCGCCCGCGAGGCGGGCATCGGCCCGGACCCCAGCACGATGTCGGCGGCACAGAGACCCGGGAGATATTCCATGGCACAGTACGGAGCGCCGTCCTCGGCGCGCCCCGCATCGAAGATGGCGACCACGTTGGGATGGGAGAGCCGCGCTGCCGCCCGCGTCTCCCTGTCGAACCGCGCGGCCGCCTCGAAATCACCCGACCGGGCGAACTTCACCGCGCACGGCCGTTTCAGCACCTCGTGCTCCGCGAGATACACCTCGCCCGAGCCTCCTGCGTCGAGCCTGCGGAGCAGGCGGTAGGCCCCGACACGATCGGGTTCGTGGGGTTCCGCGCCCCGCCGGCGGAGCGTCCAGACCGCCAGCGTGGCGAGCGCCGCCCCCATGATGAGAAAGAGGGCATTTTTCATGACGATCTGGTGGCTGGCGACGTCGTCGAGGTCGAGGTGCGCGGTGTCGGCGTGATGGAGCACCATCCCGTGGCACAAAATCAGTGCGGCTGCCATCGTCACCACGATCCGCGCCGTGGCGGCCGGGGAACGCGGCACGAACACGCCCGAGCAGAGCATGAGCACGAGCACCCGGATGACGCCGTTCTTCCCGACGGCGACGGCATCGACCAGATCGCGCCGGTCGATGAGGTCGACCGCGGCGAGGTATTGGGCCGCCAGGAGCACCAGCATCTCGAAGCCGAAGAGGAGTCCCTCGACCAGCCGCACCTGCCGCCGACTCAGCAGCGCAGGGGAGAGGAGCAGGGCCGCCGTGAGCCCCGCCACCACCGCCCGCAAGAGCAGCGACCAGGTCGGCGCGTCGGAAGAGGACGGGGTTTCGGCCACTGGCGCGGTCATCTTGACCACGGCGAAGACGAGATGAAACAGCGTCAGGAAGCCGGCGACGAGGGCGAGCCTCCACCGCAGCTGCGACGTCGCGAGTTCCTCGCCGGGCGGCGGCGATTCGTCCGCGAGCGTGCCCCAGCCCGCAGCGATGGACCCTGTCGATTCCGCGACGTCGGCACCCAACTCGAGTTCGACCTCGTCGCTTGCGCCCGTGACGGCGGTGGGGGTCTCGGCTGCTCGGTCGTTTGCTGGACGCATGGGTGTGTCTTTCCTAGCGACTTCCGCCGGGCTTAGGGCTTTCCGGCGGGGGTGGCCTGCTGCCTGCCTGGCAACCCCGGCACGACCGACGGGTCCGGGAGCGGCACTTCGCGCAGCCAAGCCCGCGCCTGCTTCAGCCCCTCGTCGATCGCCCCCTGGCGGCCGGCCAGCTTTTCCTCAACCGTGGCCACAGCCTGCTTGACCGCTGCGACAAAGCGGCCCTCCTCGGCGCTGCCGCCACGCAGCCACGGGACGAACACGTACGCGACCGCGACCACGGCGAGCGTCACGAGCGGGATCCGCATCCGGTCGATCGTGTCACGGTAGCGGCGCCAATCGGTCCAGAGGTAGTAGAGCGTGAAGGGCGGCAGCAGAAAGAGCGTGCCCTGCAGGGGATTCTTCCGAAACGAGAGCGTCACGAGGCTCGCGACGTCTCCGGCGAGGCCGACCAGGTTCAGGGCGACGATCGCGCCGCACGCCATCGCGGCGAGCGAGTGACGCCCGACCATCCCGCTGGCAATGGCGAGCGTGATCAGAATGAACGACACCGTGTAGCTCGTCTCACTGATCCAGGTCGTCACCCGCCCGAGCAACGCGAAGAACGAGCGGTAGGCCACGAGCAGCGGCGCCGGCGCAGCGCCGCTTGCCGTGGACGTCGCGACCGAGGGTTTGACGATAGCCGCAAATGCCGCCCACGCATCGGCCAGAATCACTGGAAATCCCGGCGCCACCGGGCTCCCGCCCTGAGAGGCAGCAGCCGGCGCTGCCGCGGCTCGTGCCGGCGTCCGCGCGACCTTCCTGGATGCAGCCTGGGAGGGTGTCTTGGGCGCCGACGCAGACGCGATGGGCGCGACCGCCGGGAAGGCAATGGCCGGCCCGAGTTCAGCGTTGCCCCAATCTGCCGCGGCAGGGAGCTGCGGCACTTCGGTTGGGGTGATCGGCCGCAGGGTATAGCCGCTCGGCACGACGGCAGGTTTGCCGCAGTGCCGGCAGCGGCCGGTCCGGCCCGCCGCCGCCACGTCCGCCACCAACTGCTTCGCACAGTTCGGGCAGGCGAAGGCGATTTTCAAGGCGAACCCTCCCGGAAGCGGCCGGACCGGCCGGCGTAGGCCCGGCCAAGCGTTCCGCAGCCCCACGACACCGCGACCGGAACGCGGCCTGACGATACGCGGCCCCCCCGCGGATATGCAAGCCTCAACCCCGGATCGGGCGGACGAAATCCCTGGGATTCGGCTATCACCGCCGCATCCCGGGTTCTCATCAAGGCTTCGACTGCAGGTCGAAGTCGAACACGTTCGCCCCCGACTCCCTCACGTCCGCCGTCAGCGTGGAGGCGGTGGAGTATCGTGCCGGAAGGTAGTTTCCCCGCACCGCCGCCAGCGGCACTCCGTCCCCGGCAGCGGCCGGCTGCAGGTCGCGTATCGCGATGATCTCCACCGTTCTTAGACCCAAGCCCGCCTTGCCCGCAAACTTCCCGTGCGTGATCGGGAAAGCCTCGAAACGTCCCTCCTGCGGCGACACGAACGTGATGAAGCCGTCGGGGAGCGGGTTGCCGTCGAGCGTGACGACGCCGGACACCGCCACCATTTTTCTGGCAGGCGCCGATCGACCGCAGCCCGCGACGAAAAGCGCGACGGCCAGCAGCACGAGGATCGCCTTGAATCGCCGCGAGCCCGTGGTGGGTCGTCGACAGGGACCCGCGCCAGGCACCGAGATCATGGCACCACCTGCAGAGTCTGCCCGTCGTCGCGGGTCGCCAGGCGAGCGAGGACGTCGAGCGTCGTGCCGTCGGACAGAAACAGTACCGAACCGTCCGCCAAGCATACCTGCACGCCGCCGCCGTGCGCCGAAACAAGTGGCGCGTTGTCCTCGATGTAGCACGGGGGTCCCGAGTTCCCCTGGACGCCATTGGCGAACCCTGTCCAGCCCGTCTTTTGATTGATGTTCCAGCGAATGGTCGTGGCGTTCCTCGTGGATACGAAGCCCGGGGTCCAACCAGACACGGTGGAATAGGCGATGCTGGGAGGCGTGCCCTCGCCCCAGCCGCCGGCGTGCCAGCCGAAGCAATAGCCGCCGCTCAACCACGTCTGCTGTTTTCCTGACGTGTCGACCAGATAGTCGCTTTGCTCGCCGAGCAGTAGCGTCTTCGACGCGCCGTCGGTGACATTCTTCAGATTGCTCCTCGGCCCAACGTTCGGTCGTTCGCCATTCGGAAACAACACGCCGCCGGCTGCAATCCAAGCCGAGCCGCTCTGGTTGATGCGGGTCTCCGCAAAGCCCGGTATCAGGCCTCCGGTCGTCGTCTGATTGCCATTGGATGCCCCTGAGATCGCGACGTACGAGGCTCCCTGCACCCAATCCGGAGCGGCCAAGTATGCGGTGTTGACATTCTTCGGGGACAACGGCGACGACGGACAGAGCAGCGTCGGCAGCGACAGGTTTTTTACCGTGCTCACCGATCCCGAGGTTCCCGCGTAGTCGTGGTTAAAAAGGATCTTGTCGTACACGGCCAGATCGTCCGCGTAGGGCAGGATGCGGGAGATCCAGCTGACCGTGGACCGCTGCCCACGCTTCGATGCCCCGGCGCTGCCCGGGAACACCTGCTTTGCCTCGTGGTGATTGAGGAGTGCGAGGCCGAGCTGCTTGAGGTTGTTGGAGCAGACCGAACGCCGCGCCGATTCCCGCGACATCTGCACGGCCGGGAGCAGCAGGCCGACGAGCGTGCCGATGATCGCGATCACGACCAAAAGCTCGACGAGCGTAAAGGCCCGCGGCGAGTGGGCATAGCGCATGTGTGGGCTCCTGCGAATACAAGAAAAGTTGCGGCGGGCGGCACCGACTTCCCACCCTACCGCATACCCTATGCTCGGCGGCCGCCCTGGCGATATTGACGGTTCCGGCAAAATTGTTGAAGCGGGGCGTGACCACGCCATTCCGCTCAATTCCGCCCCGTCAGCGAGGAGCGACAAGCTCGCTGGCGGCGACCGCCTGGATGAGCGACCGCAGCCCGTAGTGCGAAGGCGCGGCGGAGTCGAGAATGGCGTCTACGATCCGCCGGTCGGCATACCCGATCTCGGCCCCCGTCGCGTAGCAGGCCAGGTGGTGCACGAGGCCACGTGCCAGGCGCCGGGGATCCGCGGCTAAGTGTCGCGTGAGGCCCTTCAGGCCGTCGAACTCGCAGCCGTCGGAGAGCTTCCCGGAGGCATCGACGGCCGGACCGATTCGATAGGCCACGGGCCATACCACCAGTGCCCGCTCCGGCGGATCGTCGCCCTTGCCGATGGCACGATACCTCTCGCGGAAGCCGCCCACCGGGTCGAACGACTCGAGGGCGAATCCGGGCGGGTCGATCTTCGCATGACATCCCGCACAGGCGGCGACGTCTCGGTGCCGCGACAGCTGCTCCCGCACGGTCATGGTGCCGCGGGTGTCGGGTTCGATCGCCATCACGTTGGCCGGCGGCGGCGGTGGCGGCTCCGCGAGCAGCCGATCCATCACCCACACTCCCCGCTTCACCGGAGACGTGGTCGTGCCGTTGGCCGTGAGCTTATGGATCGCCGCCTGGCCAAGCAGGCCGCCGCGCGGGCTCTCCGGCGGCACAGGCACGCGCCGCACCTCGGCCCCCTCGACGCCCGGGATGCCGTAGTGCTCGGCCAGCCGCTGCGTGAGCATGGCGAAGCCGGGCTCGACGAGCGCGGCGATCGGCAGATCCTTATCGATCGCCTCGCGGATGAACGCCCTCGGCTCCGCCGCCATCCCTTCGTGCAGGAGGATCGAGTACTCGGGATACAGATCACGATCGGGCATCGTCTCGTCCAGACGCCGCAGTTCGAGCCATTGGTCGGCGAAGTCATCGACAAATCGACCGCTCCGGGGATCGGCAAGGAGGCGCTCAACATGGGCCTTCACTGCGGCAGGATCGTTGAGCCGGCCGGAGGCGGCGGCCGCCAACAGCGGCTCATCGGGGGACGAGTTCCAGAGCCAGTAGGCCAGCCGCGAGGCGAGTGCCGTCTGGTCTGGCATGGCATCGGAAGCATGAAACAGGAACGGCGCCGAGGTCAGGATCGCGACGTAGGCCCGCCGCATGGCATCCTCGAAGCACTCGTTCGCGGCGAGCCGCTGCTCGACCAGTCGCACGTAGGGCTCGATCTCGTCACCAGTCACCGGGCGCCGGAAGGCGCGGCCGAGAAACATGCCCAACAGCCGCCGCGCGTCGGCGATCGGATCGGCCGACTGCACCGTCTCGAGCGGCGGCTGCTGCTCTGCGGGCGGGAGGTCGATGAACTTCGGCCAATAAGCACTCTGTCGCTCCACGGGACGGCGAGCGGGGAGGATCACCGTGCCATCGGCCGCCAGCGGCTTGATCGGGAGATTCCCAAAGAGACTCCGATGACTTTCCGGCGGCCATGATTCATACAGAGGCCCCTCCACGTCCACCCAGTCGAGCGCGACGCCCGCCCCGACGTGGGCCGACGTCGCAAAGCGACCGTCAACGCTGATGGAGAGCGTGCTGCCGAACCAGGGAATCGAAACCGGATCGACGACCAGCACTTCCTGCTCATCGAGCCAGGCCGTGATCTCGGTTTCCCTGGGAGTGAGGGAGGCTGCCGAGATCGTCGCCAGATGCCTCCCCTCCCTGTTCTCGCGGGTCTCCCGATGCGCGCGGAGGGCAGCCGCCTGCGGAATCGCCACCGGCTCCACCTTTCCTGCGTTCCACTGAAACCCCCAGAGCGAGACCCGGATCCGATAGGGGCCGGCATGGATCGGCGATGCCTCGAGCGTGCCGAAGAGGGCACCGACGTTCGCCATCAGCATCCCGACGCTGCTCTGGCTTTCATGAATCTTGTGCTCGGCGATCAACTCGAAGCGGTCGTTGCGATAGATGCTGATCGGCTCGGTACCGAATGGATTTCGTGGAGGGCCGTCGGGCTTCGTAAAAGGAAGTGCGGGATCAGGCCTGGGGCCGTCCAGCAGGACGTACGTTCCCTGGACCAGGTTGTATTGCATCCGCCAGACGGAAGCGGGATAGATCCGCCGCTTCGCGACCGGAGGCGGCGTGCTCCGCGTGGCGATCGCGGCAGCGACGGCCGCCTCGGCCGCGGCCGTGTAGGCTGCCATATGAATCGGTGACAGGCTCTGCCCGTTGGCGACCTTGTCGTACCCGGCGACCCTGCCATCGGGAGGCAGGAGTTCGAGAATGTCGAGGTGGGGCATGGCGAGGAGGTCGCGAAGCGTGTTTTGATACTCGCTCCGCGACATGCGTCGGACGCCGGCACGGCCGTCGCGGGCGATCCGCAGGCGGTCGGTCTTGACGAGTGCATCGTCCAACCGGGCAAGGACGGCAGCCCGCTCTCCAGGCTCAGGTGCCGGCGCGTCCGGTGGCGGCATCTCGCCGGCCGCAATCCGGTCGTGAATCTTCACGAGCCGTCCGAAGGCAACCGGATCAGCGAGGTCATCCGAGAGCCTCGCAATGTCGAGCCCGCCCTCCGGTGAAACGCCCGAGTGGCAGTCGAGACAATGGCGTGCGAAGAACTGCTCGACTTCGGGCCCGTGGCCGGCAGCCACCCGCAACACGAGGCCGCTGCCGACGATGACGCACATCAGGGTTCGCCAGCAGTTGTTCATGCGACGTCGAGCCCTCGCAATGTTCCCGTGCTCGTCGAGAATGCGTCGGTCTCGATCCCCAGCCGCTGGAGCATCGTGACGAACAGGTTGCAGAGCGGCTCGTTCCGCTGCTCGTCGAACTCCAGGTGCCCGCCATGGCGGAAGCCGCCGCCGGCGAGCAAGAGTGGCAGGTTCGTGGACGAGTGGGCATTCGCGCTGCCCAGGCCGCTGCCGAAGAGCACCATCGTGTGGTCGAGGAGCGTACCGCCGCCTTCGTCGACCTCCCGCAGCGATCGCAGGAGGTGCTCGAAAGCCTGGATCTGCGCCTCCTCGATCTTCCGCAACTCGGCTATCTTTTCCGGTTCGTTGCCATGATGCGTGAGGCCATGGGTCTCATTGCGCACGCCAGGCACCAGCGGCACGATATGGAACGTGCTGATGTAGCACGTCATGAACCGGGTGGAATCGGTCTGGGCCGAGAGCCGCATGATGTCGAACATCAGCTTCGCCCGCTCCACGAGGCGGTTCTTGTCGTCGATGTCGACGGGCTCTTGGTAGGCGACCACCGGCTTGGGACGGTCTTCCCACTCCTGCGCCCGCAGGAGCCGCTCCTCCAAATCGCGGACGCTTGTGAAATACTGCTCGATGCGGTCGCGATCGAGTTGGCTGCCGTTCCTGCCGATTTTTTTCGCCTGGTCCTGCACGAGATCGAGAACACTGCGGCCCGCGTCCAGCCGCCGCAATGCCTCGGCCTTCTCTTCCGGAGTGCCCGCTACGAACAGTTTGCGATACAACTGTCTCGGGCTCGTCTCCGAGACGATCGGCACACCGGTCTTCGACACCGACAGAATGTCGGTCATGGGGCCGTGGTGCCTCACGCCGAGCGTCAGCGACGGAAACCGCGTCTGATGGCCGATCCGTTCGGCGGCGAATTGGTCGATCGACTGCGAGTTGCGAAAGTTCTTGGCCGTGGGGTTGGGAGCCCCGGTCAAAAAGCTGTTCGTCGCCTCGTGGCCGGTGCCGAGGTTGGGGTGCGATACGCCGGCGAAGGAGGTGAACATGCCGCGGTGGTCGGCGAGGAGATCGAGATAGGGGCTTGAACCGCCGGCTTCACCCCGCTTGGGAAAGAAGAACTGCGGCATCAGGCTGCTTTCGAGGTGCACGACCATGAGCCGCTTGGGCGGCCCACCCGGCTCGGCCGCGTGGATCGACCGGGAGCCGGGCCGCTGCAGGCAGTCAAGCCACGGGAGGGCAACGCCCGCGCCGGCGGCACGAAGCAGCGCGCGTCGCGTCGGAAGACCACTGGCCGGAAATCGTGCCGCAGTCGCGTCGTCCCCGCGGGACTCTGGAGACTTTGCCATAGACACGCTCTTTTCTTGGTCGGCAGACATGGTGGCGGCGGCGTTATCCAGCTTTCTAATCTCTAGCTCAGGGTCCGCGCAGCGGGTATTGACGATTCCGGCAATCCGTCGGCGACTGCATGGCACGGGCCAGGGGGATCGTGTATGGATGGAGCCATGGCCCGGGAATTGCTCATGGCGTCGCAGGCGTGGCGGGCCGCGATCGCGATCTGCGCGATTGCCGCGGCGGGCACCGCCTCCGGGGAGGGCGCTCCCGATCCGCCGGTCGTCGCCATCGCCGCCATCCGCGACCTCGACGGCTCCTCTCCGGCCGCCTTCGGGCGGCCCGTCGTGGTCCGTGGCACGGTCACATGGCGAGGTGAACGCGGCTTCGTGATGGAGGATCCGACAGGAGCCGTGTGGGCATCCGTGCGGAACGCACGACGTACGGGAGCGTGGCACGGCTCGGACGATGTGCTCGAGCAACTCGAGCCCGGCGTCGAAATCGAGGTCGAAGGCACGACGCAACGGGCCGGCTATTCGCCGAGCCTGCACCCGCACACCGTCCGCATCACCGGCAGCCGCACGCTGCCGCCGGCGCCCGCTTTCGACCCTGATCTCTTTTTCACCGGCTTCGAAGAAGGTCAGCGGATCACCGCCGACGTCGTCGTGCAGGCCGTGCGTGACGACGGCTTTCAGTGGCGGTTCATCGTCGAACGGAACGGCCGTCGTTTCACCGCCGACGTGGAGAAGGACCGCTTCCATTCCGATCCCCTGACGCTCGTCGATGCGGAGGTGCGGATGCAAGGCGTAGCCATCGCACTGTTCAACCAGCGGGGCGAGTTCGTGTGGCCGAAGCTGGCTGTCCACGACGAGTCCGACATCACGGTGCTCAAGCCGCCCCCGGAGTCACCCTTCGATGGGCCGAAGGTCTCGCTCGATCGCATCGGCTCCTATCGCAGCATGCCGGAGAAGGGGCATCGGGTGCGGACCGAGGGCACGGTCATCCACACCGAGCGAGGCCGGGGCTTCTACCTCCAGGAGCATGCCATCGGGGTGAGGGTCGAGACGACCCAGGAGACGCCCCTGGCCGTCGGAGACCGGGTCGAGGTGGCCGGCTTCCTGCAACGGGGCGATCCCGCGGCGGAACTGATCGAGGCCCGATATCGGAAAATCGGCGCGTCGATCGCCCCGCGGCCACTCGATGTCGATCCGGACACGCTCGTCGACACCATCAACAGGAACATGAGCGCGAGCGTGGTCGCGCCGCCCGGCGACTACGAGGGCTGCCTGGTCACATTCCCGGCGCGGCTGCTCGGCATGAATCCCGTGCACGGCGGCGCCCAGGTGGTGCTGGCGGCCGGACACTCCACGCTCAACGCGTGGGCGAGTGACGACATATTCTCGTCGCTCAAGCGCGTCGCGGTCGGCAGCGAGGTGCAGGTGACCGGCGTCGCCGCCATCCATCGCGCGGACAGGCCCGACATCCACAGCCAGCTCGAGCTGCCCTATCTGGGCCGGCTCGAACTGCTCCTGCGGTCGCCGGCGGATCTCCGGGTCATCAGGCCGGCGTCCTGGTGGACATCCGGGCGACTGTCGCTGGCCCTGGGAACGGTCGGCACGCTCGCGGCGCTGGCGACCACCTGGGCCGTCATGCTGCGGCGGCAAGTGAAACGTCAACTGGCAGTCATCGAAAACCAGCTTCAGGTGGAAGCCGCCACGGAGGAGCGGAAACGCATCGCCCAGGAGTTCCACGACACGCTCGAGCAGGATCTGGCCGGTATCGCGATGCGGCTGGATGTGGCCGCCGAGCGGGCCCGCGACGAGGCCTCGCGAACCGTTCTCGAATCCCAGCGGGCGCTGCTCGAGCGGCTCCGTTCCGACACGCACGACTTTCTCTGGGACCTGCGGGACCCAGCCCGGCACGACGGATCGCTACGGGAGTCGCTGGAGGAACAGGTGGCCTACATGCGGTCTCTGGGCACAGCGGCGATCCGTTTCCACGCGACCGAAGCGGTGTCCGCCGTCTCGCCGTTCGTGCAGCACCATCTGCTCCGCATCGTCCGCGAAGCCGTCACCAATGCGATCAAGCATGGGCGTGCGACGGCGCTCGACGTCCGTTTGTGGATGAAGGACAGCGCGGTGACGATCGAGATCGTCGACGACGGGCACGGATTCGACGTCGATGCCCGCGGCAACGCGCCCGGCCACTTCGGCATCCGTGGCATGCGCGAACGCGCGCGTCGAATCGGCGCGGCACTCGAGATTCAAAGCGCCCCACGCAACGGGACGACCGTCCGCGTGACGGCGCCCACGGCCGCTGCCCGTGCCGACTCCCGGCCCCCCCCGCCGCTGCAGGTGCCATCATGAGTGACCATGACGTGATCGGTGTGCTCATCGTCGATGATCACCCGTTGTTTCGCGAGGGCCTCGTCCACGCGCTCGGCACGGAGGAGGGCTTTCGAATCGTGGGCGAGGCGGCCGACGGGCAGGAGGCGCTGGCGCTCTGGCTGCGGCACCGGCCCGACGTCACGCTCGTGGACGTGAGCATGCCGGGGCTCGACGGGATCTCGCTCGTGCACAAGCTCCGGTCGGGGCATCCCCACGCGAAGGTTCTCATGCTGACGTCGTCGGAGGATCAGGACGACGTGCTCGCGGCGCTCGACGCCGGTGCGGCAGGCTACATCACCAAGGGCGTCCGCTACATGGAACTGAAGGCGGCCATCCGGGAGGTGCATGCCGGCGGCCAGCCGATCGGCGAGGCGCTCGCGAAACGACTGGCCGCGCACCGCCGGGATTCGCCACTGACGCCGCGGGAGATGGTCGTGCTGCGCATGCTCAGCGACGGCCTGGGCCATGTCGAAATCGCGGAGCGACTCGACATCTCGGAACGCACCGCCCGTGCCCACGTGGCTGCCATCCGCGAGAAACTCGGCGCCACGAATGCCGCCCAGGCAATCGCCAAGGCGTTCGCCCGCGGTCTCCTGGCCACGGATCGATGACTGAGCCATTGCCCGTCCCCGCAGGTTCCGGATCTCGCAGGAGTGCACCATGTCCGAGGCATCGTCACCGCAACGGCGTTTTGAATCCCTGCAGCTCTCGCTGCCGCCGGCGCCCAAGCCCGCCGGCGTCTACAAGCCGACCCTGTTCGTCGGGCAGCATCTCTATGTCTCCGGCCACGGCCCGCTGCTGCCCGACGGCACGCTCATGCGGGGCCGGGTGGGCCGCGACATGGATGCCGAGGGCGGCAAGCAGGCGGCCCGGCAGGTGGGCCTCACCATGCTCGCCACGCTCCTCGCCACGCTCGGCAGCCTCGACAGGGTCGTGCGGGTGATCAAGGTGCTCGGGATGGTCAACTGCACCCCGGAGTTCGACAGGCATCCCTACGTCATCAACGGGGCGAGCGAGCTCCTCGCCGAGATCTGGGGGCCGGAGCACGGCATCGGCGTGCGCAGCGCCGTCGGCATGGGCTCGCTCCCCGACGACATTCCCGTCGAGATCGAGGCCATGTTCGAGCTGGCGTGACGTTCGGTTGTCCATGCGGATACGATTCGAAAAAGCACCATGTTCACGATCGACGCCCATCTCGACCTCTCCATGAACGCCATGGAGTGGAACCGCGATCTGCGGCTTTCGGCGGCGGAGATCAACGACCGCGAGCGGATCCGGGCCCTCGCCGACAAGCCCGACCGCGGCAACGCGGTGGTCTCGTTCCCCGACCTCAGGCGCGGCGGGATCGGTCTCGTCGTCGCCACCCAGATCGCCCGCTACGTCGCCCCCGACAACCCACTGCCCGGCTGGCATTCGCCCGAGCAAGCCTGGGCGCAGACGCAGGCGCAGCTCCACTGGTATCGCACGATGGAGGAGGCAGGGGAACTCGTGCAGGTCGTCGACCGAGCCGCGCTCGACGCCCACGTGGCACGCTGGCAAGGAGCGCTCACCACGGCCGCCGACAGGTCGCAGCTTCCGATCGGCTACATTCTCTCGCTCGAAGGAGCCGACTCTCTGATCACGCCGCGGCACCTCGAGCGGGCCTACGGCTACGGCCTCCGGGCCGTCGGTCCCGCCCATTACGGCCCGGGCCGCTACGCCCACGGCACCGACGCCTCGGCCTCGCTCAATGCCGCCGGCCGCGAACTGCTCGGCGAGATGGACCGGCTCAGCCTGATCCTCGACGCCACCCACCTCTGCGACGCCGCCTTTTGGGAGGCCCTCGAGATTTTCGAGGGGCCGGTCTGGGCGAGCCACAACAACTGCCGCATGCTCGTCGACCACAACCGGCAGTTTTCCGACGGCATGATCAAGGCACTCGTGGAACGGGGGGCCGTGATCGGCGGCGCCCTCGACGCCTGGATGATGGTGCCGGGGTGGATCCGCGGAACGTCGACTCCCCGGGCGCTTCACTGCGACCTCGCGGTCATGCTCGACCACCTCGACCGCATCTGCCAGATCGCGGGTAACGCCGACCACATCGGCATCGGCTCCGACTTGGACGGCGGCTTCGGCCGCGAACAGGCGCCGCACGATCTCGAGACGATCGCCGATCTCGCCCGCCTGCCAGCCCTGCTCGCCAATCGCGGCTACCCCCAGGCGGACATCGAGAAGGTGATGCACGGCAACTGGCTGCGATTTCTGCGCGCGGCCTGGGCGTGACAGCCGGCCGGCGGTCAGGAGAGCCGGCCGCGTGCATCGACGGAGAGCCGCCGCATCTGGCCGTCGGCCTCCCGCCACCAGACGGCATCCTGCAGGTTGATGCAGGGGCAGATGTGGTTGGGGATCACCGTCACTCGCTCGCCCACCCGGGGCCGCCGCCCGCAGCGCGAGACGTCGACCTGCGCGTGCTCCTCCGTGAGCTTCGTGATCATCGCCTCGGGGTATTCGAGGATGTGGCCGTGACCACTCTCCGGGGCCGGTCCGCAGCGGTCGCTCGTGAACGTCTTCGTGCCACCGTCGAGCACCACCTGCCCCGCCACGGCATCACTCACGACCGTGCAGACGATCGTGGCCGCGCAGTCGTCGAGCGTGCAGAATCCGCCGCGGACGGTGTTCATGTCGTTGAAGACATACGTGCCGGGTCGAATCTCCGTGCACTGCGGCACGAGATGCGATCGGAAGGCCGTCGGGGTGGAGCCGCCGGAGACGATCCCGCGGCAGAGACCGCGGCGGTCGAAGAGGTCGATCGCCTCCTGCAGCTTCGCGGCGATCGACGCGAGCAGAGCCACCTGCTCAGCGGGCGGCGCCCACACATGGCCCGGATAACAGAAGATGCCGTCGAGCCGCAGGCTTGGCGTTTCGGCCACGGCCTGCGCGAGCGTCGCGAGGGCGGCCGGTGTCGACACGCCGGTGCGGCCCATGCCCACGTCCAGATCGACCAGCACGCCGATCGTCGTGCCGGCCGCACGGGCGGCGGCCCCGATCGCCTCGATCGCGACGGCCGTGTCGAGCGCCACCCGCATCATCGCCGCGCCGGCATGGGCGGCGATCGCCCGGGCGCGCACCGGGTCGACGACTGGATAGGCCATGAGGATGTCGGGCGGGGACGTGTCGAAGGCCGGCGACAGCGCCTCCGCTTCGCCGGCCTTCGCCACTGTCAGCCCGCCGGCGCCGGCGCCCAGTTGCAGCCTGGCGATCGCGACGGTCTTGTGGGTCTTGGCGTGGGGCCGCACGGCGATGCCATGCAAGGCTGCATAGCCGGCGAGCCGTTCGATGTTGCGGCGCGCCCGCGCCGCATCGATCACGATCGTCGGCGTGGCGACGGAATCGATTGCTGTTTCGCACACTTCCAACGGTGATAAGGCTCCTTCTCGCATCTTTCGCGATCTGCACTCGTGCCGACCAGAGCGACGCGAGCCGCGCCCGGCGTGTGCTCACCGCTCAATCCGCCTCAAGCCGCTTGATGCGGATATTGCGGAAGTGAACCTCGTCGTGGTGGCCGGCGAAGCCGACGTGGCCCCGCGTGCG
>JBJOKF010000139.1:0-15562 GCA_046046235.1 Planctomycetota bacterium | reverse complement strand
CCGAGCGGATTGCCGCCGATGCGGACCGGCCAGTTGATCCGCGTGCCGGACAGGGCGGACGTGTAGACGGCCGTCGTCATCTCGAGCACCGTGCGGCCCGCGTACATGCCGGCCTCGGGCTCCCGGTCGTCGGCGATCGCGTCGATCAGATCGACCGCGGCGCGGCGGCCCCAGGCGGCCCGCTCGGCCGCCCGATCGACGTCGCCCTCCGGCGGCGGCGTGTCGAGCCCGCCGGCCCCGATCGGCCGCCAGGGGACGTCCTTGTCCACGCGCCACAGCGGCGCCTCGCGGAAGTAGGCATGCGGCACGTGATCGGGGCGGATGTGGATCGCCCCCTTGGTGCCCACGACTGTGAGCCCGAAGTTGGGCTGCTTGAGCCCCGCGTCGCGGACGCTCGCGAAATAACCGACAGGGCCGTCCGCCAGTCCGAACATCGCCGCGATTCGATCGCCCGCGATCGGCCCGATCCCCTCGGGCCCGGCCACCGCGTCGGCCGCGACGATCGGACGCCCCCCCAGCGAGACCGCCGCCTCGCACCACTGCGGCTCGCCGCCGAGATCGGCCATCATGTCGAGGACGTGGCAGCCCAGGACCCACAGATCCTCACCACCGCCGCGGGCGTCTTCCTTGCCGCGGCAGCGAACCTCGAGCACCTTTCCGATCCGGCCATCCTCGATCAGGTCGCGGGCCGCGGCATACGCGGGCGAATGGCGATTGACGAAGGCGAGGGCGAGCTTCGTATGGGCTTTCCGGCAGGCCGCGATCACCGCGTCGGCCTCGTCGAGCGTCCGCACGAACGGCTTCTCGAGGAAGATGCCCTTCGCGCCCGCCTCCGCCGCGGCGATCGCCATCTCCGCGTGGCAGTCGATGTGCCGCATGCAGATGGCGACGATGTCGGGCTTCGTCTCGGCGAGCAGCGTTTTCCAGTCGCGATATCCCTGCCGCGGCTCGAGGCCGTGGCGGGCCACGGCCTTCGCGAGCCCCGCCTCCGACTCGTCGGCGACGCCGACGAGTTCGACGCCATCGAGGCCCCGCCAGAGTTCGTCGATGGCATGGCCGTAGTCGCCGCGGTCCGTCCGCCCGATCGCCGCCACCCGGATCGTGTTGCCCGCAAACCTGCGCATGTTCGGCCTCCCTCAGTGCCCGATTGGATACGCGCCCGCTTGCACCGCGCCGTCGAGAAACAGCTGCACAGCCGACGCCACGAGCACCATGCCCATGAGCCGCTCGATCGCCACGATCCCCTTGTCGCCCAACATCCGACTGAGCATCGACCCTCCGAGCAGGATCGCCGCCGAGGCCAGCCACGCCAGCGACACAGCCACGAACCACTCCGATATCCGCCCCGGGCCGCGACTCGTCATCAGCAGCACCGTGGCCAGGGCCGAAGGGCCGGCAATATACGGCACCGCCAGCGGCACGACGAACGGCTCGCCCTCGACGTCCTCGCCGAGACGCCCGTGGACCGCCGGAAACACCATCCGGATCGCGATCAGGAAGAGCACGATGCCGCCCGCCATCGTGAGCGCCGGCTCGGAGATGCCCAGGAGCGACAAGAGCGGCCGGCCGGCGAACAAGAATGCCACGAGCAGTCCGTAGGCGATCAGCAGTTCGCGGCAGACGACCCGCAGCCGCCTCGCCGGCTCGACCGGGGCCAGCGCCGCCAGGAACAGCGGGATGTTGCCGATCGGGTCCATCACGAAAAACAGCAGGATTGCGGCCGAGAACGTGGTCATGGCATGATCGTAGCATGGCATGCGACGCCCACGACCACCACGCCGGCCATGGACACGGCCACGCGCATGGTCATGGCCACGGGCACGGGCACGGGCACGCCCATCGGCACGGCCCCGACTTCTCCGCCGCCGATCTCGACTGGGCGATGGCGGCAGGCATCGGGCTCAACACGGTGTTCGTCATCGCCGAGGCGGCCTGCGGCCTGTGGGCGGGATCGCTCGCCCTGCTGGCCGACGCGGGCCACAACGCCGGCGACGTCGTCGGCCTGCTCCTGGCCTGGGGCGCGAGCCGACTGGCCCGCCGGCCACCGTCGCGCCGCTACACCTGGGGCCTGCGACGGGCCACGATCTACGCGGCGCTGGCCAACGCGGTGCTGCTGCTCATCGCCTGCGGCGCCATCCTCTGGGAAGCCTGGCATCGGCTCGAGCGGCCGGAGCCGGTGGCGGGCCCGGTGATGATCCTGGTGGCGGCGATCGGCGTGATCATCAACACGCTGACGGCGCTGCTCTTCCTGCGCGGCAAGGATCGCGACGCGAACGTCCGTGGCGCCTATCTCCACATGGCCGCCGACGCGGCGGTGTCGCTGGGCGTCGTGGCGGCGGGGCTGGCGATCATGGCGACGGGATACCGCTGGATCGATCCGGTGGTGAGCATCGTGATCACGCTCGTGATCGTGGTCGGCACCTGGGACCTGTTTCGGGAGAGCGTCGACCTCGCGCTCGACGCGGTGCCGCGCGGCATCGACCCCGACGCGATCACGGCCGCGCTTGCTGCGCTCCCGGGCGTGGCCGAAGTGCACGACCTGCACATCTGGGCGGCGAGCACGTCGGAAAACTCGCTCACCGCCCACCTGGTCGTGCCGGAGGCGGCCCTTCACGAGCAGGTCCTCTCCGCCGCACACGCCCTGCTTCGCGACCGCTTCGCGATCGCCCACACCACGCTCCAACTCGAGCGCGACGGCGCCGGCCAGGCCTGCCCGCAGCGCCCCGCGGACACGCTCTAGGCGCCAGATTCACGAAACGCCTCGCATCCTGCTCGCGTTTCTTGGCAGGCCCCCGCCTGCTGGTGCTGTGCGTCGCATCCGTGCGACGCAGTCGGGACGAGGCGCTTCACAGCCTGCTCCACTCAATGCGGGAGGTGAGGGGCCGGCCATGCCCCGAGAGCCGGCGTATGATGACGAGCGCAGCCAGGATGGCGCAGCGAAGTCAGCATCCGAGCGGGTGAAGGGCAGGATGCCCTGAGCGAGCGTCCGGCGACGGGGCGTGGGCGGCCCCTCACCGGCGCGGTTGTCTACCCGCATTCGACAAGTTGAAAACTTGTCGCCACGGGACCCAGAGCCAGAGCCAGAGCCAGAGCCAGAGCCAGAGCCAGAGCCAGAGCCAGAGACACAGTCCGCCGTGCGACTAGCCGCGAACGGCTGATCTGACGATGCCGGCGAGCATGCGGCGGAAGACCAGTTCGTGGAGCGGCCAAATCGCGTACCAGTAGGCCAGGCCGCCCAGGCCCCGCGGGTCGAAGACCGCCGTCTGATGGATCGTCACGTCGCCGTCCCGCGGCACCACCTCGAACTCGAGCCAGCCGCGACCCGGCAGCTTCATCTCGGCGGCGAGCCGCAGCCGACGCGGCGGGTCGCAGACCTCCACCCGCCAGCAATCGAGCGTGTCGCCCGGAAGCAGCCGCGCCGGATCGCGACGGCCCCGCGACATCCCGGGGCCGCCGAGCAGGCGGTCGAGCCAGCCCCGCGTCTGCCAGAGCCAGTCGCACGCATACCAGCCGTTCGCCCCGCCGATCCGCTCGATCGCCGCGAAGGCCCGCTCCGGCGCCACCGCCACCACCCTGTGGCGATGATCCACCAGCCGCGTGCCCTCTGGCACGCCGCCGTAGCGGTGCGGCAAATCCTCCGCGTCGGCCATCTCGGCCCAGCGGCGACCGGCGAACGCCGTGTCTTCCTGCACCATCGCCTCGCGGACGGCCGTCTCCAGCGACCGCGGCCGGATGGCGAATTCGCGGAGGGCCGCGTCGCTCGTCACCACCGTCGGATTCTTGAGCCCGTCGATCAACTTCCGGCCCACCTTCGAATACCGGGGCGTCACCAGTTTCAGCCACAGGCTGGAGAGCCGCGGCGTCAGCACCGGCACCGGGATCATCAGCCGCCGCAGGCCTCGCTGCCGTGCATACTCCCGCATGATAGCGCCATAGGACACCCTGTCCGGGCCGCCGATCTCGAAAATCCGGGCCCGCCCGGGGGGCAGGGCGACGGCGTCGGCCAGGTAGGCCACGATGTCGGCGATGGCGATCGGCTGGGTGGGCGTCGCCAGCCATGCCGGGCAGATCATCACCGGCAGCCGCTCGACCAGCGTCCGCACGAGATCGAAGGAGAAACTGCCGGCCCCGATGATGATCGAGGCCCGAAACTCGATGACGTCGAGGCCGGTCGCCCGCAGGATCGCCCCCACCTCGTGGCGGCTCCGCAGATGGGCCGAGAGCACGTCGTCGTCCGAGCCGAGTCCGCCGAGGTAGACGATCCGGCGCACGCCCGCCGCCGTCGCGGCCGTGGCGAACCTCTCGGCGGCCAGGCGGTCGGCCCGCTCGAAGTCGACGCCGGCCTCCATCGAGTGGACGAGCCAGTAGGCGACTTCGACACCGGCGCACGCGCGGGCGAGCGTGTCGGGATCGGCGGCGTCGCCGACGACGACCTCGGTGTCGGGCCCCGCGACACCGGCGAGCTTGGCCGGCCGCCGCACCAGGCAGCGGACGGCGTGGCCGCGGGCCTCGAGTTCGCGCAGCAGCACGCTGCCCACGTAGCCCGTCGCGCCGGTGAGGAGGATCCGCATGGCTGGCCCGCCGGGGACTGACCGCTTCGGTCGGGGACGGCCGTCAGCGGCGGCCCGCCGCTGCGGTCGTCATCACGGCTCGTCGACCTCGAACGCCCGGTCCATGAGTTCGGGGTTGCCGGTCTTCAATCCGTAGAGGAACCACCGGACCCGCTGCTCGCTCGTGCCGTGCGTGAAGGCGTCGGGCACGATGTAGCCCTGCGCCTGCGCCTGGATTTTGTCGTCGCCGATCGCCGCGGCTGCGTTGACCGCCTCGCGGATGTCCTGCTCGTCGAGGATGCCCGCGTAGCGGGCGACGTGGTGGGCCCAGACGCCGGCCAGAAAGTCGGCCTGCAGCTCCATGCGGACGGAGAGCTTGTTGTAGTCGCGCTCCGACAACCGGGCCCGCATCGACTGCACCTTGTTGCTGATGCCGAGCTGGTTCTGCACGTGATGGCCGATCTCGTGGGCGATGACGTAGGCCTGCGCGAAGTCACCCGGCGCCCCGAAGCGGCGCTTCAGCTCGTCGTAGAACGCGAGGTCGATGTAGACCTTCCGGTCGAGCGGGCAATAGAAGGGCCCAGCCGCGGCGCTGGCCATGCCGCAGGCGCTCTGCACGCGGCCGCTGAAGAGCACGAGCGTCGGCGGCGCGTAGCGGCCGCGAAAGTGCTTGGGGAAGAGCCGCCCCCAGACGTCCTCGTTGTCGGCGAGCACGACCTTGACCATCTGCGTCATCTCGTCGTTGGCCGGCTGCGCCTGCCCCTGCCGGGCGGGCGGGCCCGCGATGTCGGGCACGATCTGCGCGACCTGCTGCGGGTCGAAGCCCAGGAACATCATCGCCAGCATCAGGAGCAGCGTGATCAGGCCGCCGCCCACCAGCACCGGCCCGCCGATGCCCCGACGATCCTCGACGTTTTCGCTCTGCCTGCGGCCTTCCCAACGCATGGACGTGACTTCTCCCGAGGGTATGTGGGCACCGCTCGTGCCCCCCGCCAATGTAGCAACGGACCACGGGAGGTGCGCGGCCCCGGCGCCGGGGTTGCGCCAGCGCGGGCAGGAGTGCCGTCGCCGGCCGTCTTATTCCGGCAGCGGCCGGCCCTTCGTCTCCGGCAGGAACGGCAGCACGGCCAGGCCCAGCAGAAACGCGGCGCACATCGCGATGCCAGCCGGCCGCATCGGCTCCGCCATCCAGGCCGGGCTCTTGATGCCGGCGAAGACCGTACTCGACAGCTGGCCGAGCAGGAACGGGCCGCTGGCGGCCACGAAGCGGCCGACGTTGTAGCAGAAGCTCGTCCCCGTGCTCCGCAGCCGCGTGGGGAAGAGTTCCGGGAAGTAGATGGCATAGCCGGCGAAGAGCGACAGCTGGCAGAAGCCCATGACCGGCAGCATCCACCAGATGTCGGACGGGTCGTCCAGGAACCGGAACACGAACGCGGTGGAGAGCATCGCCGCCACGAGCGCGATCGCGAAGAAGGCCTTGCGACCGAGCCGCTGGCAGATCCGCGCCGCCATCATCATGCCCGCGAAGGCGCCGACCTGGATCATCATCATCGCCACGCCCGACCAGATCGTCAGCCGCCCGGCCAGGTCCCGGCCCTCCAGGCCCTCCGCCTTGAAGGCCTTTTCGAACACGCTCCGCTGCAGGTCGATCGCGAAGAAGCCGATGCCCCACAGGCCGATGACACCCGAGCAGGCCAGGAGCATGCCGAGCAGGGCGTTCTTCCGCCACCGCGGGTCGGCGAAGAGCGCCCCGTAGCCGCCGAGCTTCTCGCCGGTCTGCGCGGCCCTGGCCTTCATCTCCTGCCACCGCTCCGGCTCCTTGAGGCCGGCCCGGATCACGAGGGCCAACACGGCCGGCAGCGCCCCGATGACGAACTTCCACCGCCACGGCTCCCAGCCCGCGATCTTCGCCCCCATGTGCAGTTGCGCCTGGCCGAGGCCGATGCCGATGAGCGCCGCGAGGAAGTTGCCCACGGCGGAGAGGGCCTGCAGGAGACCGAGGGCGTAGGGCCGGGCCCGGTCGGGCATCACCTCCGCAACGAGCGCCACGCCCACCGCGAACTCGCCCCCCACGCCCAGGCCGGTGATGAAGCGGTAGAAGGCGAAATCCCAGAAACCCTGCGAGAGCGCCGAGAGGCCGGTGCAGAGCGAGTAGATGATGATCGTGATCATCATCGTCTTGGCGCGGCCGAGGCGGTCGCCGATCACGCCGAAGATCAGGCCGCCCGTCGCCCAACCGAGCATGAAGATGCAGGTGGCGAGACCGCCGTAGAAGTTCACCGCCTTGGGGTCGATCGTGCCGTCGGCGGCCACCAGCAGCGACTCCATCGCCGGCTTCCGCGCGAGATTGAAGAGTTGCTGGTCGAGGCAGTCGAACAGCCAGCCGAGCGCCGCCACCGTGAGCACGAACCAGTGGTAGCGGGTCATCCCGCGATACCACGGGCCGTCGGCCGGATCATGCACGGCGGAACCGGACGACGAAAAATGGGGCAGATCGGCCATGGCCGGGATCCCTCCGGAAAGACAGCTCTGGGAAGAGACCGCAGAGCATAGCCCAAATCAGGCCCCCTGCCACGCCACGCCCCCGGGGCGGGCCGTCGGGGGCGCGCGGGCTACTTCCACATGTAGAACCAGTCGAAGAACCGGTCGTGGGCCCGGTGGAGCCGGGGGTGGGGGCCGTCGTCGTGTGTTCCTGTCCGCGGCGCGCACGGGCCGTCGTAGATGGGGCCGCAGGTCGGCTCACCCCGCACGCCGACCAAGTCGTACGGGGCGGGCGGTTGGCTCGGATGGCAGGGCGGTGGGGGCACGCAGGGCGCGAGCGCCCGCGGCTCGCCGCAATAGTGCAGCGGCTCGAGCGGCGCGACCCAGTCGGCCCAGGAGTCGGTCCGCGGACGTGCGAGCCGCGCGAGGATCTGCTCGGCCGACTGGCCTGTCTGCTCAGGCTTGATCTTGGGCGTGCCGGCGAGCGGATCGGGCGACTTCCGCGCCGCGGCCGCTTCCTCCGCGGCAGCCTCAGACCGCCACGGCGCCGGCGCGAGCGTCCACGCGAGCGTCAGGAGCCACAGCCGGCCAAGGCCGGCCGGCGCGAAGAGGCGATCCCTCTGCGGTATCATGCATCGTCCTCCCGATTCATTTTTTCCATCGGCTCCCGGGATTCGGTCGCTGGAGGCCGTCTTCCGGGATCACCGAAAGCGCGGCAAGCGGCGCAGGATCGGCGCTCGGGGAAGCTCTCGATGCCCATGGCACAACGACTTCCCGACCCCGCAGAACTGCTCGGCCGACTCGAGGCCGCCGGTGCGCGGGTCGTGCTCGTGGCCACAGGCGGCGGCTCCGTGGCCATCTCGCATCTCGTCTCGACTCCGGGCGCGAGCGCCGTCGTGCTCGAGGGCCTCGTGCCCTATGCCCGGGAGGCCGTCGACGGCCTGCTCGGTGGCCCGCAGGAAACCTATTGCTCGTCTCGCGCGGCCCGGCGGCTGGCGATCGTGGCCTGGCAGCGGGCGATCGGCCTGGGCACCGAGGCCGGCAGGGCCGTCGGGACCGCGGCGACCGCGAGCCTGCGGACCCGCATCCCGAAGCGGGGCTCGCACCGCGTCGTGGCCGCGACGCACACGATCGACGCGACGAGCGTGGCGACGCTCGTGCTCCATAAAGATGCCCGGTCGCGCGAAGAGGAGGAACTTGTCGCGGCGGAACTGCTGCTCGAGCGGCTGTCGGCTGTCCACGGCGGCTCCGCGAACACGGCCCATCTCGGCCTGCGGGAAGGGGAACATGTGGAGATCGAAGCCTGTCGCGCACCCGAGCCGTGGCGGCAGCTTTGCGCGGGCGATCGGTCGGCGGTCCGAGCCAACGCCGATGCCGTCCACACCGCGTCGGGACGGGACGACCGACCGTCCCCGGGCGGCCTCGTCTTTCCCGGTTCGTTCGACCCGCTCCACGAAGGCCACCTGCGGATGGCGGTCATCGCCCAGGAGATCGCCGAGCGGCCGCTCGACTTCGAGCTGTCGGTGACCAACGTCGACAAGCCCGCGCTCGACTATCTGGAGATGCGTTCACGGGCGGCGCAGTTCGCCGGCCGCACGCTCTGGTTCACGCGTGCGCCGACCTTCCTGGAGAAGCTCGACGTCTTTCCCGAAAGCACGTTCGTGATGGGCGCCGACACCTACGCCCGGCTCCCCGACCCGCGGTATTACGGCGGCTCCCCCGAGGCGGCGACCCGGGCGGTCGAGCGGATCGCCACGCAGGCCCGCGGGCTGATCGTGTTCGGCCGCGAGCGGCACGGGGTGTTCGAGGATCCGGCGCGGCTCGACGTGCCGGCGGCGCTCCGGGACGTGACCTACTTCGTGTCGCAGCGGGAGTTTCGCCTCGATATCTCGAGCACCGCGCTGCGGCGTCAGGCCGCGGCCGTCGACTGAAATCCAGACGGAGCGGCCCCGCCGACGCCTGCCATGCAGCCTGATCGTGGCGTTTCGTCCGTCCGCCGCCGTCCGGCCGGCGCCGCCCGCGGGCTGGCCGGCGCGGCGGTCATCGTGGCCGCCTTGTCTGCCGCCGGCGCCGTCGCGGACGAGTTGGCCGACGCGCTCGCGCCGCACGTCGGTCAGACGCTCGACGTGGTGGAGCTCGGTTCGGGCAAGCGGCTCGTGCGTCCGCTGCTCGAGGGGGTCACCGAACGCGACGGCCGCATGACGGGCCTGCGACTGAAAGTCGAAGGCGAGACGCGGACCACGTCGGTGCCGCTGGCGGGCATCGCCACGATCATCGCGGGCCGCGAAACGATCCACCAGGCCGACCCCACGGGCCCCGGCGGCCGCTCCAAGAGCCGTCGCAGCCGCGAGGCCCGCGAGCGGCAGCTGGCGGAATCCCACGCGCGGATGCAGGGCCACGGCGTGGAGCCCTGGCCGGCGCTGTCCGCGGAGGAGCACGCCGCGCAGGTCGCGGAGCTCGAGGCGTTCGTGGCGCGGATCAAGGAGGCGTTTCCGGCGATCGCGACGGCGCAGACCCACGAGTTCATCGTCGCCTCCGACATTCCGCCGGAGCAGCTGGCCCCGTTCATCGCCAAGCTCGATGCGATGCACGATTTCCTCTGTGATCTGTACGGCATTCCGCGAGGCGAGCCGGTCTGGAAGGGCAAGTGCCTCGTCGTCGCATTCCTGCGCGAGGAGGACTTCGCGGCCTTCGAGGCGCGGTTCATGCAGGTCGAGGCCCGTGGCGCGCACGGCCTCTGCCATCAGCGGAGCGACGGCCGCGTGCTGATGGCCTGCCACCGCGGCGCCGACACCTCCGCCTTCGCGCACATGCTCGTCCACGAGACGAGCCACGGCTTCAACCACCGCTGGCTCTCCCCGCAGCCGCTGCCCAACTGGCTCAACGAGGGGATCGCCGAGTGGGTGGGCACGCAGGTGGTGCCGAACTGCCGGCAGGTGCCCTTGAAGGAGGCCCGCGCGGCGGAGTTCATGAAGGCGGGGGGCACGGTCGGCCCCGGCTTTTTCACCGACGGCCCCGATCACCACATCGAGGCGGTCCAATACGGTATCGCGTCGAGCCTCGTCCGCATGATGGTGGCGCGGGACAGGAAGAAGTTCGCCAAGTTCGTGCAGGGGATCAAGGAGGGGCTTCCGGTCGAGGAGAGCCTGAAGGCCACCTACGGCGGCTCGCTCGCGGCGCTCCTGGCCACCTACGGCCGCATGGTGGGCGTGCCGGGACTGAAGGAGTGACACCCGGCCGGGGCCGCCCACGCCCCGAGAGCCGGCTTATGCTGAAAAGCGAAGCCTGGTTGGCGAAGCGCCGTCAGAATCCGAGTGAGTGATGGGCAGGATGCCCTGCGCGAACGTCCGGCGACGGGGTGGGGGCGGCCCCGGCCCGGCGCTAGCGATGATCGCTGCGGACTCGTCGGGCCAGCCCCGCGGCCAGGCGGTCGAGCGTCGTGCTGCGGTCGTCGCGGCCGATGTGCACGCGGATGATGTGCATGGCCGACGTGTCGGCCAGCGCCCGCGTGATCGCCGCGTCGAACTCCCCCTCCGTCCGGACCTCGCAACCCACCCCGCCGCCAAGCACCTGCGGCAGCAGCTGGTACTGCCAGGGATTGATGTCGTTGAAGCCGCCCTCGAGCAGGAGCCGCTCGGTGCCGTAGCCGGCGTTGTCGAGCACGATCACGGTCACCGGCAGGCCGCGGCGGACGATGGTGGAGAGCTCCATGCCGGTCATCTGGAAGGCGCCGTCGCCGACGAGCGCGACCACCTTCAGGTCGGGCCGGGCCACCTGCGCGCCGAGCGCCGCCGGCACCGCGAACCCCATCGAGGTGTAGTAGGCGGGCGCGATGAACTCCGTCTGCCCGCGGATCACGAGCTCGCTCGACGCGAACAGGGCGTCGCCCACGTCGGCGATCACGATCGTGCGGTCGTCGAGCGACTCGTCGAGCCGGCGCACGAGGCGGCGGGTGGTGATCGGGGCGGCGGGCGCGAGCACGAAGGGCTCGCGGGCCGCGGCCGGGCCCGGCGGCAGCGATCGGGCCGCCCCGCGGGGCTTGGCCGCGACGAGCGCCCGGAGGAAGTCCTGCAGCCGCACGCGATGGTAGTGGTGGTGGCTGATCCGCAGGCTGTCGCTCGTGGCCACGATGCTGTTGGCGGCGTCGAGCTTCGCGGTGAAGATCCCGAGGTCGATGTCGGTGAGGATCGTGCCGAGGAGGATGAGGCAGTCGCTCTCCTCGACGAACTCGGTCACCTCGCTGCGGCCCATCGCGCCCTCGTAGAGCCCGACGTACTGCGGATGCACCTCGCTGACCACGCTCTTGGCGAGCATCGTCGCGGCGATCGGGATGCCGGAGACCTCGGCGAGCTGCACCACTTCGGCCTGCAGCCCGTAGCGATGCAGCTCGACGCCCGCGATGATGACCGGCTTCCGGGCCGCCGCGATGCGGGCGAGCGTCTCGCGGACCGCCTCGGCAAGCGCCTGCGGGTCGCTGCGATGCTCGGCGTGGGCGTAGGGACGGATCTGGTCGGGCACGACGCCGACCATGTCACGGGGCAGCTCGAGATAGACCGGCCGCTTCTGCCGGTGGGCGGTATCGAGCAGGAAGTCGATGTCGCGAAAGGCCGTGGCCGGATCGACGATCTCGCGGCTGGCGGCGCAGAGCTTCTCGAAGACCTCGAGTTGTGTCCGCCACTCGCGCACGCGGTGGTGCAGGAGCGGGTCGTCCACCCGCTCGGCCAGTCCCGGCGCGCCCGAGATCAGGACGACGGGGCTCTTCTCCGCGTAGGCGCCGGCGATGGAGTTGGCGAGGCTCAGCGCTCCGACGCCGTAGGTCACGCACACGGCGCCCATGCCGTTCACCCGCGCATAGGCGTCGGCAGCGAAGCCCGCGCAGTCCTCGCGGGTGCAATTGACGAGACCGAGCGGCCCCTGCTCGAGCATGCTGTAGAAGGAGAGCACGTAATCGCCGGGCAGGCCGAAGACGTGCCGGATGCCGTACTCGGAGAGACGGCGGATGAGGTACTGCCCGATCGAGAGGCTGGTGACGCTCTCGGAGGACGGTGGCGGGTTCCGCGATCCACCCTCGAGCACCAAGCCGTTGTCGAGACTCGTCCCGAGCACGATCGCCATCGGTCACCTCCCGTCGTGTCGGTCTCCCGAAACCCCGCCGACCGCCGCGCGGGCGAGTCGACGCCGCCGCGCCGACAGCATCGCCAGCCAGAAACCGAGGAAGGCGGCCATACAGGCGATCACGATGAGCGGACGACGCGGATCGTGGTTGAGCGTCCAGGCGCCCAGGGCGTGAAACAGTGCCCAGACGACGAGCGCGGCCATGAGCCACGCCAGCAGTCGCTCGGCCCCCGGCGGCGACGAAGTCTGCGGAGCGGCCACGGGAATGCCCTGGGGAGTGATCGCGGCTGCGGTTGCCCTGATCCTCGTGAAGGATAGGCAGGATCCGGCGGCGCGGTCCAGAAAAACCGGCCCCGCAAAAACAAAGGCTCCCGGAACGGTCCAGATCCCAGGGGGGCGGGGAAGCTGAACCGTTTCCGGGAGCGATTGGACGGGCTTGGGTTGGAACCTCGAGATCGAACTCGAAGCGGCGTCCGGCTTCCGTGCCTCCGCCTGTGCTTCGAGCGGGCCCCTCATGGCCCCAGTGCCTTCAGGCGGGGGGACAGTAGGGGCTGCTTTTTCGCGGGTCAAGGGTGATTGAGGCCGCTTTTACGGTCATGCGGGCGGCCGCGGAGGCTCCTGAGCGGCTCCCGGTCTCTCCGCATCCTGCCGAGACCGGCTATGCTCCGCTCTCCCACCTTCCGGAGACCTCCTCGATGGCCGAATCGACCGCTTCGATCCCCCTCCCGATCTCCGGCGCCGGCGCGCCGCCCACCCCGGAAGCGTGGCGGGCCGCCTTCGAGGCCGCCCTCCCCTACGCCGCGTTTCTCGATCGCCACGCCACTCCCGACCAGCGGAGCCGCTGGGACGCCTTCCACGAGCGGGTCGTGCTCACGCCCGCGCACAAGACGACGCTCGGCAGCTTCGTCCGCCGGATGCCGGTGCTCGTGCTTTCGGGCGCCTGGTGCGGTGACTGCGTGAACCAGTGCCCGATCTTCGCCCATTTCGCCGCGGCGGCGCCGGTGATCGACCTCAGGTTCCTCGACCGCGACGCCCGGCCCGACATCGCGGCGCATCTGAAGGTCTGCGGAGGGCAGCGGGTGCCGACGGTCGCCTTCTTCAGCGAGGACTTCGCGCCGGTGCTCTTCTACGGCGACCGGACGCTCTCCGCCTACCGTGCGGCCGCAGCGGCGCAGCTCGGCGCGAGCTGCTCGAGCGGCGCGGCGCCCCCGCCGGCCGATCAGATCGCCGCGGTGATCTCCGACTGGCTCGACCAGTTCGAGCGGGTGCACCTCATCCTGCGGCTTTCCGCGCGGCTGCGGCAGATTCACGGCGACTGACCGTCCCTTCCCGCAGGCGCCGTCCCCGAAGCATCACCATGACCAGTCGCGAACGTTGGACCGTCTACCCGCTGTTGTTCCTGGCGCTGGGGCTGGCGGTCCGTGGGGTCACGGTGCCGCAGGGGGAGTTCGCCGCGGCGCGGGTCGACGACCTGCGGACGACGCGGCTCGTCTGCCGGGAAATCGTCGTCGAGGGGGATGACGGCGAGATCCTCGTCCATGTGGGCCGGGTGGTGGGGGCCGGGGGCGGCCGGATCGAGATCAAGGACAAGGACGGCGTCGATGCCGTCGCCATCGGCACCCGGCCGGAAGGCCGTGCGGCCGCCGTCGAGTTTTTCGACGCGGCGGGCCGGCCGGCGGGCGTGGTCAGCCCGGAGCAGCCGGCCGCAGACTGAGCCCGCGCCGGTGGCTCACGACGGCTCGGCGATGCCGCGGAGCAGTTCGGCGAGCCTGGCCTGCAGTTCGAGCACCACCTGCCAGTGCGCGAAGTCGAGTTCGACCGTCTCGCTGCCGGCCCGCATCACGGCGCCTTCGGTGGCCTGCCGCAGCACGCCCTGGATGTAGTCCAGAAGTTCCGCGAGTTCGGCGGTCTGCGCGGGGCCGAGTCGCTCGGGCAGCGGCGGCGGGCCGCCCGGCAGCAGCGGTGACCGCACCTCGGAAAGGTCCTCGATGATTTCGGAGTTGTGCTCGGCGATCCGCTCGAGCCGCTCCCGCATCCGCTTCGCCCGGCCCTCCTGGGACGGCGGCAGCTTGGCGGCGATTTCGGCGATCCTTTGGTCGATGTCGCTGTGGGAGCCGACCAGCAGGAGCGACCGACCCAGGGCGATCATGTCGCCGTCGCGGACGATCCGCACCTGGATGTCCTCGCCGTTGACCTTGGTGCCGTTGGTGCTCTCCAGATCGGTGAGGACGAGCTTGTCCGTGTCGTGCTGGAGCTTGAGGTGGTAGCGGCTGATCCGCTCGTCGTTGAGCTGGATCGTGTTGCCCTCCTCGCGGCCGATGGTGATCGGCGTGGGGATCTCGCTGAACACGCGGCCCCGGTCGGCGCCGTGCAGGACGCGGAGCGTGATGTGGGCCATGGAGGGGAGTCGTCGCGGGGGACCGGGCTGCGAACCGCATCTTCATATAATCCTGCCACACGATCCCGGTCAAAGCGTCGGGCGGGCGGCCCGAGGCCCCTGCCCCCGCAAAGCGTGGGGGAGGACGTGCCCGGCGGCCGCATCGGCTGTGCTAGACTGCGGGCCATGCGTCCGTAGCTCAATTGGATAGAGCATCGGTCTTCGGAACCGAGGGTTGCAGGTTCGAGTCCTGCCGGGCGTACTCGAAAGGCACTGGATTTCCAGTGCCTTTCGCATTTCTGGTGATGAGCGACTTTCGTCGCTTCGTCATCTGTCCTCAAAAATCCTCAAATCTGTACCGGTGCAGGGTGGCCTGGGCGGGACTCTCTTGACCCCTTCCCGGTTTCTGTGCCAGTGCTCATGAGAGAGTTGGGGAACAGTCCGCGTGGTGTGTCGGAGGGAGGGGCGCAGCCCCGACCGGAGACACACCACGCGACGCCACCGGGACCACCCTGGAGGCATTGCCGTCCAGTCCGGCAACGAAGAGAATGCCTACCAGCAGCAGGATCACAATTGGGGTGGATACCTTGGGCATGGATCGGCTCCTAGAGGGTTTCTGCCGAAATAGACAGGAGAACGGGGCGGCAAAGCCAGAATTCTAGATGCAAAATCCGGTTTTCACGGACAGATTCTGGCGAACCCCAAACCCTGAACTACCGTTGAAATAGAGGGACTTCTTCAACGCAAGAAAGCGAGAAATCCAGTGGTCGCTGCAAACAAGAACCTGCTCAAGGAAGTCAGGCGTTTGGCGATCAAGGATGAGTTGCTGGCGATGCGGCTCAGGGGGCGGCTGGTGGTGGCGGAGGTGCTGCCGAAGGGGGTGGGGAAGAAGTATGTGAGGGTCAATCCAGCGTAGCACCGATCTTCACCCGGACCTGCCAGTGGGCAATCTTGCCGTCTTCGATGTGCCCACGGGTTTCCAAGACCTCGAACCAGCGAAGACTTTTCTCATCAATAGCCGCTTTTGAAACGGCATTCT
>JBJOKF010000129.1:0-10192 GCA_046046235.1 Planctomycetota bacterium | reverse complement strand
AGTCGATGTATTCCTCGCTGCCCGGCCGGACGGGCGTCGCCTCGAGCAGCTCCATCGCCGGGCCGTAGATGCCCCAGTTGCCCACCGACAGCGCCGCGAGCGCCAGCCGCATCATGAACATCGGCCGGCCGCCGTGCTGCAGCGACTCGTGGAGGATGTCGGGCGTGTTGGGCCAGAAGTTGGGCCGGAAAAAATCGGCGATCGGCGGCGTGGAGACCTCCCGCAGATAGGCGGCCGTCTCGTCCCGCTCGGTCCGCCAGGTGAAGTAGGTGTAGGACTGCGTGAACCCCAGCTTCGCCAGCCGGTACATCGTCTTGGGGCGGGTGAACGCCTCCGAGAGGAAGAGCACGTCGGGGTGCGTGCGATGGATGTCGGCGATGAGCCACTCCCAGAAGGCGAAGGGCTTGGTGTGGGGATTGTCGACGCGGAAGATTCGCACGCCCTTCTCCACCCAGAACCGCACGACACCCGCGAGCGACTCCCAGAGCTGTCGCCACTGATCGCTCTGGAAGTCGAAGGGGACGATGTCCTGGTATTTCTTGGGAGGGTTCTCCGCATATTGGATCGTGCCGTCGGCGCGATGGCGGAACCACTCGGGATGCTCGCGGACCCACGGATGGTCGGGCGAGCACTGCACCGCCAGGTCGAGGGCCAGCTCCATGCCGAGGGCCTCGGCACGAGACCGCAGACGCTCGAAGTCGGCGCAGGAGCCCAGCTGCGGATGGATCGCCGTGTGGCCGCCCTCTGGGCCGCCGATGCCCCACGGGCTGCCGACGTCGTCGGGGGCGGCCTCGAGCGCGTTGTTGCGGCCCTTGCGGAACGACCTGCCGATCGGGTGGATCGGCGCGAGATAGAGCACGTCGAAGCCCATCCAGCGGACGTAGTCCAGCCGGTCGGCCAGGTCGGCGAGCGTGCCGTGCTCGCCCGGCACCCTGCCCCAGGACCGGGGAAAAACCTCGTACCAGCTCGAGAACCGGCCGCGGGCGCGGTCGACCCAGATCGGCCGCGGCGGGTCGAGCCGCGCCTCGTCGCGGCGGTCGGCATAGGCCGTCATCAGCTCACGCAGCCGATCGCTCCGCACGGTCTCGGCCCAGGCGGGCGAGCGGATCGCGATCGCCAGCTTCTCGATCTCGACGGCGGTCGCCGGCGGCGCGGCGTGGGCTGCCGCCGCCACCAGCCGCGCCCCCGCCTCGAGCTCCACCGCCACGTTTTCGCCGGCCTCCTCGCGGCGGCCGAGATCACGGAGCCACGTGGCGAAGGCGTCGACCCGCGCCGACACGAAATACTGCCAGGGGCCGATCCGGTCGGCGATGAACGAGGCCTTCCAGAGATCGTTGCCCTCGCACCGCATCGGCAGCACGGTCCACTGGCCCGCGTCGCCGTGCCGCACGTGGAGCCGGCATTCGAGCTCGTCGTGGCCGTCGCAGACGATGTCGGCCTCGACGACCACCTCGTCGCCGCGCACCCGTTTGACGGCGAAGCGGCCGCCATCGACTTCTGGGGCGACGCGGTCGATGGCCACGCGGCGTCTGAACTGTGCGGGGAGTTCCATGGATCCTTCCGGCGGCATGTCGAGTGTCGCCGAAAGTGTAGCGACTTCGGCTCAGGCCGCTGCCCGCAGGGTCGGCGCCGGCTCGGCCGCGGCCGTGACCTCCATTGCAGCCAGCAGCACCTCCTCGCGGATGGCGGCAAACTCCCGGTCGTCGGCCGTCAGCGCGACCGCCGACACCTCGACCGCCAGCCCGGCGTCGCTCTGGCCTACCAGCCGCGCCGCGACCGGCTCGCTGGCCAGCCGCGGGTGGTCGGCCAGCACCTGCCGGAGCCGGACCAGGAGGCTCCGCAGCCGGTGCGGCGGCGTGTCGGCCGACAGCGAGAGGGAAAGCTTGAGCGGAATGTGGTCCCGCTGGGTGTAGTTGACCAGCTGCAGCTTCGCGAACTCGGCGTTGGGCACCGAGATGAGCGAGCGGTCGTCGCCGCGGATCCGGGTGGACCGCAGGCCGATCTGCTCGACGCGGCCGCGGATCTCTCCGAATCGGCAGTCGTCGCCGATGCGGACCGGCCTGTCGGCGAAGATCACGAGCCCGGCGATCAGATTCTCGAGCGTGTATTGGGAGGCGAGCGCCACCGCCAGTCCCCCCGCACCGAGCCCGGCGACGAGCGGTGTCACCGGAATGCCGAGCGAGTCGGCGGCCTGGATGACGATCCAGGAGACGGTGAGAAACGTCAGCACCTTGCCGCCCAAGCGGATGAGCTGGCTGTCGATCCCTTCCGGCCGCATGCCGCGGGCCTTGATGAGCAGGTCGGAGAGCCACCCCATCGACACGAGCACTCCCGCGACCACGCCCACGAGCATGGTCATCCGCAGGCCCACCTTGGCGGTGAGGAGGTTGTCCCCGGTGAGCCGCACCTGGATTGACAGCAGATAGTCGAGGGCCATGCTCAGGGCGATGAGCGTCGCCGGGAGGACGAGGCCCGCGGGCGCCCCCGCGGAGCCGCGTCTTGCCAATCGCCGCGACATCTTCCAGGCCCGCAGGGCGAGCATGCCCGCCCCGCCGACGAGCAGGGCCGTCGCGCCCCACTGCCAGATCGTCTCGCCGCCGATCACGACATGCGCCCACTTCGGCAGCGCCATGATGACCGCCTCCGGGATCATCCAGCCGCCGGCTTCGACGTAGGACTCGTGCAGGCCGGGGCTGCCGGCGTCGGGAGAATAGGGCAGGTCGCGGACCGCCATGTAAAACTGCTTGGCGCGTGACACCGTCTCGGCGTCGAAGACGAAGTCGCCCTCGCGACTACCGTCGGCGATGCGGGAGAGCACGATCTCGGTGCCGGGCAGCCGCCACCGCTTGAGGCCGGCCGCCTGCACGGCGGCCGCGTCGGGGATCGCCGAGGCGGGCGGGAGCGGGATCCGATCGAGCACCTCCTTGAGGCAGACGGCGGCCTGGATGCCCTCCGGGCGGACCAGCGACGAGGCGAGCCGCGACAGGTCGAAGCAGGTGAGCACCTGGCCGATAAGCCGCATCGTCTCCGGCCGACGCTGCGCCGCAGCCCCCTCGCGCTCGAGCGCGGCATGGATGTGGTCGACGGCGGCGCGGAAGCTCTGGAGCATCGCCCGCGGGCTCGAGGTGTCGAGCGGCGCCAGCGGATGGCCGACGTTCGCGAGCGGTGCCGCCGACGGCTGGGTTGCCGCTCGAGCCGGCGTCGGATCCGCCGCGCGGGCCGGGGCGACGGCGGCCCAGGCGAGCGAGAGCAGCGGCACGACGGCGGCGAGCCAGGGCAGCAGCGAGCGGCGGCGGATGGAGTGAATAATCACGGCGACTCTCTTCACTGGCTCGCGGAGCGTCGGCCGCGTCGCGATCCGCCGCAGCCGGTGTCGGTCAGGGCCCTGGCGGGCACGGCGGCGTCTGGCCGCCGCCCTCAACCAATCCGGAGGTGGGAACGATCATCCCCTCGCCCGTCGTGCACGGCGGACAGGCGCCGCCCACGGCCGGCACGACGCCGTCTAGAGGCTGAGCGGTCGGGACGGCGGCCGCCATCACGGTGGCCGGTGCGACCGCGGTCATCGGCGCTGGGCCTGGTGTGACGGTAACGGGCGGGACGCCGGCGATCTGCGGCTGCGGATAGACCGGGGGCGCGTAGGGCGGGGCGTAGGCATATTGATCGGCGCG
Source organism: Planctomycetota bacterium (assembly GCA_046046235.1). Taxonomy (GTDB): domain Bacteria; phylum Planctomycetota; class Planctomycetia; order Pirellulales; family UBA1268; genus CAMCQY01. The sequence continues at coordinate 6,524 of JBJOKF010000129.1, read as the reverse complement.
ATGGTGGGCGCAGCCGACGGAGGCCACGCACAGGGCCACGGCGATCGCCGACGGCGTGGTCGCGGGCCCGGCGGTCGGTCGAGGTCGCATCGTCACCATGGGGCGCTGCCTCCCGGAAAGTGGTGGGAGGGTAGGCGCAGCGCGATGCACCCGCAATGGCAGTATCAGCACTGCCAGCACGGCCAGTTTGGCCAGGGGCGGGCCGGATTCAGTCGGCCGGCTCGAACAGCGCGACGCTGGCGGTGAAGCCGTGGAGGCAGTTGCGGTCGCCGATCGGCCCGATCTCGCCCTGGGCGAAGAAGCCGGCCGCGGGGATCGGCCCGAAGGCCGCCTCCAGGCAGCGGGCGTCGTGGTCGGGCTCGGCGAAGAGCCGGGTGCCGCGGCCGTTGCAGCTGAAGACGAGCGCCCCGGCGGGCGCGGCGCCCGCGTCGCGGGCCCGGCCGAGGAGCGTCGCCAGGTCGTCGTGGGCGCTCGAGGCGTCGCGGACGTGAAACTGGATCGTCTGCCCGGTGCGGACCACGTCGCCCACGGCGATCACGCCCGATTCGGGATCGGCGCCGACGACGTTGCGGACGAGGAAGTCCCCGCGCTGGAAGGACTCTTGGTATTCGCTCGCCACGCGGCCGACGTGGAGCGAGTTGCGGACGAGTTGGCGGTCTGCCGGGTCGAGGTCGCCGTAGATCTCGCGAAGCCGCTCGAGGGCCGGCCGGCCGCCGAGCTCCACGATGCAGTTCTCCTCCGACTTGGTGATCACAAGTGGCCGGCCGATCGGGCGGCAGCCCTGCGACACCACCGGTCTCACTCGCGCGCGGCCGCCGATGAGAAAGCCGACGGCGCCCGAATCGTAGGTTCGCGGGCCGACCACGAGCGTGTTGCTGCCCGGATGGCCGCCGCCGCTGGCCATGCCCCCCACGATCGGCACGCCGGGGTGATCCTCGGCCAGCCTCGCGATGAGCGCATCGACAGGAAAGGAAAAAGGGTCGGCCAGGAGCACGATCGCGGCGTTGTCCGGCCAGGGATCGTCGAGGGCCGCCGGCCAGCCGACGAACATGCCGCCGTCCGGCGTCCGCGCGTGCTCGAGCGCGAACGGCACGATCTCCGCGCCCGGCAGCCGGGCGAGCCAGACCGCGACGGCCGGTGCCGTCTCGATCTCGCGGCCGTCGGCGAGGATCGACTCCGCCGTGCCACCGATCACGGCGCGTGCGGCCACGACGTCGTCGAGACCCTCGAGCGCGGGCCGGATCGCGCCGCCGTGGCTGCTCGACACGAAGGCCACCGCGAGGTCGGCGGGCCCGCCGAGCCGCTCGGCCGCGACCGCCGCCGCTTCGCGCAGCCCCGCGTCGATGGCCGGTGCCGTCGACACGGCGACCGCACAGCGGATCGTGTCGCCGCCGGCGGGAATGGAGTGTGGCATGATGATCCCGAAGGGCGGTCGATTGTCAGATGACGACGTCGGCGAACGACTCGAGCGGCTCGTGGTCGAGGAGGCCGTCGGCCGGCCGGTTGCCGGGCCGGATCGCCAGGGCCGTGGCCATGCCGGCTTGCCGGGCCGCGTCGAGCTCGGCGCCGACGTCGCTCAGGAAGAGGATCTCCCGCGGCTCGAGCCCCATGTCGGCGGCGATCGCCCGGTAGCTGGCGGCCTCGCGCTTCGGGCCGGTGGTCGTGTCGTAGTGGCCGCGGAGACGAGGCAGCAAGTCGCCGGCGGCGGTGTGGCCGAAGAAAAGCTTCTGGGCCTCGATCGATCCCGAGGAATAGATGCGGACGTCGATGCCGGAATCGGCCCAGTGCGCGACCGCCGGGGGCACGTCGTCGAAGACGTGCGCGACGAGTTCGCCCGACTCGAATCCCTGCCGCCAGATCCTCCCCTGCAGGGCCTTCAACGGCGTGCTCTTCACGTCGCGGTCCATGAGGTCGATGGCCGCCGCCGCGATCCGGGCGCGGCCCGCCGCATCGTCGAGCGACGCGTCGGCCAGGCCGACTTCCGCGGCGATGCCCAAAGCCGCCGCTCGCACGTCGGGATCGCCGCCGTGTCGCGCCAGATATTCGGCGACGTGCCGCCGCGCGAACGCGAACAGCACGTCGTAGACGAACGAGATGCTCGACGTCGTGCCCTCGACGTCGAGCAGGATGCCCCGCCCTCCGAAGACGATCACGCGCCCGCCCCTCGCGATGCCGGAATCCAGGCCGGCCCCATGCACAAGGGCTCGTAGGCGGCATGGACGCCGTCATCGAGATAGTGGGGCGTCCAGCCGCTCGTGTCCTGGAAGAGCCGGATCGCGCGGATGCGGCGGTCGGTGCAGAGGTCGAACCAGTGCCGGGTACCGAGCGGCACGCTGATCATGTCGCCCGACCAGACCTCGATCGCGAAGACGGGCCGATCGCCCGGGTTGATGTGAAAGACGCCCCTGCCCTGCAGGATGAACCGCACCTCGTCCTCGGTGTGGGTGTGCTCCTTGGAGAACTTCGCGAGCATGGCGTCGAGGTTCGGCGTGTCTGGGTAGACGTCGACGACGTCGGCCGTGACGAAGCCCCCCTTGCGCTTGAGTTCCTCGATTTCGGCGTCGTAGGCGGCCAGGATCTCGGCGGCCGGTGCGGCGGGATCGACCCGGTCTTCGAGCGGCCAGACGGCGTAGTCGATCCCCTGGTCGGCGAGAAACGCCTTGATCTCGCCCGGATCGGTGATCTTCCGGCCGCTGGAGGGAATGGTGACGATGGCCATGGGATGGGTGCTCCCGGGGGGGGCTAGTGTCCGGCCGCCGCAAGCATGCGGTTGCGGGCGACCACCTCGAACAAAAACTCGTGGATTTCGATGTGACGGCGGGCCTCTGCCAGGTCGCGGCCCCAGGTGTAGAGGCCGTGCCGGGAGAGCAGGAAGCCGTGGCAGGGAGGCCGCTTTGGATCGCCCCAGTTCGCCGCCTCGAACCGGTCGCGGATCCGCTGGGCCAGCTCGGTCATGTCCTGCGCATTCGCGAAGATCGGCACCTCTTCGAACGTCTCGTGCGTGCCGATCCCTTCGAGACCTTTCAGCATCTCGTAGCCCTCGATGCGGACGCTGCCGCGGGCGAGGTCGGCTCCGGAGAGGATCGTGCTCCAGACGGAGTGGGTGTGGAGGACGGCGCCCACGGGGCCGCCCCCGAGCCGCGGCACGAGGTCGGCGATCAGGCAGTGGAGGAGCGTCTCGGCGGACGACTTGCGGGACGAGCCGTCGCTGACGCGGCCGGAAGGATCGACGCGGACGAAGTCGTCGGGACCGAGGGCCGACTTGTCCTTGCCGCTGGCCGTGATCAAGAGCTCGAGCGGGTCGCGGGAGAGGACCACGCTGTAGTTGCTCGAGGTGCCGAGCGACCAGTTGCGGGCGTGAAACTCGCGGCCGATGGCCCGCAGTTGGTCGACGGGGCCGGCGGCGGGATCGAACGAGGGGGCGGAAAGTGTCATGGTCGCCATTTGTAGGGCATGCCGCCCGGGCCGACAACGACCGGAGAAAAGCCCCGGAAGCCGTCGGCTTGGCACGGCTTCACAGGTAGGGCGAGAAGAGCCGGGCGACGCCGTCGCGGAGGCGGATCGGGAGGCTGCGGGCGTCGACCTCGGCGAGCGTCTTTGGGCGGGAACGGGCGATGACGGCGGCGATCTTGCGGTCGAGCGCCTCGGCGAGCGTCCGATCGTAGGTCTCCACGTTGAACTCGAAGTTGAGCCGCATGCTCCGGTCGTCCCAGTTGCCGCTGCCGAAGAGTGCCCACGCGGCATCGACCACGACGAGCTTGGTGTGGTCGAACGGGGGCGGCGACATCCAGACGTTGCAGCCGCGGCCGAGCACCTGCCAGAGCAGGGCCGTCGAGGCCCAGCTGACGAGCGCGAGGTTGTTCTCGCCCGGGAGCACGACGTCGACGGTCACCCCGCGCATCGCCGCCACGTCGAGCGCCTGGCAGACGGCGTCGTCGGGCAGGAAGTAGGGCGTCATGATCCGCACCGACTTCTGCGCGGCGGCGAGCGCCCCGACGAGCACAAGCTTGATCCTGCCGATGTCGGGATCGTCGGGTCCGTAGCGGATGCCGCGGGCGAGCATCACGCCGGCGGGCGCCGTGTCGGCGGCCCAGGCCGCCTCGCTGGCGGCGGTGGCGCCCTGCCCGACGAGCACTTCGTCGGCCGCGAACGCCCAGTCCTCGGCGAACACCTCGAGCAGGTGCGTGACGACCGGGCCGCGCAGCTCGAAGTGGAGGTCGCGGACCGGATGCCGCGGGTTGTGCTCGAGCCAGCAGCCGTCGCGGATGTTGAGGCCGCCGGTGAAGCCGATCGTGCCGTCGACGACGAGAATTTTCCGGTGATTGCGGAGGTTGGCGTAGGGGAAATAGATCGGCACCGTCGTCGGCAGGAACCGCTCGACGCGGATGCCACGGGCGGCCAGCACGCCGACGATCGACGGGATCGTGTAGCGGGATCCGATCCCGTCGACGAGCACCCGCACGTCGACGCCCCGTGCCGCCGCCCTGCCGAGCGCCTCGGCGAAGAGCCTGCCGGTGGGGTCGTTGTCGAAGATGTATGAGGCGAGGCCGATGCTGCGGGTGGCGCCGTCGATCGCCGCGAGCATTCTGGGATAGGCCTCGTCGCCGCCGTCGAGCGGCTCGATCCGGTTGCCGTCGACGAGCGGACGGCCCGTCACCTGGCCCACGAGCGTTTCCAGCGACCTGAGCGGCGCCCCCACGGGGCCGAGGGTCGCCTCGAGCCGCGCCGTGGTCGGCACCGCGGCGGCGAGCTCGTGGACGACGGCGAGTTGGCCCGCCCGCAGCTGGCCGGCCCGCGAGCGGATGCGGTTCACGCCGAGCACGGCGTAGGTGATCGCGCCGAAGACGGGGGAAAGCCAGATCAGCCCCACCCAGCCGATCGTCGACCGAGTGTCCCGCTTGACGAGGATCGCGTGGGCCGACGCGACGAGGTTGATGACGAGGATGGAGGTGGCCAGCACGTGCGGCCAGAGCACGAGCCACCACCGCCACGCGTTGGACAGCGATTCCTCCACGGTCGCAATCGTACCCGCGGCTGCGGTCGGGAGCTCAAGCCCGCTGCTTGATCGCCTTTACGGCGGATGCCTCGGGCTCGAGCGACTTGTAGTAGTCGTCGAGCGGATAGCAGCCGCTGCGGAGGCCGTTTCGCGGGGCGGTCGTGCAGTCGCTGAACGTGCGGCAGATCGCGGTTCGCGTGAGGGACCGGCCGGCGAGCGCGTCGGCCGGCAGCTCCGGGTAGGAGAGCACCATCCTGCCCAGGCCGACCAGGTCGATCCAGCCGGCCCGCACCACCGCCTGCGCGGCGTGGGCCACGTAGTCTTGAAGATAGGTGTAGCCCGAGCCGACGAGCACGAGCCCCGGAACGGCCGCCTTCGCCTGCCGGGCCGCGTCGATCTGCCGCCAGACGCCGACGAGCGGGTCCTCAGGGGGCGGGTAGCCGTCGGACGGCGGGAAGGCCGCCGGGCGGGAGATGTGGGGCACGGTGTAGGGGCTGCCTGCGGAGAGGTTGACCGTGGCCACGCCCAGGTCGCGGAGCAGTTCGAGCAGCCGGATCGGTTCGGACAGGTCGATCCGCCCCGGGTCGGCTGCGTCGACGCCGAACCCGCAGTCGTACGGCAGGCTGTCGCGGTGGGGCCACGGCTCGCCATGGTCGCCGACCTTGTGCCACGGCACCGTGTCGAAGAGCGAGAGCCGCACGCCCAGGAGCAGCCCCGGGCAGGCGTCGCGCACCCGCTCGACGAGTGTCTTGAGGAGCCGCACGCGGCCGTCGAAGTCGCCGCCGAACCGGCCCGGTCGGCGACGGGCCGAAAGGAACTCGTGGACGAGATACCCGTGGCAGGCCTTGAGGTCGACCATCCGGAAGCCGGCGGCGGCCGCATCGCGGGCCGCGACGACGTAAGCATCGATGAGCCGCTCGACGTCGTCGTCCGAGAGCAGGCACGAGCCGTCGTTCAGATCGATGCCATGCCGGCCGTCGAGCAGCGGATGATGGTAGGCGATCCGCGGAACGCGGCCCGCCGGGTTCGGCTTGGAGAACCGGCCGGAGTGCGTCAGTTGCAGGGCGACGAGTAGGTCGTCGTCGCGGCCGTGCTTGGCGCGATGGGCGTCGTGGACTGTTTCCAGGAGCGTCGCGAATCCCGCGCGGCCGCAGGCCGGCGCGCAGAGCTGGTTGGGGTTGGCCCGGCCTTCCGGCACGACGGCCACCGCCTCGCCACCCCAGATCAGCTTCGCGCCGCTCTCGCCGAACCGACGCCAGCGGCGCAGGAGCGTGTCGGTGGGCAGGCCGTCGAGCGTGGCGTCCCAGCCTTCCATCGGATGGATGCACCAGCGATTGCCGACCGCGCGGCCGCCGATCGTGACGGGCGCGGCCAGGGGCGAGCCATCCGCCGCCGAGAGCACGCCGTCGTCGAGCGGAATCGGCGCCGAAATGGCCGCGAGGTGCTCGCGGAGTTCGGCGGGCGTGCGGAACCGGGCGATGCGCGGATGCTTGGGGGTCGTGGTCATCGGTGGCGGCTCGGAGTGGAT
>JBJOKF010000112.1:0-2533 GCA_046046235.1 Planctomycetota bacterium | reverse complement strand
ACGAAAGGAGCCTCCGCCGCGCAGGCGCGGCTTCGAGCATCAGACGCATCGCTCACCTCCAGAAGGAAAAACAGGGAGCATCCGGGGAGCGTCTCCGAAACGCCGATCCCGGACCGCGGGCACAAACCCGCCGCTTCGCGGCAGAGCAAAAACCGTGCCGCGACGGGTTTCGGGGCCGGGGCGGGGCGCTTCCCGGCGGTGGCGGGCTGCTGTTTTTCAGATCCGAATCAGCCCTTGGAGACGCGGCGTCCGCGGCCTCGGCAGTGCTCGCGAACTGGTCGGGCTGCATCGACACTGCGCAGGCCCTTGCCTGGCGCTTGGGCATCTGTCGACCCGCTGCGTGGGGGCTCGTGTCACGGGCGGAGCGGTCAGAGGGGCGCGGAGGCGGCCCGCTCGAGGTCCGCCATCCGGGCGACGACCGCTTCGTGATGCTTCCGCATCCGGGTGTGGGTGTCTTCCACTCGCCGCATCGTTGCCGCGAGGTCGCAGTGACGCACTGCCGCCGGTTCTGCAGCGCCCGGTGGCATCGTCGTCGGGAGCGCCGCGAGCAACATGCCGAAGTCCTCCAGCGACTGGTCGATCTCGCGGTAGGCCGACTCATGCGCAATGAGCGACTGACCGTGCTCGACGACGGCCCGCCGCATCTCGGCGAGCCGGGCGAGCATCGTGTCGTGTTCGGACTTCCAGCGGGAGGCGTCATCGCGCCACCGGGCGAGCGTTGCCTGCCACGCGGTATGGTCGGCCTGCATGGCCTGCCAGGCCGTGGCGGAAGGCGGTCCCGCGTCAGCGGACGACGAACTACGCGCGACATGCACGGGGAGGGATTGGGTCTGGTCGGGATCGAAGAAGTGCATGATGGACCTCGGCGGGGGGCGAAGCGTGAAGCCAGGGGCGGGCACTTTGAGCCACCGTCGTCAGGGGGGCAGACGCCCTTGTGCGACCGCGGGGAGCCGACCGCTACAGGCCTCGACGAACGCGACGAGGTCGTCGCGGTCGCGCTGCGAGAGCGACGTCCTCTCGATCCAGCGGTAGCGGTAGTCGAGGTTCCGATTGGCCGCGCCCGCGTGGGCGTACCAGTCGACGACGTCGGCGAGCGTGGTCACGCTGCCGTCGTGCATGTACGGGGCGGTGTGGACGGCGCCGCGGATCGTCGGCGTCTTGAAGGCTCCCCAATCCTCGTCGCGGCCGGTGACGCGAAAGCGGCCGAGGTCGGGCGTGGGCGAAGCGAGGCCTATGCCGATGTTGTGAAAGCTCTCGTCGGTGAAGTTCACGCCGTTGTGGCATGCGCTGCACCAGGCCCGGTTGCCGAAGAAGAGCCGCTCCCCGCGGCGGGCGGCCTCGGTCAGCGGCGCGCGGGCGGCGGCCTCACGCGCCCGCGCATGCCGCGCCGCGAGTGCTGCGTCTTCGGCGAGCAGGTCGGCATCGAGGCTCCGGTAGGACCGCCAGGCCACCTCCGCGTCGTACGGTGAATCGCCTGTCACCAGGCAGCGGACGAACGCCCCGATCGCGTCGCCGATGGCCCGCCACGACACATCGCCATAGAGCCGCTCGAACTGGAGCCGGTAGCCCTCGATGCCGGCGAGCTTGGCGACGAGCGTGGCCGGCTCCGCCTGCATCTCGGTAGGGTCGGACAGCGCGTGGAGGAGCGCGTCCTCGACCGACGTGGCCCGGCCGTCCCAGAACTGCCGGTCGTCTCCCACGGAGAGCATGATGCGGTTGAGCAGGGCGGGGGGGTTCCGCGCGCCCGGCTGGCCGCCGATGCCCTTGGCGACGGGCGTCGCGATGGTGAAGCCGTACTGCGGCTCGTGGCAGGTGGCGCAGCTGACGGTGGCATCGGCCGACAGCCGTGGATCGAAGAACAACTGCCGGCCGAGCTCGATCCGGCCGCGGGTCAACGGCTTGTCCGCGAGATCCTTGACTTGCCCAACGCCGGGCTCGAGCCACCCCGGCAGTTCCAGGGTCAGCGGGGCGGTGGTGCTCGGATCGGTGAGCCAGGTGCGGATCTGCTCGAGCGTGAGCGGCCCCGCTCCGGGAATCCCCGCGAGAAGCCGCGGATCGCCGAGGGCCACCCGAGCAGTCGGCCCGACCGCCCCGCCCCGCCGCCCGCTCGTCGGCAGCGGATCTCCCGCCGCGAGACGAAGGGAGAACGCGATGCAGACCGCGGCGGCCACGTGGCACGTGGCACGAATGGCAGATCGGCGACGCATGGACATCACGTGCTCCTCAGACCCGAGGGGGCCGTCCATGCCTGGGAGACGGAGCCGTTCTGCTCCGCCGTCCGTCAGACTCTTCGCCCGGCCGCGTGGAAAGTCAACCGACCGTCCGCGCGGCCCTGGCCTCGAGCAAGACACCTCCGACACGGAGCCAGGAAATCGGCTCCACGGCCCGCAGCCTCCTGATCGCTCCGCTGCCGCGGCCTACAGCCGCCGCGCGTCAGGAGCCCGCAGCGCCGTCGGCGGCAGGAGCGGATGCGAGATCGATCGGCCAGCCCAGGGCCCGCTGCAGCCGAAACTGTGCCGTGTTGTAATCGACG
>JBJOKF010000081.1:0-10597 GCA_046046235.1 Planctomycetota bacterium | reverse complement strand
CGGGCCCCCGAGAGAAACACCTGCTCGCCGCAATGGCCGCCGGTGACGTCGGGGTGCGACACGCCGCTGAAGACGGTCAGCTGCCGCCGCAGATCGCCGAAGGGCTCCAGATACGGGCTCGGCGCATAGCCCTCGCCCGTCTCCTTGGGGAAGAAGTTGGCCGGGATGAGACCCGTGTTCACCATCACGCAGACCATCCGCCGCGGCTGGCCGCCGTCCCCGACGGCACCGGCTCCGCCCGGAGCGGCCTCCTCGGACGCACGGGCCAGCCGGCGCGGCAGCGACTCGAGGAGCGGCAGCGACAGGGCCACGCCGGCGGCACGCAGCACGGCCCGCCGCGACAGCGGCGCAGATCCCGTCAGGCGCGGTCTGGTCATCGGAGGGGCTTTCGGGCGTGGAGTTCGAGCGACACGTCGTCGACGAAGTGGCCGCGAAACACGGCCGGCTCGCTCGTGGGCTTCGGCTCGTCCCGGACGGCCGACACGTGCAGCAGCACGTACTTCGCGTCCGCAGGCAGCGACGCGTCGACCGACACCCGCTGCCAGCCGGGGCGGCCGCACGTCAGCGGCACCTTCTTCATGCCGGAGGCGACGCAGTTCTCGAGCACCCACCCCAGCGACAGCGGCTCGGGCGAGTCGGAGATGTCGCGATCGAAGGCGTAGAGCCGCACGCTCGCCGAATAGGCCTCGCCTTCGGCGCAGGCGTCGGGCGAGAGCGCGAAGCTCGCCGCCAGCCGGGCAGTGACCGTCTGCCGGTCCGCCAGCACGAGGTAGGGACGGGCGTCGACGAACCGGTAGACGTCGCTCCAGGCACTCTTCGGCGAGTTCTCGCCGTCGTGCGTCGACCGCAGGAACCGCAGCATCCGCCCGCCGGCGATGGGATCGACCTTCTGGCTGGCGGCCGTCACGAGCGCGTCGTCACCCCGCCAGATGTCGCCGTCGGGATCAGCCACGCCGCGCGGCAGGCCGGCCACGGTCTTCGACGCACCGTGTTCAAAGCTCTCCGAGAACACGGGGATCGTGGTATCCGACTGTCCCGTCCAGGGCACCGTGAGCGCCCAGACCGCGGAGGCGCCGAACACGCCCACGGCGACACCGGCCGCAGCCAGCGCGGCGCCGGCGAGCCCTGCGGCACGCGACCGCTTCGAGGCCACGCCGGCCGGTGCGAGCACCGCCTCCGGCACGAGCAACTTGTCGCGCCGCTCCGCCGCCTTGCTCGCCAGCGCGAGGTCGATGTCGTTGCGGAGAAACCACACGCCACGGGCCTCCGGATCGGCGGCGAGCGCCGCGGCGAGTTCCGCGTGCTCTTCCGGCGTGATCAGCCCGTCGGTATGGCGGCTGATGAGATCGTGAAGGCGATTGCTGTCGACGGCAGGATCGGTCATGGGCGGGGCGGGGTATGCGCGCGGGCTGAGCAGTGGGTTTTCCAGTCACTGAAGAATGTCGCCCCGCCCGCGGACTTACCGCCCCAGACGCTTTTCAGCGGGCATTCCCGCCCGGACCGCCCCGGCCGGTGGCCGGTGACTAGGCCCCGGCCAGCCGCCGGGAGACGCAGGCAGCGAGCGAGCGGCGGAGCGTATTGAGCCGGTTGTAGAGCGTCTGCGGGGCCCGGCCGAGCTGCTCGGCCAGTCGGGCGATCCCCGTCCGATCGACGTAGGCCGCCTCGAGGAGCAGTCGATCCTTCTCGGGCAGCGTGTCGAGGCAGGCGTCGAGCGCCGCGAGCCGCTCCTCGTGCTGTCTGAGATCCCCGAGCCGGTCGGCCGCCAGGACGGCCAGCAGCCGTTCGTCGAACGACAGCGGCGAGCGGGCCGCGAGCCGTTGGAAGTTTTTCGCCTCATAGAAGCAGATCGTCGTCGACCAGGCAAGGAAATCGGTGCCCGAGGTGAAGGCGTCGAACTTCCGCCACATCGTCAGGCTCGCCTTCTGCAGGACATCCTCGGCGTCGTGCCGCCGTCCAACCAGAGACATGCAGTATCCCAGCAGCCGCGGATGGTTGGCGGTGAGCAGGCTGACGAACTCGGCATGTCGATCCGGCTCCGGCGCGGTCATGCCACGAGTGTAACCGCCGACGGCCGCCCTGCCGAACCCGCGCCCGGCCCGTGCCTCACTTCACCTTCAGCTCGACCAGATAGCGAATGAGGTCGCGGACCTCGGTACGGGTCATGCCGGCGGTGAGCCCCTCGGGCATCGGGCTGCCCGCCTCCTCCATCTCGTCGATGGCGGATTTCGGGAGCGTGATCGTGGCGTTGGCCACCGTGTCGAAGAGGTCGATCGAGTCCCGCGTCTCGCGGCGGACGTAGCCGGTGAGCACGCGGCCGTCGTCGGTGAGAATGCGGCGGGCGACATAGCCCTCGCGGATCTGGCGATTCGGCCAGAACACGCTCTCCACGAGCAGTTCGGGCGTGCGGCCCTGGCCCACGATCGTCAGTTCGGGGCCGATCGCCCCTCCCTCGTTCCCCACCTTGTGGCAAGCCGTGCAGTTGGCGGTCTTCGAGAGGAACACCTCGCGGCCGTGTGCCGGGTCGCCCGACTGGAGTGCCTCGTCAGCGAGCGCTTTCACGAACGCGGCGTCATACTCTGGCCGGGCTGCCGAGATGCCCGCGATCGCCAGCAGCTTGCCGGTGAGCCCCGCGTCGCCGACCCCTGCCCCGGCGAGGATCCGCAGCAGGAGCTTGGCCGTGTCGATGGAGAGCGACCCCTTCGCGACGGCCGCATCGAGCGCGGCCACGCCCCCCTTCGTCGAGACGACCGGCACCACGAGCGCCGCCAGCCTCGGCTCAGTGTCGATCACGGCGGCGGCGGCGATCGCGGCTTCGGCTCCGCGGCCCACGTCGTGCGCGAGGAGCGCTCGCACGGCCGCCTGCCGCACCACGTCGGGCTGCGCCGGCGCGGCGAATGGTTCGAGCGCGGCGGCGACATCCTTGCCCCCAAGTCGCCCCAGCGTCTCGATGCAGGCGACGACGAGCGGCTCGGGCCGCTCTGCATCGCGCAGGATCGCCGTCACCCGCGGCGCGGCCGCGGCCACGTTCCACGCGCCAGCGAGCCGCACACCGCGGATCAACGTGCCGACATCGGCGGCCTCGAGCAGCGGCGCGAGGAGCGCCGCGGCGTCACCGTCGGGCCGCCCCCGCCGCGTCTCGGCCGCCCGGATCACGGCATCGAGCAGCGGCACCGCCGAGCGAGGCTCCGCCGTCGCGGCCGCCGCCGTCACGAAGCGGAGGTCGGCGGCGGTGCCGGCGGCGCCGAGCAGCAGGAGCGCCTGCTGCCGAGTCGCGGCTGGTGTCGCCGGGTCTTCGGCCACCCGCCGCACGGCAGGCAGGCTATCGGCCGTCTTGTCGGCCGCGACGAAGGCCGCCACCTTCGCGAAGTTGTCGCCGAACGAGAGGGTGCCGGCCGCCAGCGGCCCGACCCACTGGGGCCTGAGCGACTCGATTGCGCTCGCGAACGCCAAGGAGATCGCCTTGTCGCCGCCGCAGCCGGCCGCGGCATCGGTCGCCAGCACGACGGCCCGCGGGTCGGCGAGCCACGATGCGGCCACGATCGTTTCCATTCGCACGAGCGGCGCTGTGTCGGCGGCAAGCGTCTGAAGGAGCCTGAGGCATTCGCCGCGGCCCGCCTCGAGCGTTGCGCCCGCGTGCGCGGCGGGCAACGATTCGCCGCGGTGCCCCACCACCCGCGCGGCGTAGGCGCGGGCCCGATGATCATCGCACGCGGCGAGCAACGCGACGAGATCGGGCCGCCACACTTCGTGTGCCTGGCAGACGCCGACAGCCTCGACGAGCAGCCGGGGCCGCAGCGGATCGGCAGCGGGAATCGATGTCAGAAAGGCATCGACTGCGGGAATGGCGACCGCGGCGGGCAGATCGCCGAGCCGCTGCCTGGCACCGTGCCGCACGAGCCGCTCGGGCGACCGCAGCGCTGCGAACAATTCGGCGGGCGACTTGCCGTCGAGCGGCGCGGGCTTCACGAGCGGCCGGCCCTTCGCCGTCACGCGCCAGATGCGGCCGTGCGCATGGTCGCGGATCGGATCGCGGTAGCTGTATTGATAGTGGCCGATGACCGGGTTGTACCAGTCGCAGACATAGATCCCGCCGTCGCCGCCGACGCGGACGCCCACCGGGCGAAACTCTGGTCGGCTCGAACGGATGAGATCGGGCTCCACGCGGCACATGAGCGCGGCCCCCTCGTCGTAGATCGTGTGCACCTGCACCGTGTTGCTCATGAACCCGCCCCACACGAGCCGGCCCTGCATGTCGTCGGGTAGGTGGGACGTGCCGATGATCTCCACGCCGGTCGAGCGGCGGTCGGGGCTCACCATCGCCTTGTAGGACAGCCCCCGCACCGCGCCGGCCGTCATGCCCGGCGAACTATGGAAACCGCCGCTGATCGCGCCCGAGTTGTGGATCACCTGGCCGAAGTCGTCGGTCGTCACGCCCTGCACGTTGAGGCCGGCGTTGCTCGTGAAGAAGGAGTCGAGCCGGCCGGTCCGCGGCCGGTACCGAAACAGCACCGCGCCGCGACCCATCGTGACTCCCCAGGGCGTCTCGACGGCCGTGGTGGCGTTGAGCCCTTGACCGAAGAGCAGCTCGCCCGCGATGCCCCGTTCCAGCCCGTTGATGGTGTGATGGGCGTCGGCCGTGCCGAAACCGGAGAGCACGACGCGGCGCGAGTCGGCCTTGCCATCGCCGTCGGTGTCGCGGAGATGCAGCAGCTCCGTCGCTTCGGAGACGTAGACGCCGCCATCGCCGAACTCAATCGCCTGCGGCATGAAGAGCCCCTCGGCGAACTTCGTGAACCGGTCGGCCCGGCCGTCGGCATCGGTGTCTTCGCAGACGAGCACGTAGTCGCCGGGTTTCTCGCCCGGCACGATCTGCGGATAGGTCGGCGAGCACAGGGCCCAGAGCCGGCCGCGGCCATCGAACCGGATCTGCAGCGGCTTGACGAGCCCGTCGGCCTCCGAAGCGAAGAGGTTCACCTCATAGCCATCGCGGACCGTGAAGGCGGCCTGCTCGGCGGCGGGCGAATGATCCACCGCCGTGCCTCCGGGAGCCACGGAAACGGTCTGCGGCGCCATGGTTTCGGCCGCAGTCGGCGGCAGGTCTTTGCCGTCTCTGATGGCGGCGGCAACCTCATGCACCCGGGCGTCGGCCGCGGCGATGAGCGGCCGAAACTCCCGCATCTCGAGCCTGAGCGGCTCATGGCCCGGCGCCGGATGGGAGAACGTGATCCCACTGCCCGCTCCGAAGGCGAAGAACCAGTTCATGGGCCGCCAGGCGTCGAACCAAATGCGGTTCTTCTCGAGCACGGCCGCGCGGACGCGGGCGAGGCGGGCCTCGTCGGTGGGCTCGATGCCGAGCGTCTCTGCAAGCCGCACCGCCGCGGCCCGCTGGCCTGCGGGCGTGAGCAAGACGCCGTCCTCCGTGAGCCGCGCCCCCGCCGCGGTGGCAAGCGAGGAGCAATCGACGAAGGCCGCCTGCCGGCTGTGCGCGAGCTGCTTGATCGCGGCGGCGTACGCTTTCACCGCGTCGTTGCAGCCGGTGAGGTCGGGCATCGCGGACGACGGCGGCTTCTCGAAGGGATGGGGCGACACGAGCACGAGCCGCTTGGTCACCGTCGCGCACTGGTCGAGCAGCTTTTCATAGGCGGCGACAAAGGCGGCAATCCGCTCTGGCGACCCAGCGTCGGCCGCAGCCACGATCTCGGCCTGGCCGAACCAGCCGATGACGAGCGTCGCGTCGGCCGCCGTGAACTGCTCCTGCCAGGAGCCGAAGCTGGTGTCACGCCGCTGCTCGAAGACGGTGTCCCCTTCCCAGGCCATGTTCCGCATCCGCGGGCGGCGGTCGGCGGCGGCCAGATGGACGAGCGACTCGAACGTCCCGTCCCGCGCCAGCCGCAGCATGTCAGTCTGGCCGAGGCAGACGATCGTCTCCTCGGGAGAAATCACGAACCGGCCGCGATCGAGCGGCGGCAGCGGCACCGCCACCTGCTTCGGCTCGCCGAAGCGAAGCACCGCCGGCCCCGGCGCCGGCTGGAATGCCGCGGCCTTCTGGGACTTGGCCGCGTCCGTCTTGCCTGCAGTTCCCGCGGGCAGTTCGGTGATCCGCAGATTTCGGTAGCGGATCGTGCCCTTGAGACCGCCGTGGATCTGCAGGGCGATGATTCCCTTGAGCGGGATGCTCTGGTCGGACTCCGTGTAGTCGAGGAGCGGCATGCCGTTGACCGACAGCCGGATGCGGCGGCCTTCGGCGCGGATCGTGTATTGATTCCATCCGCCCATGGCGAGTGCGAGTGCCTGCACCTGCGCCTCCTTGGGCGGCAGGGCGAGCATCTTTTTGCGTCGGCTCTCGTCGTAGAGGCCGGCGGTCATGCCCGGGGCGATGTCGGCCTGGTAGCCAATCACTTCGTGGTCGTTCGGGATCCGCTGGGATCGAAACTGCACGCCCGCATTGCATCCCGCCGTGCAGTCCATCTTGTACTCGAGCTTCAGCTCGAAGTTTTCGAACTCCCGGTCGGTGGCGAGAAACTCGTTCCGCGGCGCTGCCATCTCGGGGCTACCGGCCACGATCTCGCCGTTTTCGATCCGCCAGGTCTTTTCCGTGTCGCCATTCCAGCCGGCGAAGGTCTGGCCGTCGAAGAGCAGGGTCGGGTCGGCGGCAGCAGCCGGCGCCGAAACCGCGGCGAAAAGCACGACCTGCGCGGCGAGGGACCAACCAGATCGTGCCATCACAGCACCTCGCATTCGGGGAGGAAGACGACGAAACCAAAGACCGGGAAACGAGGCTCGGCACCCGTTCGGCGGGAAGCATTTCGAAGTCCGAACCGGGAGGCGGCGTCGGCCACCCGATGCATATCAGGAGTATGTCGCCCGCGGCCCCCGTTTACCCGGCGCAGTCATGGTGAATACCGAGCCCTGGCCTTCCGAAATCTCCAGAAAACCGGCCCGGTAAACCGCTGGCCATTCCGACATACGACATTGGCAGAGGTGGGCCGACCCTGAACACCGGTGCCCGTGTCGGCCTTCGCATACAGGGGCGGTACGAGCCCCGGTGGCTTGCGGGAATGGTCGCAGTCGGCTCCAGCAGGGAAACGTTGCCTTCGGTCGAAGTTCACTGGAAGCGAGAGGGGGTGCCGGATGATTCAGATTCCTGCGTCTGACGAAAAGGGCCGTTGCGATGGGCCCGCGCCAGCCGTGAAGCCCGCGGGCTTCACCTTGGTCGAACTCCTGGTGGTGATCGCCATCATTGGCACGCTCGTCGGCCTCCTGCTCCCGGCCGTGCAGGTGGCCCGCGAGGCGGCGCGGCGGTCCGCGTGCACGAACAACGTCAAGCAGATCGCGACCGCGATCCACAACCATCTGGATGCCAAACGGGTCTTTCCTTTCGGTCTCAGCGTCCCGCTCGACCGTTATCTTCAGAAGGACGGGTCATGGGGGGGGTTCATCGCGGGCACCTCGGTCGCAGATCGCCGGTGTTGGATGATCATGATCAGCCCCTACATTGAACTCCCGGAAGTCTACGATCAAGTGATGGCGGGCATTGGGACGGGCACATGGCCGTGGCAGACCGCAGTGTCCAGTCGAAGGTTCCCCGCCTTCATGTGTGTATCCGATCCAAACGCAGGCAGTGCCGGCAAGATGAATACAGGTGGCAGCGGAACGGCCAAATTTTGCGGCAGCTATCTGGCGTGCGCCACCTCGGGGACTTTCGGCACCGCCGGAGGAGGCACCAACCTCGACGGCATCATGTACTGTGTCTCGAAAACCAAGCCTTCCGACGTGACCGACGGCCTCTCGAAGACGGCCCTGCTTTCTGAGGGCATCGTCGTGCCCAATGACACCGACCGGCGCGGCAGCTATTTCAATCCCGCCTACGGCGAGCCACTGTTCAGCACCCAGAACACGCCCAACACCACCGTCGCCGACGGCGCGCGGTTTGGGTTCAACTGGCGTCCGCTCGCGCCGTCGCTCAGCGGCCCATCGACGTGGTACCAATATGCTCGCTCGATGCACATCGACGGCGTGAACGCGGCGATGGCCGATGGAAGCGTTCGATTCGTGACGAACTCGGTCAACGCCTCGCTCTGGCAGGCGGCCGGCTCGCGCAACAACGGTGAGGTCATGGGGAACTGGGAATGAACCTGGCTTCGGCGACGCGGCTTCGCTGGCGTTTGCGAGTCGTCATGCTCTGTGCGGTCGGCATCGCCTTGACCGGCTGCGGCCGACACGACCCGCGTGTCACGATCCAGGGCACGGTCTCGCTCGACGGCCAGCCGCTTTCGGAAGGGGAAGTCGTCTTCACGCCTGACGACCCTGCCCTGCGGGCGGAGGGAGCGACCATCACAGGCGGCAGCTTTACGATTCGCGTCCTCAAAGGCCCCCACCGCATTGCGATCCAGGCCCATGTAGCTGAAAAACGCAAGCTTGAGCCCGGCGCGCCGCCCGGCGCATCGCCTGAGTTCGACTCGAGGAGCATCATTCCTGCTCGCTACAACGACAAGTCCACGCTGTCGTTTACCGTGGAGTCTTCCCACGATCGCCCGCGGTTCGACCTCACCTCTGACACACCACGATGAAGCCTCACCCCTCCGACAGTCCACTGGGCTCATCCTCGCGACGAACGTTCCTGGGCCGGTCGCTCGCCCTCGGGGCCGCCGCCCTGCCCTCGATCGTGTCCGCCAGGGCCCTGGGCCTCGAGAAGTCGGCCGCGGCCGCCAGCGATCGGATCACGCTCGGCGTCATCGGCTTCGGGGGCCGTTGCCGCTACGTCCTCGGCTCGATGATGACCCTGCCCGACGTGCAGTGCGTCGCCATCGCCGACGTGCAGGCGTCGCGCCGCGACGCGGGCAAGAAGCTGGTCGACGAGAAGTACGGCAACACCGACTGCAGGCTCTACCGCGACTTCCGCGAACTGCTGGCCCGCGACGACATCGACGCCGTCCTCATCGCCACGGGCGACCGCTGGCATGCTCCGGCGTCGATGATGGCGGCGGAGGCCGGCAAGGACGTCTATAGCGAGAAGCCCTGCGGGCTCACGATCGAGGTCTGCCAGCGGCTCGCAGACACAATGAAGAGGACCGGCCGGGTCTTCCAGGCAGGCACCCAGCGGCGGAGCGTGCCGAACTTCGCGGCCGCGGTCGACCTCGCCCGCTCCGGGAAGCTCGGCAAGCTCGAGCGGCTGAACGCCTCGGTCTATAAGCCCACGCTCGGCAACGACTGGCTGCCGGCGCAGCCCACGCCGCCTCAAGAAGCCTGCGACTGGAACCTCTGGCTGGGCCCCGCCCCGTGGCGGCCCTACAACGAAAAATACGTGGCCGGCGGCTGGCGGGGCATCTACGACTTCGACTCGGGCTGCAAGCTGCTCGACTGGGGCGCGCACACGGCCGACCTCTGCCAGTGGGCCAACGCGGCCGACGACACGACGCCAATCTCCTACGAGCCGACCGATGCGGGGATTGAGTGCCGCTATGCCAACGGCGTGGTGCTGTTCCTCGACTTCCTCGCCACGCCGTTCGGCGACCGCAGCCCCAACTGGAACACGAAGCTCGGCACCTGCCCCGTGAAGTTCATCGGCAGCGCGGGCTGGGTCGAAACGGGCGACGCGGGCGGAATCGACCTCTCGGACGAATTGCTGCGGGCCGCCCTCCCCTCGCAGGACAAGCTCCCACGGGGCACCGACGCGGCCCTCCACACCCGCAACTTCATCGACAGCGTGAAGTCGCGGAAGCCGACGATCTGCAACGCCGACGTGATGCGAAAGAGCCACATCGCCTGCCATGCCGCGGCGATCGCCTGGATGCTCGGCCGGAAGCTCATGTTCGATCCGGTCCGCGAGGTCTTCACGACACCCACCGGCCTCGACGCCGAGGCCAACGGCCTCCGCAGCCGCCCGGAACGCGACTGTTGGGCCTGACGAAAAACGGGGCCAACAAAACCGCGACTGGCACCGTTTTACTTCGTCAGGAAGAGTTCGCTCTGCACGATCCCGTCGATGAGGGAGCGGAGCCCATAGTTGCTCGACCGGCTCGCGGCGACGATGCGGTCGACCTCGCGGCGGTCGGAGTAGTGGATCTCGCCGCCCGTGCCATACATCAGGAACTGGCGGACCATGTTGGCCGCGAGGCGCTCGGGACGCTTGAGCACGAGGCTCTGGAATCCGGTGAAGTCGTCGAACCGCTCGCCGGTCGGCATCTCGCCCGACGAGTCGACAGGCTTGTTGAGCCGGACGCGGGGATCCCATCCGGAGGCGAAGTGGAAGGCGACGAGCGTGTCGCCTGTGTGCAGCGAGCGATAGCGGTCGCGGTGGCCGCCGATCACGTCGAAGCTCTCCAGGGCGAAGCCGGGCGGGTCGATCTTCGCGTGGCAGCCGGCGCAGCGTTCATCGGCCCGGTGCATCACGAGCTGCTCTCGAATCGTCCTCGCGCCGCGGGTGTCGGGATCGATGGAGGGCACGCCGGCCGGAGGCGGCGGGATGTGGTTGCCGAGGATCCGTTCGTTGATCCACACCCCGCGGGTCACCGGACTCGTGACGGTGCCGTTGGCCGTGACCTTCAAGACCGCGGCCTGCGTGAGAAACGGGCCCCGCGGGCAGCCCTCCGGCACA
>JBJOKF010000066.1:0-11651 GCA_046046235.1 Planctomycetota bacterium | reverse complement strand
GGTACCTACACATTACTGTCCCTTTCGCCGCTGTCCCCGTATTGCTACGGTTCTCGCTCGACTTGCATGCCTAATCCACGCCGCCAACGTTCATTCTGAGCCAGAATCAAACCCTTCAATTGATGGCTTTTCTACCCGGCACGAAGCCGAGTGACCGTCCGAAGACGGCCAATGATTTGCCTTCCGGGAGGCCACCCAATAAAGAGTGACGCCCCGTCGATCGCTCGAAGAGAGTGATCTAACTTTTTTGTTTCCAACTAGCCGTATCGATCCCGCCCTACTCGCTGGAAAGAAAAATCTTCCCAGCTGGTTGGGTGTTGGAAATCGCCTACGGCCAGCGCCGGTCACGATCGCGTGCCGGCCGAAACCGAAAGAGATCAACTGCCGAATTGCCAATGAACTTCCCGAGGCCGTCAACCTTGCGACTGACGTCCCAGGTCTCGGAAGTCTAGCAGGATCGCCGGGCAGGTCAATGACCCCGCGGACGATCCATGAAATTTTTCCGCCTCCCTGATTTCGGGCCGCGGGAGCCCGGAATCGGCGGTCGGGAGGTCAAGCCGGGCAGTCTTGCGAAACCGGCACGAACAGCCCTGCCGCAGGCAGGAGAACCTGCAGACTCGCGCTATTTTTCGGCATCGAGAATGACTGGCAGTTCGAGCCGATGCCCTTCTCGCTCGACGGTGATGAGTACCTGTTCGCCGGGATTACGGGACTCGACGGCAGACAGGAAATCATCGGCCGTTCGCACGGCCTCACCGCTCACGGCGACGATCAGGTCCGCCCCGGACCGGTCGACCCGCTCGAACTCCGCCACGAACGGCCCCTGCCGACGGCGCTCTCGAATCACGCGAAATCCCCGCATTCCCGCCCGCTCCGCGGGGCCTTCGGGCGTGAGCGCGGCCACCAACAGACCTTTGTCGGTCTGATACACGCGTGAAATGCCGGCGTCCGGCCGAATGACTTTGCCCTGACGAATGAGCTGCGGGACAATCCGACCGAGCGTGCTCACGGGAATGGCAAAACCGACCCCCGAGCTTTGTCCGGTGCGACTGGCGATGGCGGTGTTCATCCCGATCAAAAGGCTGCTGCTGTCGAGCAACGGGCCTCCTGAGTTGCCCGGGTTGATGGCGGCGTCGGTCTGGATGATCGACTTGATGGTCCGACCGCTTTTGGTCGGCAAGGAGCGATTAAGGCTGGAAATGATGCCCGTGGTGAGCGTCCGCTCCAGCCCGAAAGGATTGCCGATGGCGAAGACCCGCTGCCCGACGCGGAGGTTGGTCGACGTGCCGAAGGCCACCGGCACCAGGAGCGCAGGCGGAGCATCCACCTTGAGAACGGCGACATCGGTCGCCGGATCGAAGCCCACGAGCCGCCCGGCGTGCGAGGAGCCATCGAACAGGAGCACCTGTATTTCGCGGGCGTTTTCCACGACGTGATAGTTGGTCAGCACATGCCCCTGCGTGTCGAGAACGATGCCCGACCCGGCTCCTTCCGAAGGCACCTCGAGGAGAAACAAGCCGCTGGCGACGGTGCCCTTCGTGTTGATATTCGCCACACTGCGGTTCACCGCCTCGTACACGGCGATGTTGATCCGCTCCTCGGGCGTCAGATTCCGGCCGGGATCTTCGGCGTTCTGGGCCAGAGGGGCCGGCGTTACACCGCGTTGGCGCCCCGCCCCCACCGGCAGCTGCTGCGCAGGGGCGACAATTGCGTGCACGGCGCAGACCACCAGCATCACCGACACGTGCCACGCTGCGGCGAGCGCCCGTGCCCAAAAACCGACTGCAGTGTGCATAGCCATGCCTGCTTCTCCTGACCCTCGTCCCGGCCGACTCAGTCGCTCCCGACCGACTCCGGCCTGGTGGCCGAGGCCCGGCTGCGACCGCTGAAACGGCGGGTGAAAAATAGTCGCGGTCACCCGTCGACTCCAACCCAAGTTCGGCGGCGTGTTCCACCGCCTGAAGTCGATGGAGCGACCGCCCGCCATCGGGAAAAAGACTGAAAAACGCCCGATTCACGGGCAGATCGACGTTGGCGGCCGACGGGCCGCCAAATATGCTCACACAAAGGGGCGGTTGCGCCGCCTCGCGAGCGATGGCTCATCGTGACAGTCTGACCGTCTGGAGGATCCCATGGCCCAGCGTTCCGCCCGCAGCAGCACTCCCGGTGCCGCCACCATGCCGAGGCTCCGCCGGCCGTGGGGCAGCGTGCCGCAGGCAGCGCTGTCTCGAGTTCTGGCCGTGCTGGCCGTCGTGCCGATCGCGGCCGTCGCTCGCGGTGCCGAACCCGCAGACGCGGTGCCGGTAAAGGTCGCCTTCGTGGAGGCCTTCCAGCGCGAGCCGACATCCATCCCCGTCGCCGCGATCGGCCTCCGCTGGGCGCCTGACAAGATGCCCGCAGCGCCCGCGCGGGTGCTCGTCGTCGTGGACACTTCAGCCAGCCAGATGGGGGAATTCCGCGTCCGCAGTCGGGATGCGGCGGTCGGGTTGTTCCAGTCTGCCCGGCCGGAAGACCGGTTTCTCCCGGCGGCGGCCGACGTGTCTTGCGTCGCGCTCACCGACCGCTTCGTACCGGCCGGCGACGCGGCGATCGACGCGGCGCTCGACCGGCTCGACAAGAGGACTCCGCTGGGATCCACCGACCTGATCGAGGTGCTCGACCGGGCCGTCGAACTGTTCGCGGATCAGCCCACCGGCCCGCGGAGCATCGTCTATATCGGCGACGGGCCGGGCCTCGGCGGCATCGATCCCGGCGATTTCCAGCGGGTCCTCGAGACGCTGCGGTCGCGCCGGATCGCCTTTTCCAGCGTGGGCATCGGCCCGCAGGTCAACTGGCCCTGCCTCGCCGCGATCTCGAGCGCCACCGGCGGCATGCTGCTCGTCCCCGACGAGACCATGGCCGCGAAGGATGCCGGAGGCAGGATGGCCGACCTCGCCGTGGCGGCCGTCGCCTGGCCGGAACAGGTCGCCCTGTCGACGACCGCCGCCAACGCCCGCATCGCCATGCTGCCCGCGCGGATGCCGCCGCTCCGCACTGATCGGGATTCGGTCATCTTGGTCGGCGGACCGCTCGATTCGGCGAGCCTCGACATGGTCCTCGACACGAGCGTTCGCGACGCAGACAGCCTCCGCGGCGGCGGTGCGCCGCTGCCTGTCTCGCTCCCGCTGCCGGTCACGCCGCCCCAGGAAGAGCACGCCTATCTCGAAGAACTCGCCCGCAATGCGAGCGACACGGCCGGCAGCTTTCTGCCGCTCCTCGGCCGGGAAGGTCTCGACCTCGCCCGCCGCGCGATCCTCGGCGAGGCCGCCACGTTGGCGGCGCTTTCCCGACAGGCTGAGGCCGCGGGCGCCCATGACGCCGCCCAGCGACTGGCCCAGGCCTCGCTCCGTCGCGATCCCGACAACACCGCCGCCGCGGTCATTCGTTCGGTCTCCGCGCGGCAGCCGGACGCTCCCGAGACGTTGCCGGCCGAGGCGGCCCCACCGGCCGAGATCGGCGAAGAGCGGAGCGAACTGGCCGAACAAGCCGCCATGCGGAAGGTGCGGGCACAGCAACTGGAGCAGGAGACCGCCGTCCGGCTGCGCAACGCCCGCCACCTGATGATGACCGACCCCGACCAGGCACGCGTCGATCTCAAGGAACTCCAACAGCAGGTTGTCTCGGCGGAGGACCTCGACCCTCCCATGCGCGACCGGCTCTCCCGGCAGATCGAGATGAGCATCCGCGAATCGGTGGTGCGGTCCCGCGAGAAGCTCGAATGCCAACTGGCGGCGGAGCGACGGGCGGCCATCGGCCGCGAGCGGCAGCGGCTCGACGGCGAGCTGCGCGCCCGTGAGGAGCGGTTCAAGCAGCTCGTCGAGCGGTACGACGCGCTGCTCACGCAGGGCATCGAGCAGCGGTACCAGCGGCCGCTGATCCAGCAGCACGACGACCCGATCCAGCTCTCCAACGACCCCCAGCGGCAATACGACGAGTTCATCCGCGCCGAGCGGGAAGTGGCCGACGAGATGGCGGTCGAGGCCTCGCGGATCTACGGCAACTACCCGATGCCGATGACCGCACGGGAGGTGGCCCGCACGGCGCCGATCGTGGCCCGCATCCTTCACTACGACTCCCAGAACGTCCGGCTCCGCCGCGAGATGCAGCGCAACTTCATGGACGCCATGCATCTCGTCGACATCGCCGCCATCCCGTTCGTCGACGAGCCGCCCATCCACTACCCCGACGCGGCCAAGTGGCGCGAGATCACCAAGAACCGCGAGAAGTACAAGTCGGTCGACCTCGCCAATCCGGGCAGCGGCGAGAAGCGGATCTACGACGCCCTCGACAAGACGGTCGAGAGCCTCGACTTCCAGGAGACGCCGCTCCGCGACGTGATCAACCAGCTCAAGGACAAGTTCGACATCCCGATCATCGCCGACAAGAAGGCCTTCGAGGACGCCGGCCTCGACCTCGACACGACCGTGATCACGCAGAACGTCTCGGGCATCTCGCTGCGGTCTGCGCTACGGCTCCTGCTCGGCGACGTCGACCTCACCTACCTCATCAAGGACGAGGTCCTGATGATCACGACCAAGGACAAGGCGGCGGAAAACCTCGTCATCAAGGTCTATCCGGTCGGCGACCTCGTCCTGCCGCTGAATGCCGGCGGTGGCGTGAA
Organism: Planctomycetota bacterium; assembly: GCA_046046235.1. Lineage (GTDB taxonomy): Bacteria > Planctomycetota > Planctomycetia > Pirellulales > UBA1268 > CAMCQY01. The sequence goes on along the minus strand of JBJOKF010000066.1, from coordinate 6,991 downwards.
TCCGTTCCAGACCGGCGGCGGCATGGGCGGTGCCGGGGGCGTCAACAGCGGCCAGGGCGTCGGCGGCGGCATGGGCGGCATGGGCGGCGGCGGCATGGGCGGCGGCATGTTCCAGATCGCCGACGTGCAAGAGCGGGTGGCGCGGCGCGAGAAGCCCGACGCGGCCACGCTGCCGCAGACTCCGCGCCGGTCCGTCACCGCCCCCGCCGAAGCCACGCGCCCGCGGGTTGCGAGTGATGCCCAGGGCGACGCGGCCGAACGTGTCGACGCCGATGCGATCGGTCTGCCGGGGGCGGTCATCGCCGCTGAAGACGTCCTTGCAGCCGTCGCCGCCTACCTGACGGCGGAGCCGAATGGCGCGACTCCCGAAGCTGCCGCCCGCGACCAGGCCATCCGCCTGGCCAGGCTGCGGACGACCGCCACCGATCTCGGCCGCCAGGGCCGGTTCGATCGGGCGGCGGAACTGCTTTCGGCGGCCATCGCCTGCGGCCGCGCCGAGCCCTGGATGTACGAGGCGCTCGCGCTCGCGCTCGAAGCCGCCGGGAAGCCGCGGGACGAGGTCGAACGGGCGCTGTTGTCCACGGCGGAGTTCGCCTCGACTCCGACGGAGCTGCTCGCGCTGGCCCAATACCTGGCCCGCTTCGGCTCGCCCCAGCGGGCCATCCGCCTCTGCAAGCAGATCACCAACGTCGAGCCGGCCAACCGTGAGGCGTATGCGCTGGCCATGACGCTCGCGGCCCGCGCCGACGACCAGGCCACGTTGCGCTGGGCCTGCCCCGGGGTGCTCGCGCACGAATGGCCGGCCGATCAGCGGGAGATCTTCACGCGCGCAGGACGGCTCGCCAAGACCACGATCGACGCGCTGGAGCAGGCCGGCCGCAAGGACGAGGCCGCCGACTTCCGCGCCGCCGTCGATCGGGCGCTGGTTCGCGACATCGAACTCGAGCTCACCTGGAACGGCGACGCCGACATCGACCTGATCGTCGAGGAACCGCCGGGCACCGTCTGCTCGCTCGCCTCCCCCCGATCGAGCTCGGGCGGGACGCTCCTCGCCGACACCGACGCCCCGGCCGACCCCGCCAATGCGACGCATCGCGAGCGGTACATCGCCACCGAGGCCTTCCCGGGCACCTATCGGGTTCTCGTGCGGAGGACGTGGGGCAAGGTGGCGGCCGACACGGTGACGGCGACCGTCACCCTCTATCGCGGCACTCCCTTCGAGCAGAAGCTCAAGAAGCAGATCGCCGTCCGGGCCGAGGACGCCGCCGTGACGATCGACGTGCCGGCCGGCCGGCGCCGCGAGCCTGTCTTCGACGCCCAGGTCGCCCAGGACGTCGTCGCCCAGCAGCAGCTCGGGCAGGCGATCCTCGCGCAGCAGCTGGCCGGCATGGCCGACCCAGGAGCTGCCGCCTCGCTCTCGCAGAGCCGCCGCACCGCGCCGCAGACGGGCTCCCCCGGCGGTCCGGGCATGCCGTTCTTCCGCAGCGGTGCCGCGGGCTATCAGCCGATCATCACGACGCTGCCCGAAGGCACGAACATGTTCGCGCAAGCGGTCGTCTCCGCCGACAGACGGTATGTCCGCGTCACGGCGACACCGCTCTTCTCCGGGGTCGGTCAGGTGACGCAGTTCAACTTCTCCGGCGGCGGCGCCCAGGGCACCGGTGGTGGCGGCGGCGGTGGCATGGGTGGTGGTGGCATGGGTGGTGGTATGGGTGGTGGTGGCATGGGCGGCGGAGGCATGGGTGGTGGCGGCATGGGTGGTGGCGGCATGGGTGGCGGAGGCATGGGTGGCGGTGGCATGGGTGGCGGCATGGGCGGCGGAGGCATGGGCGGCGGCGCCTTCTAGGCTCCGAAGCGCTCGACACCCAGCGTGATGCCCAACTTCGGAGTGATCCTCGCCGCGGCGGGCCAGAGCAGCCGCTTCCAGGATGCCCACTACAAGAAGCCGTTCGCACCCCTCGCCGGGCGACCGGTCTGGCTGCACTCTGCGGAGCGATTCACCGATCGGTCCGACGTCAAGCAGGTCGTGGTGGTCGTGGCCCCCGAGGACCGCGAAGCCTTCCTCGAGAAGTTCGGCGCGAGCCTGGCGTTCATGGGCATCACGCTGGCCGAAGGCGGCACGCACCGGGCCGAGTCGGTCCTTCGGGGGCTCGAGAAGCTCTCCCCCGACATCGACATGGTGGCGATCCACGACGCCGCCCGCCCCTGCATCGCGACCGCCTGGATCGACCGGGTCTTCGAGACGGGCACGAAGACCGGTGCCGCCATCCTCGCGATCCCGGTCGTCGGCACGCTCAAGCGGGTGGACGCCGACAAGCAGATCACCGAGACGGTCGATCGAACCGGCCTCTGGGAGGCGCAGACCCCGCAGGTATTTTCGCGGGCAGTCCTCGAGAAGGCCTATGCCCACGCCGCGTCGCAGGGCACGCAACCGACCGACGAGGCGCAGCTCGTCGAGGCGATCGGCCAGCGGGTGACCATCGTGCCCGGATCACCGATCAACCTCAAGATCACGTCGCGCGAGGACCTCCGCCTGGCCGAGCAGGCCCTCAAGGCCATGCCCGCGGCCCGGCTCGACGGCCCCGCGCATCCGTTCGCGAACGACGACATCTGGCGGTGATTCGAAACCTGAAAGCACACGACGAATCGGGGCAACTCGCCCAAGCCGCCGGCCCGGGGCACGTGCTCGCCGCCGGCGGACTTTGACGACATCGACTCCACGGGCATGGCGCCCCAACTCTGGCAGTCAACGTTCACCGACGGCTGCGCGCGACCCCCGGCCGCCTTTTTCACACACGAGCCTCTTCTCACATGCCAACTGATCTCTTCGCCGACTTCGAAGCCCGCGGACTCGTCCACCAGAGCACCGATGCGGCGGCCCTGCGAACCTGGCTCGCCCAGCCCGGCCGCCGTGTCTATGCCGGTTTCGATCCGACGGCCGACAGCCTGCATGTCGGGCATCTCGTGGCGCTCGTGCTCCTGCGCCGCGTCGTCGCCGCCGGGCACGAACCGGTGGCCTTGATCGGCGGCGCCACCGGTATGATCGGCGACCCCAGCGGCCGCAGCGAGGAGCGCAACCTGCTGTCGGCCGACGAGCTCGCCGCGAACGTCGCCGGCGTCGAGCGGCAGATCCGGGCGGTGCTCGCGGCGGCGGCGGCCGGTGCGGCCGGCAACCCGACCGTGCACGTCGTCAACAACGCCGACTGGATGCGGGGCGTGGGCTACCTCGAGTTTCTTCGCGACGTCGGCAAGCACGTGCCGCTCTCACAAATGCTCGCCAAGGATTCCGTGAAGAGCCGCCTCGAGCGGGACGGCGGCCTGTCCTACACCGAGTTCAGCTACATGCTGCTGCAGGCCTGGGACTTCGTGCATCTCTCCGACGCGCTCGACTGCCGGGTGCAGATCGGCGGCAGCGACCAATGGGGCAACATCACGGCCGGCATCGAGCTCGGCCGCCGGCTCCGCTCCCGCGATCTCCACGGCATCACCTGCCCGCTCCTCACCAAGGCCGACGGCACGAAGATGGGCAAGACCGCGTCGGGCGCGATCTGGCTCGACCCCCGCCGCACGAGCCCGTATCGCTTCTATCAATACTGGATCAACCTCGACGACACCGACGCCGGCCGCTGCCTGCTGCGGCTGACGGAGCTCCCGCTCGACGAGATCCGCGGCCTCGACGAGAAGCGGGCGGCCAACCCGGCGGCCCGCGACTCGCAGAAGCGGCTCGCGGAGGAGTTGACGCGGCTGGTGCATGGCAACTCGGGCCTCGTCGCCGCCCGCCAGGCCACCGACATCTTCTTCGGCGCGGAGATCGGCGGCCTCGACGAGGCCCAGCTCACCGAGATCTTCGCCGACGTGCCGAGCAAGCAGTTCGCCCGCCAGTCCCTCGACGGCGAGGGGCTGCCCCTCGTCGAGGCGCTCGCGGAGACCGGCCTCGCCGCCAGCCGCAGCGCCGCCCGCCGCACGATCGAGCAAGGCGGGGCCTACGTCAATAATCGCCGCGTCGCCGACCCCGCCCATCGGCTCACGGCCGCCGACCTGGTCGGCGGCACGACGCTCGTGCTGCGGTCGGGCAAGAAGTCTTATGCGGTCGCCCGCTTCGGCTAGGCGGTACGGCTCCCGGCTTCCCCGCAGGCTGAACACTCTGCTCGCCGGGCCCCGGCGGCCGCGGGCACGGAGTCGCCGGCATGGTCGCGCACAGCCCCAATCGCGTCTCGCGCTCGAGCACCTGCCGACGGCCTTCCGGCGCATGGACACCTCGAAAAGCCGCGGAGAGAACGACGGCATGAACGTCGACCATGTTCTCCGCACCTTCGCCGACTGCGGGGTGGAGTCTCTGCTGATCGGGGGCATGAACTTCCCGCTCCGTCACGAACCGGTGCTCACATACGACATCGATCTTTGGGTTCGCGACACCGCCGAAAACCGCGAACGCTGCGACACCGCCCTCCGCATGCTCGACGCGTCCTGGGGCGCTGCGGAACGGGACGGGCGACCCGTCGCGGCCCAGCCGGGCTGGCTCGCGCGGCAGGATGTCTTCTACCTCACGAGCCCGAGCGGTGCGATCGACATCTTTCGCGCCGTGAAGGGGCTTCCGTCCTGGGAAGAGAGCGCTGCCCGGGCACATGCCGGACGGACGGCAGGCGGGGCGCCGTATCGGGGCCTCTGCGACGAGGATATGCTCGCCTGCCAGCGCGCCCTCCCGCCTGAGCACCGACGGCAATCCCGCATCGAGGCCCTGCGACGCTTCGCGCGTCGCGACGCACGACAGGATGACAGACTGCCATGAACTCCACTTCCGACGGCTCGAGTCCGTCGCCCCCCGACGATCTCGCCCTGAGGGAGCACGAGCGCCGCGAACGAGCGTGGAGCCCCGTCGCCCGCTGGCGGGCCATCCAGGACACGATCCGCTGGGCTGAATCGCAGGCCACGGTCAGGCGCAACACGCCAGCGGCCTGCATCGCGCAGGAACGACGTCGGCGCCGATGCCAATCGGAATAGCCGATCCTCCGTCCTCACGCCAGGCCATAACCCCGGCGGGGGAAGAGCCGCAGAAGTCGGCGGTCATGCATCTTCGAGTTGACGGTCCCAGGCCGGCGACGTGACTGTCGCGGTGACCGCGGTGCCCGCACCGGGACGGCTCTCGACGCTGAACGTGCCGCCGAGTCCCGCGATCCGCTCCCGCATGCCTTGGAGCCCGAAGTGGCCCTGCGCCGGGCCGTCGGCCGCGGCGACCACGAAGCCGCCGCCGTCGTCCTTGATCGTCACGCTCACCGTGCGCGACGGGGCGTCCTGCACGACCCGCACCACGATCCGTGTCGGCCGGCCGTGCTGGAGGGCGTTGCGAATCGCCTCCTGCACCACGAGCAGGAGATTGCCCTGGACGAACCGGGGCAGGTCGAAGCCCTCGCCTGCCGTCGCGCACTCGATCTCCGCCGCCTGCCCGGCGCGCTGCTGCGCGACCATCGCTTCGACCGCCTCGGTGAAGGAATGCCCCGCGAGCGGCATCGTCTTGAGCGCCCAGACATTGCCCCGCAGTTCGCCGACGGCGTGCCGGAGCATGCGGCGGGCCACGTCGAGGTGTTCGGAAGTCTCGTCGAGATCGTCCCGGGCGACGGCACGGCGGCAGGTATCGAGCTGGAAGCCCGCGCCGCCGAGGGTCTGGAGGAGCGTGTCGTGCAGGTTCGCGGCGAGCCGATTGCGTTCGCGGAGCGATGCCTGAAACTCCACCGCCGCCTCGCGCCGCCGCCGCATCTCGCTCACGAGTCGCCCGGTCTGCACGGCCACCTGCCGCCGCAAGAGCGCTGCCCAGACGGCCGTCGCCACGAGCACCGCGGCCAGTGCCGCCAAGGCGCCGGCCAGTCGCCGGGAGTTCCACCAGGGCGCCCGCTCGACGATCCGCACCTCGGCCGCCGAGGGCACGAGCAGCGAAAGCCGCTCGATGAATGCCTGGTTTGCCACTTCCGTCGCCGCGGGCCTGGCTCGAAAGCGGTCGCCCAGGTCGATCTGCAGGATGCCCGTGACGTCCACCACCGTGCCCGCCTCCAGGGCCGGCAGCCGCCGCATTGCTTCGCGGGACAGCCGCGCGGAGACGCCCTCGCCGTCGGCATCGAGCCGCAGCACGCCACCGTCGGGCGTTTGGCGGGCGTCGACGAGTCGTGCTGAGAACCGAATCAGGCAGCCGTCGAAGTCGCCAGGCTTTGCCATCTGCCCCTTCGTCCTGGCCCGGCTCGAGATCTCGATCACCTGGGCCGGCGACAGCCGGCGCGGATCGGGCGGCTGTGCCCGGCCCACCACGCGGTGGACGGCTTCGGCGAGGCCGGCGAAGTCGCGGCTGCGATCCAGGAAGCCGGCGACTTCCACCCGGTCGCCCGGTTTCGGCACTTCCTGCGTCCGCACCGCGACACGCACGCCGGTCGAGCCCTCCTGCAGGTAAAAGCACTCGCCCGGCACGGCGTAGCTCACGACCCCAGCGGAGAGAATGCGATGACCGCTCGGCGGGGCAGACGTGAAATGGTCGAGCGACTCGAGCGGCGTGAACGGGATCTCGAACGGGCTCGCCGGCGGAGGCGTGAGAATCTCCACGTCCGCCGCCTCGCTCAGGAGCATCGACGGATAGAGATATTGGCCGCGCGTGTTGTACAGGGCACCGACGATCCCGGTCAGCCGGACTCGGGCGTCGACGAGCGTGGCGGCCGGATCGGCCACGGCTGCCCGCAGGATCTTGGTGACGAACGGCCGCGACGATCTTTCCATGAGCAGCAGCCAGTATTCGTTATCCTCGCGCACGCCCTGCACCACGCCTTCGACGACGACGCGTCGGAGATTGTCACAGCCGCTGAAAAACCGCTCGTCATCGATGACAAGCGGCTCCGGCAGCGGCCGACTGCCGACCTTGCGGATCGTGATTGGCAGCACGTTCGGCGCGTAGCCGCCCCGCTCGACCAATCCGTCGACCTCGACCTCGTCGCCGACCACGATCGCTTCGAGA
>JBJOKF010000044.1:0-8057 GCA_046046235.1 Planctomycetota bacterium | reverse complement strand
GGCCCTCCGGCCCCCCGACGGGCGGATGCCCGTCTGAAGCAAGCCGCTTGGCCGCCCTCCGGCGGCTGGCGAGGGCGTCGCCGGCTGACTTCACGGCAAGGCTCGGATCCTGCCGACATTGCCTTGGCGAGCCTCCGCTCGCTGGTACTGACACGGCCCTCCGGGCCTAGCGCTCTGGCTCTGGCTCTGGCTCCGGGCCCCGTGGCGACAAGTTTTCAACTTGTCGTGCAGCACCACGGACTCGACAAGTTAGAAACTTGTCGCCACGAGGAGGGAGGTGAGGGGCCGCCCACGCCGCGAGAGCCGGCGTATGCCGACGAGCGCAGCCAGGATGGCGAAGTGAAGTCGGCATCCGAGTGAGCGAGGGGCAGGATGCCCCGAGCGAACGTCCGGCGACGCGGTGTGGGCGGCCCCTCACCGGCGCCCACGCAACCCGCATTCGACACGTTGAAAACTTGTCGCCGCGACGGCCCAAAGCCAGGTCGCGTGCACTGCTCGAGCCGCTGGCGCATCACCAACCAGCCGGTTCAACCCGGCTTGAGCACGGCGTCGAGCACCTCGGTCACCGCCTCCGGCTGGAGGGGCGTCGTGACGACACGCCGCCGCTCGTCGCCGCGGGCCTGCGCGACCAAATCCTGCTGTCCGGGCTCGACGAGCAACAACGCCGGCACGTTTTGTAACGCCGGGTCCTGCGGAAGGGAGTTGAAGACCTCCACACCCGATTCGCCGAACGAGCCTCCGCTGATCACCAGGCAGTCGGCTGGGCGGGGCGTCTCCGCGCACCGCACCAGCGCCCGCTGCAGGTTCTCCGTCAGCAGGACCCTGTAGCCGAGATCCTTGAGGAGCGTCCGCAGCTTGCCCTGCTCTTCCGGCGAGGCCTCGGCCAGCATCAGCGTGGCCTTGAATGCCGACTGCTGCGCGACGGGGCGGGCGGGCTTTACGGGCGCTGCGCCGGCGGCGAAGTCGCGGCCGATCAGCGGCTCGAGGGCCCGGCGGACCTCCGTGGCCGTCTGCCACCGCTCGTCCGGATTCAGGTGCATCATCCGCGAGACGAGGTCGACGACCTCCCGCGGCAGTTCCGGCGCCTTCCAGGCGAGCGGCTCGACGCTCGTAAAACGCCGCGGGTCGGAGCGGACGGAACGGTCCCGGGATTCCTGCAGCGCCGAAGCGCCCGAGAGCATGAGGTAGGCCACCGTGCCCAGGAAGTAGATGTCGCTGCGGACGCTGTCGTCCTTCACCTTGCCGACGTTCTCGAGCGTGGCGTAGTCGACCGTCCGTGGCTGGCCCGAGCGGCGCAGCGCCTTGCTGGCGGTGGTGTCGCCGCCGGCGAGGCCGAAGTCCACGAGCTTCGCCTGGCCCGTGAACGAGATGAGCACGTTGGAGGCCTTGATGTCGCGGTGGGTGACACCGAGGCGGTGGGCGTATTCAAGGCCCTCGAGCATCTCGCGGAGCAGCACCAGTGCCCGGGGAAGGTCGATGGCGCCGCGGACGCGGACCAGCTCGCGCAGGGTCTGCCCCTCGACGAACTCCATCGTGATGTAGCTCGTGTTGTTCGTCTCGCCGACGTCCTCGATGGCGACGATGTTGGGGTGGCGCAGCAGGCGCCCCATCTCGCCCTCCCGCTGAAACGCCTTGCGCTTCTCGGGATCCGAGCTGTGGCGGCTGCGCAGCACTTTCACCGCGAGGATGCGGCCGCTGTCGACGTGGATCGCGCGGTACACCCGCGAGAACGATCCGGCCCCGACCTGGTAGAGGATCTTCGCTTGACCGTAGAAGAAGCCGCCGGTCTCCCCGCGCATCAGACGGTCGAGCTGGTAGCTCGTCAGCAGCTCACGGCGAACCAGCGTCGCGCCGAACTCCGCCACCGGCACGTTGCGGCCGCCGAGTTCCTTCCACGCGCCGTCGAGTTGGGCCTCCGTGGCAAGTTCGAGCTGCTCCACGCGGTGGGCGAGTTCGTCGGCCGTCGAGGGAATCATGCTCGTGAGCGCGCTGAAACGAAGGGACGGGCGGCGGGACCGGCAGCCGGCCCCTTGCGGAAGCGGCGACAGCGCGGAGGCGGGGAGGGCAAGGTGGGCAGCCAGGGGGCGGGCCGACGCGTCCCTGGGAGGCGATGCACGCCCCGGCTCAGCGAAACGCGTTCGAGCCGGCGAGCGACCGCTCTTGATACTCTAACCGAAATCCCACGGCAGGGTGGTTTTCGGCACAGGTTTTTCAAATCTGTTTTCCGCACCTGGGCCGCGGCCGGAAGGCCGCCTGCGGCCGATGGCGGATCCGACCGCAGAGTGACCGGTCGCGCCCCTGCGAAACCGTCGTAACCCGCCCCAGCGGCCGGAAGCCGACCCGTGACCGGCCCCGATCGCTCTGGAGCCGGCCACTGCCGTCCTGGTACAAGCCCGTCCGGAAAATCCTCCCGTTCTCGTCCGCCCCGCTCTCTCCCGGAACCGCCCAGATTCCCCGCGCAGCGGTCGATCCGCGCGCGGCGGCTGTCGGTGCGGCGATGCCGGACCGCGGCGGACGCCTATCGCGACACCCCATGCTCGAGCCCCCCTTGCCATCCGGCCGTGGAACCGCCGCACCGTGGCCTCTCGCCGCGCTGGCGGGCATGCTGGTCGCGGTGGTGATCTCGACGGCAGCGACCGCCGCCGACCTCGAGGATGACTTCGAGACGGGCCGGCCGCGGTGGTCCCTCGGTACGGCGGACTGCAGCCCCCGACTCGGCGTGCATGCGCTCGCGCCCGACGCGGCGCATCGCGGCCACGGCGGCGAGCGGATCCGACTCGAGGCCGGCGCCGGCACGACCCTGCGGTTCGAGTTCCCGATCGGCAGCGCGGCGGTGATCGACGAACTCCGGGCCGCCGTCTGGGTGCGGGCCAATCGGCCGGCCGTCAGGCTCGCGCTGCGGGTGGCGTTGCCGGGCTTTCCCGCCCCCGCCACCGGCCGACCGCTCGAGGTACTCGTGCCCGGCTCGGCGTCGCGACATGCCGACCATTGGGAACGTCTCGAGGTCGCAGACGTGGCCCGAGGGCTCGACCGGCAACTGTCGGCCCTGCGCGCGGAGCACGGCCCCCGGGGCGACCTGACGGGCGCCACCGCCACCCATCTCGTGCTCGATCTCTACTCGTCGCCCGGACAGTACGACCTCGCGATCGACGATCTCCACGTGGAGGCGGCGATCGCCGCACCACTCGCGACGTCCGCAGGCGGCGGCGACAGCCCGGCGGCGGTGCGGCCGGTCCGTTACGACGCGCCCGCGCCGGCGGCGCGGCCGGCGCCGCCCCCGCCCGCCGCCCTGACGCGGGGCGTGCTCGAGGTGGGCGGGCTGCCTTTCTTCCCCCGCAGCCTTGATCACAATGGCGAGCCGCTCGAGGCGATCGCGCGGCTCGGCTTCAACTGCGTCCGCCTGGCCGCCCCGGCGACGGCCGACCTGCTGGCCGAAGCGGAGCAGGCCAACGTCTGGCTCATCTGCCCGCCGCCCGAGCTGCCCGACGTCGACATCCGCGACCTCGACTCGCTGCCCGCCTTCTCCCCGCGGTGGGATCGCGTGCTCTTCTGGGATCTGGGGCAGGGCCTGGCGGAAGCAGACGCCGCGACGCTCGCGGAGCGGGTGCGACGGACACGGACCTGCGACGCCCGTTGCGGCCGGCCCGTGATCGCGGCCGCCGACTCCGGACTGCGGGCCATCTCGCGGCACGTCGACATGCTCGTGGCCCGCCGCACGGTGCTCGGCACCAGCCTGGAACTGCTCGACTACCTCGCCTGGCTCCGCGAGCGGCCCCGCCTGACTCGCCCGGGCACGCCGCTCCTGGCGGCGTTGTCCACCGAGCTCGATCCACGAACGGCGTTCCAGGCCGCGTCGCTCTCAGGGATCGGCGGGCAGGGGCTGGCGGTCGATGCGGAGAGCCTCTGCCTGGCCTCGCTGGCGGCGCTGTCGGCCGGCACCCGCGGGATCCTCTACGGGTCCACGCGACGGATCGACGGCGACGACCACGAGTCGCGGTCCCGCGCCGCGGCGGCGCTGGCCACGAACCTGAATCTCAAGGTGCTCGAGCCGTGGGGCGCGGCGGGCCGCTTCGCCGCGGCGGCGCAGTCGAGCGACCCGGAGGTGCAGGCCGTGGTGCTCGAGGCGGCGCGGGCCCGGATGGTGCTCGCCTGGCGGTGCGTGCAGGGCTCGCAGATCGTCGCCCGCCACTACCACGGCGACATTCCCCGCAATGCCCAGCCGCTGACGATCCTCGTTCCCGGCGTGCCGGAGGCCCATCAGGCGTGGGAGGTGTCGCCCGGCGGACTGCGGCCGTTGCGTCACAAGCGGGTGACCGGCGGCATCTCGCTGACGCTCGACTCCTTTCACGCCCACACGCTCGTGCTGCTCAGCGGCGATCCCGCCGTGACGGCGCACGTGCAGGAGCGGGTGCGGGAGCTCGTGCCAATGGCGCTGGCGTCGGCCCGGACGCTCGCGACGCAGACGCTCGCCGACGACGCCGCCCTTCTCGGCCGGCTCCCGGCAGCGGCGCTCGGCAACCTCCCGGTGGGGGCGATGCTGGGCGAGGCGCAGCGGTCGGCGGACGCGGCCGAGGCGGCGGTGGCCGATCCGGCGACGGCGATCGCGGGCCTGTCGCGATCCGCGGCCATCGCGGGGCAGGTACAGCGGCTGGCCTGGGAGCGCGGCGTGCTGGCCACCGGCTCGATGGTCGCAAGTCCCCTGTCCACGTCCGACGCCACGCTCGCCGAGCACTGGCGATTCATCGAGGCGCTCGGCTCCACCATGCCGGGGGCGGAACTGCTCGCCGGGGGCGACATGGAGCGAATCGACGATCTCGGGTCCGCCGGTTGGCGGCACTTCGCCTTGGCGCAGGAAACGCTGCAGACGACCGTCGACATCGACCGCGCGCAACCGGCGGCCGGCACCGGCTGCCTGTCACTTCGCGCGGAGCCGACGACCGCCGCCGAAGCGCCCGTGGTCGTGGAGACGCCGCCGGTCTGGGTGACCACGCCCGCTGTCCGCGCCCCCGCAGGCAAGCTGCTCGAGATTCAGGCACGGGTCTGGGTGCCCAAACCGATCAAGGGAAGCGTCGACGGGCTGCTGGTCTTCGACTCGCTCGGCGGCCCGGCCCTCGCGGAGCGGGTGGGAGTGACACCGTCCTGGCGACGGCTGGTGCTCTACCGCATCGTGCCCGACACGGCCGCAGAAGAGCCGCTCACCGTCACCTTCGCCCTCACCGGCATGGGCGAGGCCCGCATCGACGACGTCTCGATCCGGGTGCTCGAGCGGGCGGGTGGCACGCCTGCCAACGTCGTCTCCACCACGCCGGCAGGGCCGGGGCCGGCGGGCGGCTTCCCGCGTCCCGTGGACGTGCTCGGCGGGCCGACTCCGCTCCCCGATCCCGTGCCGCCGCCGGCGGCCGCGACAGTCGAGCCGCCGGCGCCCGCCGCTCCGGCGTGGCCGGGCATGAACCTCGAATGGCCGAAGCTCCTCCCTTTCGGCCAGCCGTCGAACGCCCCGCCTCCGGGCCCGGGCGGCGGCACGATCGACCCCTTCAAGCGGGCCCGCGGCGGCTAGCGGACGGCGGAGACCGGTTCTGCGAACCGGCCGCGCACGGGTACATTGCCTGCTCCGGCCGGACCATGACATCCGGCGGCGCCCGCTGGATTTTCGCCCATGCATGCCGGTCTGTGGTCCCGTTCGCTCCTCCTCGCCAGCCTCGATGCCGCCGCCGAAGCGGGCTCCGCGGTCTCCGAAGCCGCCAAGGAGACGGCCGTTGCGGTCATCGAAGCGACCGATCGGGCCCTGGCCGAGGAGGCCGGCGCCGGGTCCGCCGCCGCTCCGCCGACCGAGCAGATCAAGCAGAAGGCGATCGGCGACTACGTCACCGCCTTCGACATGGCGCTCGACCGGCAGCTGACACGGGCTCTCGAGAGCCTGGCCCCGATTCCCGTGGTGTCGGAGGAGGGCCCGGCGGATGTCGACCTCCACGACCTGGCCGACGCCTGGCTCATCGATCCGCTCGACGGCACGACCGCCTATCTTTGTGGCGAGCGCGGCCTCTGCGGCCCGATGGTGGCCCGCGTCGAGCGGGGCGTGCCGCGGCTCTCGGTGATGCTCGCGGTCGACGGCCGCACGCTCGGCATCGCCGAGCGTGATCGCGGGGCCTGTGTGCTGCACGTCTCCGGGGAGGGCGGCCGGTGGCTGCCGGCAGGGAGCTTCGCGGCCATCGACGACCTCCGGCAGGGCTGCCTGCTCTTCAATCCCCAGAGCGACGCCGGCCGCTCGCATCCGGCCTTCGTCAAGTTGCACGACGCGATCCGCACCGGCCTGCACACGCTGGCGGCCGAGAGCCGCATTCCGCATTCGATGGCCAGCCTCGGCTTGGGCACCGGCCGGCGGCTCGCGGTGATCCACGACAACTCCGCCGATCATCCCAAGCAGATGGCGTGGGACGTGCTACCGGCCCAGCTCTGGGTGGAGGAGCGCGGGGGCGTCTACTGGGGCATCGACGGCCACCCCTACGACATCCGCCGGCCGATGCCGATCATTGCGGCGACGCGGGCCGACATCGCGGAGCGGCTGGTCGCGCTCGCCGAGGCTTGACCGCCACGTGGCGCCGGCGGCTCGGCGGCTTCACGCGAACGCGCGGCATCCTGCCGCCGTTCGCTTGGCGGGCCTCCGCCCGCTGGTGCTGCGCGTCGCATCCATGCGACGCAGTTGGAGGCACTGCATTGCATCCTGCCGCCTTTCTTCGCGAGCCTCCGCTCGCTGGTACTGACACGGCCCTCCGGGCCTGACGCAAGGGATGATGCCGCCTGCTGCTGGCTGTATGGGAGGTGAGGGGCCGCCCACGCCGCGAGAGCCGGCGTATGCCGACGAGCGCAGCCAGGATGGCGAAGCGAAGTCGGCATCCGAGTGAGTGAAGGGCAGGATGCCCTGAACGAACGTCCGGCGACGGGGCGTGGGCGGCCCCTCGCCGGCGCCTTGGCAGCCCTGATTCGACACGTTGGAAAACTTGTCGCCACGGTGGCCCAGAGCCAGAGCCAGGCACCGGGCTTCCTCGACGGCTCACTGCTGCAGCACGTCGGCTCCGTCCTCGAAAACCGGCGCCTGGCGCAGCACCGAATGGACGGGCGCGTCGAGCGGCGCGAGCTGGTCGTGCCATGAAAGCGACGGCAGACGGTCGAGCGTGCGGCTCGCCACCCGCACCGTGATCCGCTCGTCGCCCGCGCCGCGGTAGGTGCCCTTGTTGGGCGGCACGTCGGTGAAGTCGCGACCGATCGCCGTCTTCACGAAGTGCCAGTTCACCGGGCAGCCGTTCGTGGGATCGAAGCCGGTCCAGCCCACGTCGGGCAGCCAGACCTCGCACCAGGCATGGCTCTGCGACTCCTTGTTCTCGCGGTGGATGTAGCCGCTGACGTACCGCGCCGGCACGCCGTATGACCGCAGGATGGCGATCATCAGGTGGGTGAAGTCCTGGCAGACGCCCTTGCCGCGGGCGAGCAGATGATCGATCGGCGAGGTCGCGTCGGTCACGTCCCGGGCATATTCGAAGCGGCCGCGGATGAACTCCGCCACCTGGCAGACCCACATCCCGACCCGCGCCCGCGGCGCGGGCCGCAGCTCGGCGAGCACCGGCTCGAGTAGCGGCGTCGCCCGCGCCGGTCCCCGCAGCGGCAGGTAGTCGAGCGTCTCGATCGGCGGCCGCCAGGCCTCCCTGGTCGGATCGGCGGGGAACGTCGCCTGGCTCGCCATCGGGCCGATGCCACGGTCATCCGTCTCCACCACGCTGGCGGCGAGAATCCGCAAGGTCATCGGCGGTGCGAGCAGGTTGAAGTGGTGCACGCGGTTCCCGAAGCCGTCGAGATAGCGGCACAGGGTCACCGGCTGACCGACGGTGATCTGAAAGGAATGGCACCGCTGCGTCGCGTCGCTCGCCGGCTCCATCCGCAGCTCGCAGAGCCACTCGCTCACCGGCTGCGAGTATTCCATCACGGTCTCGTGCTGGATTTCCAGGATCATGGCGAAGCTCCGAGCGGCGGCCGGGGCCGCGGTCAGTGAAGGGCGTACTGCT
>JBJOKF010000211.1:0-41018 GCA_046046235.1 Planctomycetota bacterium | reverse complement strand
ACTCGTCGGCCCCCACCGCGACGGCGGCAGGGTCTTCCGGGCCGACTCGTACGAATGCAGGGCCACGCCGAGCTGCTTGAAGTTGTTGCCGCAGCTGCTCCGTCGCGCGCTTTCGCGGGCGGACTGCACCGCGGGCAGCAGCAGCCCCACGAGCGTGCCGATGATGGCGATCACGACCAGGAGTTCCACGAGCGTGAAACCCGCTCGGACTGCGCCCGCCCGGCGACCGCAGGACGGCCGCCCTGCCCTACGCATGCGGCGGACATCGACTGAATCGTGCGCGTTCATCTGTGCTTCCCTCCCCGTGCCGGGCCGCTGGCGGCCCTGTGAGCCTTGTCCAGACGGCCCGAATCAGGTCTGACCTGCCACTGCGGCAGCAGCCACTTTCCTTCTCAGGACTCTACGCCGCCCGCGACGGCAGGGTCACTGGAGGATCCTCCAGGGGGGCTCGGGGAGGGGGTGGAACACTCGAACGCCGCCCGCGGCCGTGGCCTCAGGATCGGGGCGCGCTTTCAGGCGTCTCGGTATGGACGCGGAGCAGGCCCAGTTCGAAGCCCCGAGCAACGGCCTGGGCCCGGTCGGCGGCGCCCAGTCGTTCGAGGATGCAAGTCATGTGCCAGCGGACGGTCCGCTCCGAGATCCCGAGCAGCCGGGCGATGCCGTCGTTGGTGAACCCCTGGCGGACGAGCCCCAGCACCTCCGTCTCCCGCAGCGACAGCGGTCCCGGCGGATCCGACGCCGCCTGGCCCGCCGGGGGCGACACCAGTTCGCCGCGATGCACCGCCCGGATCGCGGCCGCCAGTTCCTCGTGCCGCACGCTCTTGACGAGATACCCGCGGGCGCCGGCCTGCATGGCGGTCTGCATGTCCCGCGGATCCTTCGAGGCGGAGAGCATGAGGAGGCGGGCGTCGGGAAACCGGCTGCGGATGCGGGAGAGCGTCTCGATCCCGTCCATGCGGTCCATGCTGACGTCGAGCAGCGTCACGTCGGGCCGATGCTTTTCGTAAAGCGTGCAGGCCGTCGCGCCGTCGTCGGCCTGGGCGACGATGGCAAACCCGTGGCCGGCCGAGAGGACGCTCGCCAGCCCGACCCGCATCACGGCATGGTCGTCGACGAGCATGACGCGGATCGCGGCATTCGCGGAGGTGATCGATCCCATGGTCTTGTCCGTGTGCGGCAGCCCGGCCTACGGCAGCCCGGCCTACGGGAGCCCGGCCTGCGGGAGCCTAGTGGCCGCGGGCCCGGACGAGACACTGGAGGATCCGCCAGTGACCGACATCTCAGGCTCCCGATGGTCCTCGACGCGATCGATGTCGCGGTCGTAGTCCCGCCGCTCGACCGTCGCCTTCACCCGGGTGCCTCGGCCCGGCGTGCTCTCGATCGTCACCGTGCCCCCCAGGCGTTCGGCCCGCTCCCGCATGCCGTGGATGCCGAAGTGGCCGCTCTCCGTGCCCCGGTGCTCGCGGGTGTCGAAGCCCATGCCGTCGTCCTCCACCATCACATGGATGGCCCCCGAAACCGCATCGGGACGGGCCGCAACCCGGATCGTGCTGGCGCCGGCGTGCCGCAGCGTGTTGACGACAGCCTCCTGGACAATCAAGAGCACCTGCCCGGCGACGAATGCGGGCACGTCGTCGAGCCCGGCCGCCGTCTCCACGGTGATGGTTTCCTGTCGTCCCTCGCCGATCCGCGCAACAAGGGTGCGTAGCGACTGGGACAGCGTCTGCTCCGGCATCGGCAGGCTGCGCATGGCCCAGACCGACTGCTGCAGCTCTCCCGTGGCATGGTTCACCATCCGCCTGGCGACGTCGAAGTGCAGCCGCGACCCGTCCGGCCTCAGGAGCCCGCCCGCCTCGCAGGCGTCGAGCTGGTAGCCGATGCCGCCGAGCGTCTGCAGGAGCGTGTCGTGGAGGTTGGCCGCGAGCCGGTTTCGCTCGCGGATCGTTGCCTGAAACTCCACCGCCGACTCGCGCCGGCTCCGCATCTCCGCCGCCAGCCGGGCCGCCGTCGCCGCCACCCGCCGCCGCAAGAGCCAGACCCAGCCGAGCGCGACGGCCAGGATGCCGCCGGTCGCCACGAGCGCCGTCGCGAGCCGGCGCGGCGTCCACCACGACGGGGCCCGCAGCAGCGTCACGTCACCACCCGACCGCAAGAGCACTTGGATCCTCCCGAGCGACCGGGGACGCCACGTCCAGGCCACGTCCTCGTCGTCGTCCATCGCGGGCTGCACGATGCCCGTCACCGCCACCTCGCTGCCGATGGCGAGCCGT
Organism: Planctomycetota bacterium; assembly: GCA_046046235.1. Classification (GTDB taxonomy): domain Bacteria; phylum Planctomycetota; class Planctomycetia; order Pirellulales; family UBA1268; genus CAMCQY01. The sequence goes on along the minus strand of JBJOKF010000211.1, from coordinate 38,748 downwards.
CGCACCATCGCGAATGCCGCGGGGCTCGCGATCGCCGCCAAGCCTTCGTCGCCCGCGGCCAGCAGAATGATCCCGCCCGCGTCGCGGTTTTGAAACTCCACGATCCGGGCGGGAAACGTGACCAGGCAGCCGAGGTGATCGCCGGGCGTGGCAAGCCGACCGGCCTGCGTGGCGGCGGCGTTGATCCGCAGGATTTCGTCGGGCCGGATCCGCACCGGCAGCGGCACGGTCCCGCGGTCGACGCGGCGCACGGCCGCCTCGACGACCGCGGCCACGCCCTGCCGCTGATGCACGAACCCGGCCGCCTCCACCTCGTCGCCGGCGGCGAATGCGGACCGATCTGGCGTCTCCACGCGGACGCCGATCGTGCCGTCTTGCAGGTAGAGAAAACTTCCGGGCACCGCGTGCGTCACGATGCCGCGGGTGCGGATGCGATGCCCGGCCTCGGCCTCGGGGCGAAACTGGGCGATGGCGGCCAGGGGCACCGCCGGCGCGGCGAACGGCGGCCCCGCAGCCGGTTGCTCGACCACGACGTCGGCCGCGTGCACGACGGCCAGTCGCGGCGCGAGGAACTGGCCCCGGGCGTTGAAGTGGGACGTCGCGACGCCGGACAACCGCGCTTCGGCGTCCACCAGTCGTGCCGGCTCCTCAGCCAGAAGGTCCTTCGGCACCGACGCGATGAATCCCCGACCGGCGTCCTGCATCAGGAGCAGCCAGCTGTCGCGGTCGTCACGATAGCCCTGCACCACGCCCCGCGCCGTCACGCGGAGGCAGTCGTCGGCGCCGCTGAAAAACCGGCCGCGATCGGGCGGTCGGGCGGCCGGCTCCGGCGCGGGGCCCAGGGCGCGGATGGCGGTCGGCAGGAGATTCGGCGCATAGCCGCCGCGGTGCAGCAGCCCATCGATCTCGACCTCGACGCCGGGCGTGACGCCGTCCAGCCCCGTGTCGTCCGGTGGCAAGAGCCCCCCCGACACCGCGTTCGCCACGTCGATCCAGATCCCGGCCGATGCGTCCTGGACGATCGCGCCCGCCTTGCGCCGCCAGGTGACGACGCCGCGAATCCGCACCCGCCGCTGCTCGCCGCTCAGGTCGCTGCGAAGCTCGGCGATCGGGACGACGTCGGTCTGCGGCGGCTGAGCCTGGACGACCGCCGCCCAGACCGCCGTGAAGAACACGAAGACGACGCCGTACCCGTGGCCTCGGCGGGAAGCAGCGGCCTCCGGCAAAGCATTGTGCAAGACCCAGGACATGGCAGCGTCCTACCCGGACAGACGAACTCGCCCACGGCATGCAGGGTAGGCCCGCCCCTGATCTCCCGCAACCGGCTGCCGTCAGCCATGGAATGCGCCGAACACCTCGTCGAGCCAAGCCACGTTGCGGCTCTGGATCTCCTGATCCTCGAAGCTCGATTCGAGGCCGTTCCACAGGAGCGTGTAGGCCTGCTCGACCGCAGGCCGGCGGTGAGCCGTCGAGCGATCGCGAATGCCAGTGCCGGCTCGAGCGTGCCCTCGATGTGGACGTGGAGTTCGGCCTTGGGCGCCCGGGCGACGAGTTCCGGCAGCCGCTCGCAGGAAATCCGGGACACGTCGGGCGGCATGGGGCGATCCGTGGCGGAGGGGCGACCGTCTATACTAACGGCACGATCCCAAGCCTGATCGGCCGCGGCAGGCTCCCCTCCCGAGAGTCCCACGATGCCCCGACCCCACCGCAATCCGTTCTACGCGATCCTGGGCATCGTGGGCTTTCTGTTCGCGATCACCGCGTCGAGCTATTGCCTTTCCGTACTGCGGGGCATCCGGCCCGAGAGCCGGTCGGCGGCGCCGCACGCGCTCGAACGGCTCATGGACCGGCACGGCACGGCCCTCCTGGCTGGTCAGTTGGCCGTGCTGGCGGTGGCGACCTTCGGCGCGGTCGCGGTCGACCATGTCGCGGGCGAGCGCGACCGCAAGGCCCGCGAGGCGGCGGCCCGCGGCCGCGACGGCCGCCGGCACGATCAGGATGACACCGCCGCCGGGAATGACCGGTCGTGACAGCGTCCGCCGCGACTCGCATCGAGCGGCTCCGCGAGCAAATCCGGCATCACGACCGGAAGTACTACATCGAGGCCGCGCCCGAGATCAGCGACCTCGAGTACGACCGGCTCCTGGCGGAGCTCCAGACGCTCGAAAAGAAGCATCCGGAACTGGTCGCGGCCGACAGCCCCACCCGGCGGATCGGCGACGAGCCTGTGTCGGCGCTCGAGTCCGTGCGGCACCGCGTGCCGATGCTCTCGATCGACAACACCTACAGCCCGGAGGATCTCGCCGCCTGGGGCAAGCGGGTGGAGAAGCTGCTTGCCGACGCCGACGCCGGCCCGATCCGCTGGGTGCTCGAGCTGAAAATCGACGGCGTGGCGGTGTCGCTGACCTACGAACGCGGCCTGCTCGTCCTCGGCGCCACGCGGGGCAACGGCGTGGTCGGCGACGACATCACCCACAACGTCCGCACGATCCCTGGCGTGCCCTTGCGGCTGGCGCTGGACCAGCCGCCGGAACGGATCGAGGTCCGCGGCGAGGTCTACATGACCAACTCCGACCTGGTCGCGCTCAACGAACGGCAGTCGGCCGCCGGACAGGCCGTCTTCGCCAACACGCGAAACGTCACCGCCGGCAGCGTCCGCCTGCTCGATCCGCGGGAGTGCGCGGCCCGGCCGCTCAAGTTCTTCTGCCACGGCGTGGGCGACGCGACGGGGCTGGACGCCACGTCGCAGACCGAGCTCTTCGCCTGGGCCCGGAACGCCGGACTCCCCGTGGCCCCCGGCACGCGATCGTTCGACTCGCTCGACGCGGTCATCGAACATGGCACCGCCCTGATCGAGGGCCTGCACGATCTCGACTTCGAGGTGGACGGGTTCGTGGTGAAGGTGGACTCGTTCGCGCAGCAGCGGCTGCTCGGCACGACCGCCAAGAGCCCGCGGTGGGCGATCGCCTGGAAGTTCGAGAAGTTCGAGGCCACGACCCGGCTGGCGGGCATCCGGGTGCAAGTCGGCCGCGGCGGCACGATCACGCCGGTGGCGGACCTCGAGCCGGTGGAGCTCGCCGGCACGATCGTCCGCCGGGCGAGCCTCCACAACGCCGACGAGGTGGCCCGCAAGGATGTCCGCGTGGGCGACATGCTGGTCGTCGAGAAGGCCGGCAAGGTGATCCCGCACGTCGTCCGGGTGGAGAAGCACCTGCGGAAGCACAATCTCGCCGCTTGGACGCCGCCGACCGAGTGCCCCGAGTGCGGCGCGGCCGTCGAGCGCGATCCCGACGGGGTCTTCATCCGCTGCCCCGACGTCGACTGCCCGGCCCGCTGCCGCGAGCGGCTCAAGTTCTTCGCCTCCCGCGGGGCGATGGACATCGAGGGGCTCGGTGACAAATTGGTCGAGCAGCTCGTGGCCACGGGCCTCGTCAAGGACTACGCCGACCTCTATCGGCTCTCGATCGACCAGCTCGAGACGCTCGAACGCATGGGCACAAAGTCGGCGACGGCGCTCGTTGAGCAGATCGCAGCCAGCCGCGGCCGCGGGCTCGTGCGCGTGCTCAATGCGCTCGGCATCCGGCACGTCGGGCCGCGGGTGGCCTCGCTCCTGTGCGGCCGCTTTCCCACGATTGAAAAGCTGCGGGCGGCGACGGTGGACGAGCTGGCCGAGGTGCCGGATCTCGGCCCCGTGATCGCGGCGAGCGTGCACGAGTGGCTGGCGAGCGACTATGGTCGGCGGGTGCTGCGTGGGCTCGAGGCGGCGGGCGTGTCGCTCGAAGTATCGGTGGCGGATCGCATCGGCGCAGGCCCGCTCACCGGCAAGACGCTCGTGGTGACCGGCACGCTCGAAGGCTTTTCGAGACAGGAGGCCGAAGAGGCGATCCGCCGGGCGGGCGGCCGCGCCGCCGGGAGCGTGTCGAAGAAGACCGACTACGTCGTCGCGGGCGCCGAGGCGGGCAGCAAGCTCGAAAAAGCGGAGAAGCTCGGTGTGCCGGTGCTCGACGAGGCGGCATTCCGGAATCTGCTCGCGGGGGAGTAGAGAGGGCCAGGTGATGGTGCGCACTGCATCGGCCTTCCGTCCGTGAGGTGACGGGCCGACGCCTGTACGCAATGCCTCGCATCCAGCTCGCATTGCTTGGCCGGCCTCCGCCGGCTGGTGCTGACCCGGCCCTCCGGGCCTGGCGCTGGAACCATCGCTGTCCGTTGCTCCCGATGCGGGAGGTGAGGGGCCGACCACGCCCCGAGAGCCGGCGTATGCCGACGAGCGCAGCCAGGATGGCGAAGCGAAGTCGGCATCCGAGTGAGCGGCGGACAGGATGTCCGACGCGAACGTCCGGCGACGGGGCGTGGGCGGCCCCTCACCGACGCCCTGGCAACGCGGATTCGACACGTTGAAAACGTGTCGCCACGACGGCCAGAGCCAGAGCCAGAGCCAGGTCGTCGGAACGGGCGCTGCCCGGGATCAGCGACCCTCGGCCATGGTCTCCATGGCAGGCGGACTTCCACTCCAAGCCAGCGGCACGAAGAAAAGCGCGAGCGCGAGCCCCCAGAGCGGTTCTCCGGCGAGGAGCCCGACGACCGGCCAGGCTACGACAGCGATCCGCGCGAACATCCGCTGGGTCGCCCCGAACCAGACCCCGATGGCCGAGGCGATCGCCAGCGCCGTGATCGCGTGCGTCACCAGATTCGTGAGGTACTCCGACCCGGCGAAGAGTCCGGCGATCCGCCCCCGCAGGCCGTCGGCGGCGGCCACCAGATACCAGGCGGCGGAGCCGTCCCACCAGACGCCCTCCTTGAGTTGGGCGATCGCCACGGCCGCGGGGATCGCCGCGGCATGCACCTGCAGGAGCCCGCGACTGATGCCGGCCCGCGGCTCGGGCCCCGGCGGCGGTGCGCCGGCCCGATCGGCCAGCCAGCGATCGACGGAGCAATGCCGGCCCGCGGGCCCGACCGCCAGGCACCACAAGAGCACGGACAGGCAGTCGTCGGCGGGGCCGGCGAGCATCGGCCCACGGTGCAGGAGCGACGCGAAAAGCACCGCGGAGAGCGGCGCGACGATCGGTGTGGCGGCGCCGACGAGCAGGAGCGCAAACACGACGCCCGTCACGGCGAAGGCCACCGCGACGGCGGTCCGTGTCGTCGCCAGGTCGAGGAGCGAGAAGCCCCAGTCCGCCCGCCACGCCCGCACCACATCCGGGGGGAGCAATCCATCCGGACCGAACCAGGTCTGCAGATCGGCTGCGTAGCTCCACCAGGCCGCGAGCGCGAGCAGGCCCGCGCCGATCCGCACGATGGCGAGCGGTCGGCTGTCGGCCGGCGCGAACCAAAACCGTTGCCATGTCCGCCCGACGGCGCCGAGCGCGGCGGAAGGCGGCGGCATTCCCGATGCCAGCGGCGACGATGTCATCGCGGTTGCTCCACGACGGGCGGCACCAGCGGCGCGACCTCGACCCGCGGCTCGGATCGCAGGAGTTGCAGTTCGCCGTCACGCGACCGCACCCGGGCGGCGTATGCCGTCTCGGCGGCTCGCGCCGGCTCGCCGCGGTCGACGGTCGGCCTTCGCACCACCCTCACCGCGACGTCCTCCGCCGCCAGCGAGCCGAACAGGCCGCGGCCGATGGCGGCGGTGAGCGGACCGCCGCGGTCGGCATCATCGTCGGCGTCGGCGACCGCCCGCGCCAGCCGGCGCCACCGGGCGGCCTGCGTCCCGGTGCGTGATCCCGGAAACCGCGCCGGCCGGCCCGCCGCGGGCGGCTGAGGGCCCACCTCGAGGGCGTGATCCGCGGCGTCGGCACCGCCCGTCGCCAGCGGATAGTCGAAGCCGAGATCGAGCCACGCCGGCACCATCCACGGCGCGAAGAGCCTGCCCTTCACCGTCCGCACGAGCGCCGACGAACCGCTCGCCGTGTTGCCGACCATCGTGAGCAGGAGCCCCACGAGATAGACGCCGAGCGCCACCGTCACCGCCGCGCGGGCGATTTCCGGCAGGGCCGCCGCCGGCTCGGTCGGCGACATGGAAGAGCGGGGAGAGGTGCGCTTCGGCATGGGCGAACAGCGGCAGGGAAGGCGACCATCGGTGGAATGAGCAGGCGCCCGCGGAGACATGCTCCGCGCTCCGCCAGTGTGATTGCCGGCCGCGGCATTCTCCAGTGACCCTGGCACCCGCGCATCGCGCCGCCAGATCGCCCCGGGGCGGCCACCGCTTTTTGAGCCGTTTTTCCGGGATCTGCCCGCCCGGGCGGGCCGGTCGCGTTGACACCCGCGGTGCATCGCGATACTTTGCCAAAACCTGGCGATCGTCGCGGCTTCCCCGGCTGCGGCTGGCGCGTCTTGCAGCCCGTCACGGACGAAGGCGTCTCGTGTCGGTGGTGACAAGGTCCGCTTGGCATGACGTCGAACACCGGGGGATTAGCTCAATTGGGAGAGCGTCTGGCTGGCAGCCAGAAGGTCAGGGGTTCGAATCCCCTATCCTCCATTTTCAAGCCCGACCAGGTGTTAGGCCTTTCAGGTTTCAAACCCTGCCAGGCGATGAGCCCGCGGAGCAGCTGCGGTCGCTACGGATGGTCGAGCCACACAAGACCCGCGAGCCGATCTCGTGGATCGACGGGGTCTTCAAGTCCGGCGGCGAGCCCTCCCTTCCCGTCGGCGACGCCGGATTCGTCCTCGGCGCCACGGTCACGGAGCAGCTTCGGACCTTCGCCGGAAGGCTCTTCCTGCCTGCTGATCATCAGGCCCGGCTGCACGATTCGCTCGCCGTGCTGGGGCTCGATCCCGGCAGGCCGCTCGACGAAATCTTCGCCGCCGCCGCGGAGGTCGCGGCGCGGAATCATGAGGTCGGTCCCGCCGATGGCGACCTCGGAGTCGTCGTCTTCGTGACCCCCGGTGACCTGCCGGCCCAGCATGGCGGGCGGGGTGGACCGCCGCGGACGGTGGTCCACTCCTTCCCGCTCGCCTTCCGGCTCTGGGCGGCGGCCTACGCCGCCGGCGTGCCGCTGCGGAGCGTGTCGACCCGCCAGGTGCCCCAGGCCTGCTGGCCGGTGCAGGCGAAGGTCCGCAGCCGGCTGCACTACTTCCTCGCCGACCGTGAGGCCCATGCCGCCGAGGCCGGTGCCCGGGCCGTGCTCTGCCACGCGGATGGCCGCGTGAGCGAAACCTCCACGGCCAACGTCGCCATCGTCGTGCATGGCGGCCTCGTCGCTCCGCCGCCTGCCGACGCGCTGCCCGGCGTCAGCCTGCGATTCGCCCGGCGGCTGGCCGAATCGCTCGGCATCCGCTGGAGCGAGCGGTCGCTGTCGATGGCCGACCTCGCCGCCGCCGACGAGGTCCTGCTGACGAGCACGCCCAACTGTATCCTCCCGGCCACCCGCCTCGACGGCCGGCCGATCGGCGCCGGCCGGCCGGGCCCTGTCCACACCTGCCTCCTCGCCGCGTGGAGCGACCACGTGGGCCTCGACATCGCCGGTCAGGCCCGGAACGCGACGGCCTGACCGGTCGACCGGCGGCCGCTCGAGCGCGGTTTTTGCCTCCTCGCGCGGCGACTCCTAGCATGCGCCGCGATGCCATTCGGTGCGGGTGTTGACCGCGTCGGAGCGGGGCATTCCGGAGAGCAGGATCGCTCCCGCCGTGGCCCCCGGGGGCCACGCAGGGATCGCCGCATCGTTTCCTCCTCCCCTTCCGGAGATGCCCATGCACGCCCTGCTCGCCCAGGCGGCCGACCGGCTCGCGCCGCTGTCGATCGACTTCACCCGCAACACGCCCCTCCAATCCCTCACCCTCTACCTCTTCTTCGCCGGGACGGTGGCGATGGGCGCCGGCGCCCTCTACTTCTTCCTGATGCGCGAGAACGTCGCGCCCGAGCACCGCAGCGCCGTGGTGGTGGCCGGCCTGATCTGCGCGATCGCCTGCTTCCACTACTTCAAGATGACCCACGTCTACCAGGAGTCGGGCGGCCGCTTCCCCACCGCGCTCCGTTACGTCGACTGGCTGTTCACCACCCCGCTCTTGCTCGTGAAGTTTCCGCTGCTCTTGCGGATGGGCGAGCGGGGCACGCAGTTCTTCCTGACGCTCGTGCTGCTCGACGTGGCGATGATCGTCACCGCCTTCATCGCCGAGACGTCACCCGTCGATTCGCAGCGCTGGTGGACGTTCTTCGCGATCTCCTGCGCGTTCGAGGCGCTCATCGTCGCCGTGCTCTACCTGCAGCTCGGCACGGCGATCGCCGATGCGCCCCCGGCGCTCTCGCGGGCGCTCTCCTGCATGCGGCTGTTCGTGCTCTTCGGCTGGGCGATCTACCCGATCGGCTTCCTGATGGCCCGTTCGGGCTACGGCGAGCTGCGCGAGATCGTCTACAACGTCGCCGACGTCATCAACAAGGTGGGGTTCGGCCTGGTCGCCTACCACGGCGTGCAGGCGCTTTCCGGCCACGACACACGTCGGGCATGAGCCGCCGGCCGGACGTGGCCTTTCGTGTCATTCCCCTGGCCATCCTCGTGATGGCCGCTGGTGTGGCCGCCTGGGCGGGGCCAGCCTGGTCGACGCGATACGCGGCCGTTCCGTGGCTGGTGGCGGTCGCGGTCGTCGGCCTGCCGCACGGCGCGGCGGACCTCGCCGTGCTCGCGCGGCTCCGCGGGCCCCGGGCGGCGGGGCGGCTGTTCGCCGCCGCCACGTCGCTGACGGCCCTCGCGCTCGTGGGGTTTCTCGTCGCGCCGCGCTGGGCCGTGGCGGCCTTCGTGCCGCTCACGGTCTGGCACTTCGGCACCGCCCACGCCCGCAGCCAGTCGCCGCCGCCCGCGGCGGCGGCCGGGCCGCTCGCCCTGGCGGCGGTGGCCCGCGGTGGCGGCGTGCTCGGCGTGCCGCTGGCCGTCTGGCCGGCAGAGACCGCGACGATCGCGAACCGGGTCGTCGCGATCGCCCCCGGCGCGACGGCGGCATTCGCTCCGGATGCGATCCGGTCGGCAGGCATCGCACTTGTCGTCACCGCGGCCGCGGCGCTCATGGCCGAGGCCTGGAAAGCCCGCCGCTCACCGGCCGGTCGCCGCCGCACCGTCGCCACCTGCGTCGATCTGCTTGCGAGCGCGCTCCTCGCGGCGGCGGCGCATCCGCTGTTCTCCGTCGGCGTCCACTTTCTCTGCTGGCATGCCTGGCGGGAGATGAAACCGCTCCTCCGGGTGCTCGCGCCACGGTCGCTCGGGCCGGATGGCCGCTCCGTCGGGCTTGCCGATGTGCTCGGAGGCGTGGCCGCCGTCCACGTCGCCGCCCTGCCGCTCCTCGTTCCGGCATGGGCCGCCCTGGCCGCGGTCTGGTGGCTTCGCTGCCCGGCGCACACGGCCACCGACCTGGCCGTCGTGTCGCTGGCGGCCTACGTCGTGATGACTCCCGCCCACGAGGTGGTCCTCGACCTCGTCGAGCTCGATCGCCCCCCGGCCATGGCCGGGAGCCGTCGCTGGGACTAGGCTGAAACGACATCCGCCCCCGGCACGAAGGCCACGATGCAACGCCCGCTCCGAGTCCTCCTCTGGCTCGCCGCCGCCGCCATCGCGGTGCCACTCGTGCCCTTTCTCCTGTTTGGCACCCGGCTCGATCACCTGGTCGCCGACTGGCTCGACCCGCCGCCGCCGGCGCCGCTCCTCGCGGCCATCGAGGTGGGCGTGCTCGCGGCCGATCTCGTCCTGCCCGTGCCCTCGAGCATGGTCGCCACGCTCGGCGGCGCGCAGCTGGGCGTCGTCGTCGGCACGCTCTGCGGCTGGCTCGGCATGACGGCCGGGGCGGCGGCCGGCTGGTGGTTCGGCCGCACGACGAGCCGGCGGGCCCTGGCCCGTCTCGAGGATACGGACCGGCACCGTCTCCTCGACAGGCAGCGTCGCTTCGGCCCGCTGGCGATCGTGCTCAGCCGACCGCTGCCGCTCGTGGCCGAGGCGGCTGCGATCCTCGCCGGAGCCGCCGGCATGCGACTGGGCGACTTCCTGCTTGCGGCGGGGAGCGGCAACCTGGCGATCGCACTGGTCTGGAGCGTCGCGGGCGCCGCGGGGCGGCAGGCCGATTCGCTCCAGTGGGCGGTGGTGGCGTCGCTCGCGGTGCCGGTCGCCGTCACCTGGCTCGTGATTCGCCGCGATAGGCAATCACCCGCGCGCGGACTATGATCGCGCCGCTCCGTCGCTTGCACTCTCTGGAAAGACAGCCGCTCCCATGGACGCCCTCAAGGCCCTCCTCGACGTCGTCCTGCACGCCCGCGATCACCTCGAGGCCAACCTCCAGGCCTGGGGCCCCTGGGCCTACGCCCTGCTCTTCGCGATCATCCTCTGCGAGACGGGCCTGGTGGTGATGCCATTCCTGCCGGGCGACTCGCTGCTCTTCGCGGCGGGAGCCCTCGCGGCGCTCTATCCAGACGCCCTCAACATCGTGCTGTTGCTCGTGCTCCTCTCGATCGCCGCCATCGTCGGCGACACGCTCAACTACGCGATCGGCCGCTGGGTCGGCCCGCGGGCCTTCAGCCTCGACACCTGGTTTCTCAAGCACGAGCATCTCGAACGGACGCAGCAGTTCTACGAACGACACGGTGGCAAGACGATCGTGCTCGCCCGGTTCGTGCCCCTGGTCCGCACGTTCGCGCCCTTCGTCGCGGGTGTCGGCCGGATGCACTACCCGCAGTTCCTCTACTACAACGTCGTCGGCGGCCTGGCCTGGGTGCTGATCTGCACGCTGGCTGGCTACTTCTTCGGCGAACTGCCGCTGGTGAAGAAAAACTTCGAACTGGTGGTGGTCGGCATCGTGCTCGTGTCGGTGCTGCCCGTCGCTTGGGAACTCTGGGCGGCCCGCCGCCGCGCCGCCCAATCCCGCTGAGCGCGGCTCACGCCAGTTCCGCCTCGAGCCGATCGAAGACGCGGGAAAACTCGCGCCGAATCCCCGCCGTCAGCGTCTGCACGTCCGCGACGAGTTCCTCCGTTGAAGCCAGGCCGAGCAGGTTCGCCAGCGCCCGCTGCTCCGTAAGCGCCGCCGGCAGGTCGTGCCGGGCCGGTGCGTCGAGCAGCCGCAGGCGGCCCTCGATCTCCCGCAGCCTCCGGTAGCCGATCGCCAAAAATCCGAAGGCCTCCGCATCGAGATGCCCCGCCGCATGGAGTCGGCCGAGGCCGTCGAGCGTCTCGGGCGTCCGCAGGGCCGGCTCACGGCCGCCATGCACCAACTGCAACGCCTGCACCAGAAACTCGACGTCGACCACGCCGCCCGGCCCGCGCTTCAGGTTGGTCGCCTTCGCCCCCTCTTCCATGCGCAGCCGGGTGCGGCGTATCTCCGCGATCTCCGCCGCGGTCCACTGCCGCTCGTAGGCGGCCTCCTGCGCGATCCGCACGGCCCGCGCGGCGGCGGCTGCGGCCCCGACGACCGGCCGCGCCTTCACGAGCGCCTGCCGCTCCCAGACCGCCGCCGGCCCGTCGGCCGCGAAGTGATGGGCGAAGTCGTCGAGCGACACGGCCGCCGGCCCGCTGCGGCCGCTCGGCCGCAGCCGCGAGTCCAGCTCGTAGAGGCGGCCCTGAGGGCCGATGGTGTTGAAGACCTTCATCGTCCGCTGCGCGAGCTCGGCGAAGAAGTGGGCGTTGGTCGTCGACTCCACGCTCCGCCGCGTGCGCCGGCGATGGAAGGAGATGCCGTCGTGGTCGTAGAGGAAGACGACGTCCACGTCGCTGGCGTAGTTCATCTCGCGACCGCCGAACTTCCCCATGCCCAGCACGACCGCCCCGGCCCGCACGCCGACGCTGTCGTCGCGGCCGGCGGTCGGCTCGCCGAGCCGCTCGACGAGCCGCTCCTCCTCGCGGGTCATCACCACCCGCAGGATCGACTCGGGGATGGCGGAGAGGGCCGCGGTGGTGGCGACGACGTCCTGCCGGCCGAGAATGTCGCGCACGCCGACCCGCAGCTGCTGCGACGCCTTGAAGGCGTGGATGATCGGCTCGATGTCGACCGCGCCCCGGCAGAGATCGGCGAGCGTCGCGTCGAGCTCGGCCGGTGTCGGCAGCCGGGGCACGAGCAGGCTGTCGAGCAGTTCGTCGAGCATGCCCGGGTTGCCCACGAGCAGTTTCGCCAGGAACGGGCTCGACGAGCAGAGCCGCACCGTCAGATCGAGCGACGGCGGATGGACGCTGAACAGCTCCCAGAGCACGCCCTTGCCGCCGAGCGAGTCGCTCACCTGCACGAGGTTCACGAGCGTGGCGTCGGGGGACGGCGTCCGGGCGATCGCGGCGAGCAGTCTGGCGGCAATCGCCGCCAGGAAGTGCCGGCACCGCGGCGTGGACAGGAATCGCACCCGCTCCTCGGCCAGGTTCTCGAGTGACCGGTGGGCCGCGGCGACATCCGCGAAGCCGTAGGGCGCGAGCACGTCGCGGACAAACGCGGTCGACGGCGCCGGATCGAGCACAAGATCGACCTCCGGCTCCGGCTCCGCGTCTTCCGGGAAGGCGTCGTGAAGCAGGTGGTCGAGGATCCGCCGGTTCAGGTCGGCGGCCTCGGTCAGTCCCCCGCGCAGCCGCGCGGCGGCGTCGGGGCCGGTGCCGTAGCCGAGCCGCACGGCGAGCCTGGCGAACTCCGCCGCATCGCGCGGCAGGACGTGCGTCTGCCGGTCGTAGAGGATCTGGAGCCGGTGCTCGACGGTCCGCAAGAGCGTGTAGTTTCGCTCGAGGATCGCACGCTCCTGATCGGTCAGCCCGCCGGCCTCCGTGAGGCGGCGGATCGCTTCGAGCGTGGCGCCGGCGCGGACCTGCGGCATGTCGCCGCCGTTCAAGAGCTGCAGGAACTGGATCGTGAACTCGATGTCGCGGATGCCGCCGCGGCCGCTTTTCACGTCGTCGGCGTCGGTGCCGTCCCGGATGGCGCGGTGCTCGATCCGCCGCTTGAGCGCCTTGATGTCGGTGATGTCGGCACGGGTCAGCCAGCGGCGATACACCCAGGGCTCGAGGTCCGCCAGGACCCGCGCGCCGAGAGGCTCGTCACCCGCGACGCACCGGGCCTTGACCCAGGCCTGTCGCTCCCAGGTGCGGCCCTGCTGGTCGTAATACTGCAGCAGCGCCTCCTGGGCGAGCGAGGCCGGTCCGGTCGCGCCGTGGGGCCTCAGCCGCAGGTCGACCCTGTAGCAGCTGCCGAGCTCCGTCGGCTCGGCGACGAGCCGCACCACCTCCTGCACCACCCGCTCGAAGAACTCCGCGTTGGAGCAGGGTTTCGGCCCCTCGACCCGCCCGTCGGCCGAATGCACGAACACGAGGTCGATGTCGCTCGAGTAGTTGAGCTCGCCACCTCCGAGCTTGCCCAGCGCGATCACGGCGAGCGTCGCCCGCTCGCCGGCCGGCCCGCGCGGAATCCCGCGCAGCTTCTCGAGCCTGGTCACGGCCGCCGCCACCGCCGCCTGCACGATGCAGTCGGAGACGTGCGAGAGCTGCGAGACGACCGTTTCGAGCCGCTGCCCGCCGACGATGTCGCCGTAGGCGATCCGCAAGGTCTCGCGCCGCTTGAAGCGGCGGAGCGCCCGCATCACCCCCTCCGGCTCGGTCACGTGCGAGAGTTCGGAGGTCAGCTGCGTTGCGAGCGTCCGCCGGCTCTCAGGACGCCCCTGGCCGATCCGCACCTGCTCCCACGACTCCGGATCGTGGATCACGAGCTCCGCGAGGTAGGGGCTCGCCGAAAAGATCTTGAGCAGCGTCTCGAGACTCCGCGGATCGCGCTGGAAGAGCGTGGCGGTGGAGAGCGGGCTGCGGACCGCCGCGACGAGCCGTTCGAGCGCCACGAGCACCCGATCGGGATCGCTCACGCTCGGCAGGAGACGCCGCAGCCGCTCCAGGAGGTCGGCCAGCAGGTCGAGCGTGAGCCCCTGTGCGGCCAGCCCGCGCAGCACCCTTCCCGCGATCGCGGGGTCGGCCAGCCCGGCCTGGCGGCCCCACCCCGCGGCGAGTTCCGGGGCGTCGAGCAGTCGCACGACCTCCTCGATCGACACGTCGGCGATCCCGGTCGCTTGCACCGGCAGACCGCCCGGCCGATCGCGGGCCGCGTCATCCATGCCCGGCCTGCCTTGAATGACCGCCGTCCACTCGTCCTGCCGCCCCCGGCAGCGTGATCTCGTAGACCGCCTCGGCCGGCGGGCCGTCCGTCCCCTCGCCCAGGAACGCGAGGTCGTGCCGCGGCTGCGCGCGGGCGAGCCCGTCGGCCACCTCGCCCGCCAGCGACCAGGCGGCGGCGGCCTGGATGTCGACGTCCACGAGCCGGCCCACGAGCCGCAACGGCGCGTCGAACACGACGATCCGGTCGCAGAGCGTCCTGCCCGTCAGCTGCGCGACCGTCTCCGGCGTCGCGGCCGGGTCGAGGCCGGGCGGTGCATCGTCCGCGTCGGCCCGCGTCTGCCGTCGCTCGTCGCGGACCGAGAGCCCCTCGACAAGCACCTGCTGCCGCGTGCCGATGAACCGCATGTTGCCGGAGAGGCTCACGGCCGTCTGGGCCTCGAGCAGCGCCTGATGCCGCTCCTTCTTCACCTGCTCCGGCACGTCGTCGGGCTGCCGATCGTAGGCCTTCGTCCCCGGCCGGGGACTGTACTTGAAGATGAAGCTGTTCTTGAAGTCGGCGGTGCGGACGAGGTCGAGCGTGGTTTGGAACTCCGCGTCGGTCTCGCCGCAGAAGCCGACGATGAAGTCGCTCGTCACGGCCGCGTGCGGGATCTCCTCCCGCACCCGCCCGAGCATCTCCATGTATTGGCCGATCGTGTAGCCCCGCTTCATCCGCCCGAGCACGGCGTCGGAGCCGTGCTGCGCCGGCACGTGGAGATAATGGCTCACCTTCGGCAGATCGCGCACCGCGGCGATCAGGTCGGGCGTCATGTCCCGCGGATAGTTCGTGACGAACTTGATCCGGTCGAGACCATCCACGCCGTCCAAGAGCGCGAGCAGGTCGGCCAGCCGGGTCGTGCGGCCTCCGTCCTGCCAGCGGTAGCTGTTGACGGTCTGGCCGATGAGCGTGATCTCGCGGCAGCCTTCGGCCACCAGCTTCCGCGTCTCGGCGAGGATCGTCTCGGGCGACCTGGCCTGCTCGGGGCCGCGGACGTGCGGCACGACGCAGAATGCGCAGAACTTGTCGCAGCCGGTCTGCGTCCGCACGAAGGCCTGGAACGGCGTCGGCCGCATGGCGGGATCGCGGTCGGGGTCGTAGCTCTCGAAGCTGCGGGCGACCGTCTCGCGGCTGCCGCCGGTGCGATCGAGGCTCACCTCGAGCCGGGGGCCGGCTCCGGCGAGCACGTCGTCGACCAGCCCGGGCACACGGTGCAACTGGCCGGGGCCGACGACGAGGTCGACCCACGGCGCCCGCTTCCGCACCAGTTCCTGATCCTTCTGGGCCATGCAGCCGAGCACGCCGACGACCAGCCCCGGCCGCTTCTCCTTCTCGAGCCGCACGCGGCCGAGCGCGGAGTAGACCTTGTCCTCGGCATGTTGCCGCACGCTGCAGGTGTTGTAGAAGACGGCGTCGGCGTCGGCGGTCGAGCGGGCCAGTTCCCAGCCCTGGCGGCGCAGCGCCGCCACCACGAGCTCGCTGTCGAGCACGTTCATCTGGCAGCCGACGGTCTCGATCCAGAGCCGCTTCGTCATGCGGAGGATTGTAGCCGCGCGGCCTCGAAGAGCGGGTGCCCCCGGAGGAAGTCGGCGACCGCCATGCCCCGCTTCCCCTCGGGCACGATCCGGCGGATCAGGAGCCGCGTGCCGCCGCCGCAGCCGACGACGAGCCCCTCCGCGCCGGCGGCGAGGATGCTGCCCGGGAGTACGGCCTCTGGGCTCGCCCCGGGCAGCACGGCCACGTCCTCGAGGCCGATCCGCACGGGCGGACGCCCGGCTCCGGCCACCAGGTAGGCCGCCGTCCGCGGCCAGGGTTCGAATGCCCGTCGCATCCGTTCGATGCGTTCGGCGGGCTGCGCCCAGTCGACGATGCCGTCGGCCTTGCTGATCCGCGGCGCCCGCGTGACGCCGGCTGGATCCTGCGGGCTGCCCACGGCGGCCCCCGGGCCGGCCGCGAGGACCGCCTCGACCGCCTGGAGCACCGCCTCCGCGCCGACCGCGGCCAGCCGGGCCTCGAGCGTCGCGGCGGTCTCGGTCGGGCCGATGGGAGTCGACCGGGCGGAGACGACGTTGCCTGCGTCGAGCGCCGGCGTCATGTGGATCACGCTCACGCCGGTGACGGCGTCCCCCTCGAGGATCGCCCACTGCACCGGCGCCGCGCCTCGATGCCGGGGCAGCAGCGAGCCGTGGAGGTTCAAGCCGCCGTGCGGGGCGACGCCGAGGAGCGCGGCCGAGAGGAGCTGGCCGTAGTCGCAGACGAAGAACAGGGCGGGCCGCAGGGCGGCGATCTCGGCGGCACTGGCCGCGTCATTGACCCGCTCGGGCGCGAGCAGCGGCACGCCGGCGGCCGCTGCGGCGTCAGCCATCGGGTTGGGCGGCGGCCGGCGACCGGGCGGCGCGTGCGCGGGCCGCGTGACCACGGCCGACACGCGGTGCCGCGAGGCCAGGAGCGCCCGGAACGCCGGCACGGCGAACCCGCCTGTGCCCATCACCACGATCGAGGCCGGTTCCGGCGCGGACGTGGTCATGCGGTGCAGCGCTCGGCCTCGAGGCGATCGAGCCGCGCCACGATCTCGGCGTCGCTCGGCAGCTCGCCCCGCGACTGCTGGCCGAGGAACACCTCGCGGAAGGTCTCGAGCACGCGCCGCGACTCGAGCGCCGCGGCCTCGGGCAGCCGATCCGTGAACAGGCGGCCCTCGAGGTGGTCGAACTCGTGCTGCACGACGCGGGAGAGCAGCCCGTCGAGATCGAGTCGGATCGGCTCGCCGCTGACCGACCAGGCGTCGACCAAGATCCGCTCCGGTCGCCGCACGTCCATCCGCAGGCCGGGCAAGCTCAGGCAGCCCTCCTCTTGCACGGCCGTGCCACGGGGCCGGCTGAGCACGGGGTTGATGAAGACCATCTCCTCGCCGCTGCCCCGGCGGCCGGACGTGTTGACGATGAAGAGCCGGTAGGGCAGCGCCACCTGGTTGGCCGCCAGCCCGATCCCCTCCGCCTCGTACATGATGTCGAACATCCGTTCCACCGCCTCCTGAACGGCATCGTCGATTCGCACGAGCGGCTTCGCCCGCCGCAGCAGCGCCGGATGGGGATACTCGACGAGCTGGAGCGGACCGATCGACGAATCCGTCGGGACTGGAGGGGAGGCCATGGGCGGGGTCCGAAGGCGGCGGGAGGGACGAATCCTTTCCATCATACGCGGCCGCGGCCGAATCGCACCCGTGCTACATTCGGCGGGATGAGTTCTGATCCGGTCGCCCCATCGTCATCTTCAAGAGCAGAGCCCGGCCGCGGCGCGGGCCGGTTCGATCCCGCCGCGATCCTCGCCACCTGCGGCGGCCTGGGCTGGCTCGGGCCGGCGCCCGGCACGCTCGGCGCCGCGGCCGGCGTGATCGCGGCGGCGGCGGTCGCTCGCCTCGGCCTGCCGCCCCTGGCGGAAGCGGCGGCGGTCGTCGTCGCCAATCTCGTGGGCATCCCGGCCTGCACGCGGGCCGCCCGGCTGATCGGCCGCGGCCACGACCCCGGCGCGATCGTCTACGACGAGGCCGCGAGCGTGATGCTCGTGCTGCTGGCGGTGCCGGCCGCGGCTCGCTCGCCCGCCGTGCTGGTGGCGGCGTTCGCCCTGCATCGGCTCTTCGACATCACGAAGCCCTTTCCCTGCCGCCGGCTCGAGCGCCTGCCCGCCGGCCTGGGTATCATGTCGGACGATTGGGCCGCGGCGGCCTACGCCGCCATGTGCCTGGCCGCCGGCCGCTGGCTGGGCTGGCTGTAGTGGCATCGGGTCGACCTGGGTGCCAACGCCATGCGCCTGCTGCTCGTCGATCACGGCTGTTGCGACTTCGACCACACGCGCGTGCATGGCTGCCGCAAGGCCTTGAGCCGACTGGGCGTCGCCGCGGCGGTGTGCGGCCCGTCGTCGATCCCGCAGCTCGAGATGCAGCATGCGGGTATGTACGGCATCCACCTGCACAGCCTTGCCGCCGCCTCGCACCGTTTCCTGGGGGCGGTTCGCGACGGGTCGCCGGAGGAGTTTCTGCGGGCCGTCGCCGCGATCCGCCCCCGGCTGCTCGGGGCGGTCCGCGAGACGGGCCGGCAGCTGATCGCGGAGGCGGTCGACGCCATCGACCCCGACGTGATCTTCGTGATGCACGCGGGCATCCTCACCGATCTCGCCGCCGAGACGGGTGCCCCGGTGGTGGCGCACGTGTCCGGCGGCGATCTGGAAGCGGCGGCCGCGCAACCGGCGATGCGGGCGATCGTCGCCCGCGGCCTCGGGGGCTGCGAGGCGGTCGTGGCGGCCGACGCAGCCACGGCCGAGACGCTGCGGGCATCCTGGCTCGAGCCGGACGTGGCGGAGCGGATCGACGTCTGGCCGCTCGGGCCGGAGACGGCCGACAAGCTGGCCGCGGCCTGCCGCCAAGCGGCGGCCCGCCGCCGCGGCTGAGAAACTGGGGGGCGGCCGCGGCATCGCGTCGCGACGGGATGTTGATCGTGTTGCGAACCCACCCGGAGTCGACACGTTGAAAAACGTGTCGCCACGACGGGCCGGAGCCGGAGACATCCGTTGAGGGGAGCGGCACCGGTCGGGGGCACGCGCAGCCGGCGGTGAACTTTGACTGCCAGAGCGAACGTACCACGCCCATGGAGTCAGTAACGTCAAAGTCCGCCGGCGGCGAGCATGAGCCCCGCCGGTGCCGCGGCGCGTTACCAGCAGGCTGCGCCGATTCGACACGTTGAAAAACGTGTCGCCACGACGGGCCGGAGCCGGAGCCAGCACCAGACCATCGATGCATCGGCACCGGTCGGGGGTACGGGCAACCCCGGCCTGCTCACGCTTTCGCCAGCAGCCGGTCGATCGCGCCGGCCGTGAGCGCCTGGGCGAAGGCGTCGAAGTCGCGATACACGGCCTTGCTCGTCAGCTGCACCACCCAGTTGTGCACCAGCGGCGTGATCGTGACGACGACGCGGCCGTGCTTCTGGGCCTCCCACATCTCGATCGCCGTGCCCATCGATGCCTCGGGCACGTAGGCCACGAGCAGGTCGAACTGCTGACACATGCCGATATGCCCGAGAAACACCTCTGCGGCCCGGTCGGGGCCGTAGGTGATCGAATTGCCATGGTTGGCGAAGGGGTCGTAGACTTCCGCCTCCGGCCAGTGCGACTGCACCAGTTCGCGCAGCGTCTGCCGGTAGACCTGGTCGTGCACGAGCGCCGCCACGTGCGACCCCTGCATGATTCCCGCGAGAAAAATCCGCATGAAAAAGTCCTCCGCAAAACGTCCGTCACGCCCGCTTGGCAAGCCCGCCGCGCGGCCGGCGAAGGCCGGCAGTGTACGGCCTGCGGCCGCCCCGGCGGAGGCCGCGCCGTTCCCCGACCTGGCGGCGGCCCGCAAGGTCGTGCTCGATCTGCTCGCCATCCCCGGCGGCTCGGGCGACGAGCGGGAGATCGCGGCCCGGATCGTGAAATGGCTCCGCGAGGCCGGCTGCCCGGCCGACGCGATCGCGCATGACACAGCCCACACCAAGACACCCATCAAGGGCAACGTCGGCAACCTGATCGTGAAGCTGCCCGGCACGGTCCCCGGCCCGCGGCGGCTGCTCATGGCCCATATGGACACCGTGCCGGTCTGCATCGGCACGAAGCCCGTCGTCGCCGGGCGGTTCGTCAAGAGCGGCAATCCCGCGACCGGCCTGGGCGCCGACGATCGCGCGGGCTGCGCGGTCGTGCTCGCGACGGCGCTCGAGATCCTCAGGCGCAAGCTGCCGCACCCGCCGCTCACGCTGCTCTTCGCGATCCAGGAGGAGGTCGGCCTCTACGGCGCCCGCTACGTCAAGGCGGCCGACCTGGGCCGGCCGAAGCTGGCCTTCAACTTCGACGGCGGCGCGGTGGAGAAGATCACCGTCGGGGCCACCGGCGGCTACCGCATGGACATCGCCGTCGAGGGCATCCCGAGCCACGCCGGCGTAGCGCCGGAGAAGGGCGTGTCGGCGATCGCGATCGCGTCGCTCGCGATCACGGCGCTCGTCGACGGCGGCTGGCACGGCCTCGTCATGAAGGACGGCAAGCGGGGCACGAGCAACGTGGGCGTGATCCACGCCGGGGCCGCGACGAACGTCGTGGCGGAGGCGGCGACGCTCCGGGCCGAGGCCCGGAGCCACGATTCCTTGTTCCGCGGCAAGATCGTGAAGGCGATCGAGACGGCGTTCAAGGACGCGGCCCGCAAGGTGCGATCGGCCGACGGGGCGATCGGAAAGGTGACGATCGACGGCCATCTCGATTACGAGGCCTTCCGGCTGGCCGACGACGAGCCCTGCGTCGTCGCCGCGCGGGAGGCGGTCCGGGCGATCGGCCGCGTGCCACGGCTCGACGTCTCCAACGGCGGGCTCGACGCCAACTGGATGGCGGCCAACGGCATCCCCACGGTCACGCTCGGCTGCGGCCAGATGGAGATCCACACGACGAAGGAGCAGCTCGACCTCGACGCCTTCGAGGCGGCCTGCGCCGTGGCCCTGCGGCTGGCGACGGCGACGTAGCGTGGCGTCTTTCAATCCGTCGGCAGGTTGAGCACGACCAGCGTGTCTTCGGGCGATCCCGCCCCGACGGCGATGCCCAGCTTGGTCTCCGTCGCCGTGACAACGCCGCCGACCTCGACCCGGTAGAGGCCGCAGTTGACGCCCGCATGCGGGCTTCCTGGAATCGTCATCTGCGCGATGCCGTCGGCATCGGTCGTGCCCTCTGCAGGCTTGATGCCTCTCCCCATGCAGGCCTCCGGCACGAGCCGCACGACCACGCCCGCCAGCGGCCGACCTTGGCGGCGGAGGAGCACGTCCAGCCGGTTGATCGCGACCCTCGAAAGCCGCACCGCATCGAGCCAAGCCAAGAGTTCCGCGGCCGTCACGGCCCCGTCCCGGTCCGTGTCGAGTGCCGCAAGTCCCGCGGCGATCGCGGGAATCGTCTTGAGTTCCGTACCGACGAGCCGGCCGTCGCCGTCCGCATCGGCCGTGGCGAATGCGGCGGCCTGGACCGCCTGCGGCTCGACGGGCGGCGCCGGCGCGCGGGCGGGGCGGCCACCGCTGCACCCCGCCGACACAGTCACCACCGACACCGCCAGCGCCACCGGGAGCCAGTGTTTCCACAAACCATCACCCCGCTCGCATTGCATCGTGGTCCTCGCTCCGCTTCCAGCAACGCCGCCGACGACGTTTCTTCACTTCTCGACGAAGAGCCGGCTCCGCGCGACCGCGTGCACCAGGCTGCGGATGCCGTGGCCCTCCGAGACGGTGCCTTTCACGATGGCATCGATCTCCGGCCGATCCGCGTAGGAAGGCTCCGCGCCGGTCGCATATGTGACCAACTGCGCCGTGAAGGCCCGCGCCAGGCGTTCGGGATCGGCGAGGAGCAGCCGACGGAACGCCTCGAAGTCGGCGAACCTGCTGCCGTCGGCCAACGTGCCCGAAGCGTCCACCGGCGGCCCGAGCCGGAACGTCGGCTTCTGGCCGTCGAAGAGCGGTGCAGGTGCCGGATCGCCCTTCCCCTGCGAGCGGTACCGTTCCCGCCAGCCACCGATCGGGTCGAAGCTCTCGAGCGCGAAGCCGGCCGGATCCATCTTACGGTGGCAGCCGGCGCAGGCCGCATCGGCCCGATGTCGCTCGAGCAGCGCGCGGATCGTCGTCGCGCCTTGAGTATCGGGCTCGATCGCGGGCACGTTCGGGGGCGGCGGCGGAATCGTCTCGCCGAGCAGTCTTTCCATCACGAACCCGCCGCGGATCACCGGCGACGTCGTGGTGCCGTTGGCGGTGACCTTGAGCACCGCGGCCTGCGTGAGGAACCCGCCGCGATGGCTCTTTGCCGTCAGGGGCACGCGGCGGATCTCGCTGCCCGCCACGCCACCGGCCTCCCGGCCGGTGAGACCGTAGTGCTGCACGAGCCGCTCGTTCAACATGGCGAAGTCGCTCTTCACCAGGTTCGTCACGGGCAAGTCCTCGCGCAGCAACTCCCGGAGAAACGCCCGCGACTCTCCCAGCATCGATTCCTTGAGATAGAGCACCTGGAACTCGGGATAGAGTTTGCGATCGGGATCGGTGTCGTCGATGCGGGCGAGGTTCAGCCACTGGTCGAGAAAGTCGGAGACGAAGCGATCGGAGCGGGGGTCGTCGAGCAGCCATTCGACCTGCTCCCGCATGACCTGCGGATCGTGCAGGCGGTCTGACGCAGCGAGCAGCGGTTCGTCGGGAGGCCCGTTCCAGAGCCAGTAGGCGAGCCGCGTCGCGAGTGCATGGCCGTCGAGCCGGCCCGTCGACTCCCGGCGGAAGAGGAAGTCGGGCGACGTCAGCACGGCCTTGTAGGCCTGTCGCATGGCCTCCTCGAAGCAGTCTCCCTGCTTCACGCGGCCGACGGAGATCGCCGCGAAGCGATCGATCTCCGCGTCGGTCACCGGGCGACGAAAGGCCCGCGGCAGAAACTCGGCCAGGAGCTTGCGGGCGTCGCGATCGGGACGCGCACTCGCGACGCTCTCGACGCGTGGCGACCGTTCCGCCGTCGGCAGATCGGCGACACGCGGCCAGGCCCAGGGCGCCTCGCGAAAGCGAGGCCGAGCCGGAAGACTCGCCTCCTGCCCTACAGCCACAGACAAGGGCTTGATCGGCAGATCTCCGAACAGCCTGCGATGGCTCTCGGGTGGCCACGTCTCGACGAGCGGTCCCTCCACCTCGATCCAGTCGACGGCGATGCCGGGACGGTCGTCCCGCGACGCGCCGCCACGGAAAGTCAGCGACGCGACATCGAAGGCAGGCGCCCGCGCATCGCCCAGCCAGGCCCGCACCTCGTGCACGGTCGGCTCGAGAGACGGGGCGTCGAAGTAGCCGAGCACCCGGCCGCCATCCTGGAGCAGGGCCACCTCCGTCCTTGGGCTCGCGGCGACCTGTCCCGCCTTCCAGAGGAAGCTCCAGATCGACATCCGCAGCCGATACCTGCCCGGATGGAGCGGGATGAAGCTCACGAACTTCTCGGCACCCGCGGTGTTGGGGCCGAAGAAGCCGATCGATCGTCCGGCCGCGATCTTGGGCTCGGCCGTCTCCTTGTCGCCGGGGTCCTTCCGTCCGTCGCCATACCAGGCCGGATCCGCCTGGCGGCCGTCGAGCAGTACGGCGTTGCCGGATCGCAGGTTCTGGCGAAACTTGATCATGGTCGCCACGTCGAACCGCTTTGTGACGACGGGCGGCGGCGTGGCCCGCGTGGCAATCGCGAGGTCGAGGGCTCGGTCGGCGGCGGTGAGATACTGCTGGATCTGCACGTGGGAGAGGTCGAGCGCCTCGCCGACCTTGTCGAACCCATGCCGGCTGCCATCCGCCGGCAGGAGTTGGCGCACCTCCAGGTGCGGCAGAGCCAACAGATCGCGGAGCGTGTTTTCATATTCCGCCGCGGTGAGCCGACGGAGCACGGCCCGTCCTTCGCGCTGCTGGCGGTCGCGATCGGCGGCGAGCAGCCAGCCGTCGAGCTCAGCCAGCACGGCGTCGATCGCCGGGCGATCGGGCCGCGGCTCTCCGGGCGGCGGCATTTCGCCTGCGGCGATGCGATCGTGGATCCGCACCCAGCGGTGCATCGTCTCCGGTTCGGCCAGTTCACGGGACAATCCGCCCAGATCGAGCCCGCCCTCGGCCTCGGTGCCCTGGTGGCATGCCAGGCAGTGCTGCTCGAGAAATGCCCTGCCGACGGCCCGGTCGGCGGCGAACTCCGTCGGCGCAGCGACGCCGGTGACGGTAGCCGCAGAGAGGACGATAGCCGCAGAACAAGAGACCGCGAAGAAGGGCCGGTTCATGCCGACTCCAAACCCGGGAGGGAGCCGCTGCCGGAAGCAAACCGCTCCACATCCATGCCGTACTGCCGCAGCATCGAAACGAACAGGCTGCACAGCGGCGCGTTGTTCTTGCGGTCGAAGGCGAGGTGCTGGCCGTGGCGGAACCCGCCGCCGGCCAGAAGGATCGGCAGGTTGGTGGTGTCGTGGGAGTTGGCGTTGCTGAGGTTCGAGCCGAAGAGCACCATCGTGTTGTCGAGCAGCGTGCCGCCCGCCTCACCGGCCGCCGTCAGCCCGTCGAGCAGACGGCCGAACGACCGGTAGAGCGTCTGCTCGACCGCCTGCAGCTGTGCGAGCTTCGTCTCGTCGCCGCCATGGTGCGTCAGCCCATGCGTCTCCCCGCTGATTCCCGCCATCTTCGGTTTGACCCGCAGCGGACCGAGGTAGACGCTCACGATCCGCGTGCTGTCGGTCTCGAGCGCGAGCCGGACGATGTCGTACATGAGGTCGGTCTGCGCCTGGATCTCCGTGTCGTCGGGCAAGGCCCGCGGCAGGACGAGGTCGACGGCCGGCTTCGGCCGCCGCTCCCATCCCTGCGCCGCCGAGAGCCGGGCTTCCAGCTCGCGGACGCTCGTCATGTACTGCTCGAGCCGCTCGCGATCGCGGCCCGGCAGGCCACGATCGAGCCGGCGGGCGTCTTCGAGCACCCCGTCGAGGATGCTCGCTCCTTTGGAGAGCTCGTCGACCCGTCGCGCGATCTCGTCCGGCGTGCCCTGCACGAACAGCCGGCGGTAGACGGCCGCCGGATCCTCCTCCGGAGGAATCGGCACGCCGTCGCGGGTCGTCGACGGCAGGCCCAGGTCAGGCCTGCCCACCATGAGCACGAGCGACGGCACCCGCGTCGCGTTGCCGGTCCATTCGGCCGCGAGCTGGTCGACGGAGATCGTGTTCTTGAACGTGCTCCGGCCGGGGTGCGGGGCGCCGCTCAAGAAGCTCTTTTCGGTCGTATGGGCGCCCGCCACGTCGGGATGCGAGAGCCCGCTGAAGACGGTGAACCGCTCCCGGTGCTGCCGCAGCAGATCGAGATAGGGCGTGGACTCGTAGGCCGGGCCGGTCTGCGTCGGAAAGAAATTCTTCGGGATCACGCCGAGGTTCGACATGATGAAGACCATCCGCCGCGGCGGGCCGCTGGCGGCCTGCTCCGCGGCCCGGGCGGCTCGGCCGCCGAGGACGGGAACGGTCAGCGACTCGAGCCACGGCAGGGCAATCAGGCCGCCGGCTCCGCGGAGAAACGTGCGTCGTTGCATGGGCATCTGGCGTGGTAAGGGCCGCAACAGGAGCGTCACAAGCCGCTTTTGTCGGTCGGCTTGCCGTCGTTGCGGGCGGCGAGTTGGGACATGAAAGTCGTGGTGACGGAGTATGCGATCGGCCGGACGCTGCCGTCGCAGAGAACGAACTGGGCGGAGTTGCGATGGGCACTGCCGAAATTGCCCGTCGTATTGACGCCCGGGGTGTCCTCCGCCAAGCCCTGCAAAGAGATCACCTTGCTCCCACCGCCGTACACGCTGAAGACGGCGGTGTCGTAATCATCCGGGTTGCGGTGTTTTTCGCCGAAGAGAAGCGTGCAACTCAGCCCGTCGGTCACCTTCGCGATCGTGATGTCCGAACACGGAAGAACCACCCCGGTTCCGCCGTCACAAGCCGGCCCGAGTGCCGGATGCCCACCGCTGCCGGACAGCGCGCCGCCAAATGTCACCGCGCTCGTCTGATTGCCGCCGTTGGCGGCGTAATCGATGCCGGCCGACAACGGCTCCGCGTTGATGTTTTGGTATGCCGCCGTCGCAGCCGTGATCGCCCCGCCCGCGCGACGGCTCGGGCAGACATACATCGGGACGACCGTCTTTTCTCGCTGCGTGGCGCCGTTCTTCTGGGCGGTCGTATTGCCTTTCGTGCCGCTCGTATTCGGCACGACACCATCTGCACCGAGCGCAAAGATCTCCTGCTGTTCGATGAACGGAAGCAACTGATAGGCCCAGCCGCCTGGTTGTGCCGGTCCGAGGCCGGCATCGGCGTCGGCCGACCACTGAAATCCCCAACCGCCCGACGGAAAGTGCTTCTGGGCCGACTCGTAGTTGAGCGCCGCCAATCCCATCTGCTTGAGGTTGTTGCCGCAGGTCGTGCGGCGGGCCGACTCGCGGGCGGCCTGCACGGCGGGCAGGAGGAGCCCGACGAGCGTGCCGATGATCGCGATCACGACCAAGAGTTCGACGAGCGTGAAACCACGGCGATGGATGGCGGGCATGGCGAGGCTCCGGACAGGGGGCGGCGGCACGGGAACGCGCAACGCCCCCGCCACCGACTCCCTTCGACCCTACCCCGACCGGCCGGCCCGGGTCATGTCGTCACGATTCCGACACCTCGCGGCGGGGGGCCGGCCTCCGGTAAGCCCCTTCACCGCCCCGCGGCCTCGCCATCCCCCCGCTGTCCCTGCCGGGACCGGGCGACCACCTCCCAGCGGTTGGTGCAGTGGAGTTTCTCGTAGATCCGCTTCACGTACGTCCCCACCGTCGAGATGGAGATGCCGAGTTTCTTGGCAATCTCCTTGTAGTAGCAGCCCTCCACCAGCAGTTCGAGCACCTGCTGTTCCCGGGGGGCGAGCACGCCGTCGGGCTCGCCTGGTTGATCCCGCTCGCCTCGCTCCGGCCGAGAGACGGGGGCCGCCGCTTCGTCCGCCGCAGCCCCCGGGCTCCGGTCACGAAATGCCTGGATCACCTTCCTCGCGATCGTGCGGGTCATCGGCACCCCTCCCTCGCGCACCTCGCGGATCGCCTCGAGCAGCCGGTCGGGCATCACCGGCTTGACGAGGTAGCCATGCGCTCCCGCCGCCAGCGCCTGGAACGTCGTCTCGGGATCCTGGTAGACGGTGACGATGAGGATCTGCGAGTGCGGCAGTTCCGCGGCGAGGGCGCGGATGTGCTCCACGCCCGTCGTGTCGGGCAGGTTGACATCGACGATGACGACGTCGGGTTCCAACTGCGGCAAGCCGCGCAACGCGTCGGCCCGTGTCGCGAACGCCCCCACGCACTCACAGTCGGCGGCGTCACCGAGGCTGTCGACGAAGGCCCGCCTCAGTCGCAGATCGTCCTCCACGACGGCCACCCGGATCTTGGTCATGATCTGCTCTCCGTCACAGTGGCGTTCGGCAAGGGCACGTCGATGGAGACCCGGGTGCCTCCTTCAGGGCGAACCATGATCGTGCACCGGCCACCGAGTTCCTCGCTGCGGAGCCGCATGTTCTCCAGGCCCGATCGCTCGCCGGCCGCGTCGTCCGCCGCCCGCGGATCGATGCCGCGCCCGTCGTCCTCGACGTCGATCGTGAGCCGCCTGTCGGCGACGCGGATGGCCAGGCCCACGTGCTGCGGCCGGCCGTGCTTGACGGCATTGTTGACCGCCTCGCGGACGACGCGAAACAGGCTGTGCCGCATCGCCCCCTCGATCGCCACCGGGGGCACGTCCTCCGGCACGTCGAGCCGGGCTCGCACGCCGGCGGCTTCGAGGAACTGCTCGACCGCGTGGGTAAGGTAGGGAACGAACCGGTCGAGCGTGTCGTTCGCGGGGTTGACCGCCCAGACGATCGCGTCGACGCTCCGCACCAGATCGACGGCCGACTGCCGTGCCCGCTCCACCCGATCGAGTGTCGCCGGCGGCGCCGACGCGGCCATCTCGCGGTGCACCCAGAAGTTTTGCATCGCGATCTCGGTCAGCCCGGCCCCCACCTCGTCATGGAGGTCGCGGGCGATCCGCGTCCGCTCGCGTTCGAGCGCGTGGGCCCGCTCCAGCTCCTCGAGCCGCCGCTGGATCCGTCTCATCGCGAGCGACCGGGCCGCCGCGACCGCCGAGCCGGCGAGGAGCGCGGCGCCGGCCACCCAGACCCAGGGCTGGCGGTGCCAGGGCACGAAGACCTCGATGGCGAGGCTCGTCTCCGCGCCGCTCGGGCCGCCGCCGGGAGAAAACAGCCCCGCCCGAAACCAGTAGCTGCCGGCCTTCAAGCGGCCGTAGATGGCGACGGCCGCGCCGCCGACCCCCAGGCTGTGGGCCGCCTTCCAGGTGAGCGTTACGCGATCGCCCGGCTCGACGGCCACGCGTTCCATGAGCGACCAGTTGCCGTAGCGCCGCGGATCGTCGTCGAAGAGCACGAGCATCGGGTGCGGCTCAGGCTCCGGGCGGATGGCCACGAGCGCCATGTCGCCGCGGGATCCCCGACGGGTCCAGCCCGTCGGCGTGGCCCGCGGATGGGCGTCGCTCGGGGGCATGTCGATCACGAGACGATGCCTTACCGTCTCCGCCGGCCCGCCGGCCGCTTTCGTGATGGCCAGTTCGATCTCGTCGACACCGGCGACCCCGACGAGTTCGTTGCCGCCATGGGAGATGAAGTTCACCGTCACCCTGTCGGAAGCGGGGGGTGCGACCGCCTCGAGCCTGTAGGGCGTGAAGGCTGACCGCTCGGGATCACCCCGCCAGTCGGCCGACTCGCCGTGCATGCCGATGTCGAGATTATCGATCGTGTCGCCGGCCGCGTCATAAAACTGGAGGAGCGCCCGCGCATGGGCCGGACCGTCCCGCCACCGGTCGTCGACTCCCTCGAGCCGGTGTCGCAGCCGGTGGCCGCCGCCCGTCGCTTCGCCCTGGGCCTGAGACGCGTCGTCCCCCGGGCGTTCGGCGACGTGGATCTCCAACCGCCCCGTGCCGACCGGGAGCCGCACCGCGGGCCGGCCATCCCCGGCCGGCCGCACCGGCACCTCGCGGCCGTCGATCACCACCTTCGTCACGAGCGGCACGGCCGCGGACCCCGCCCCGGGCTTCCCCCAGCCGGCCACCATCGCGATGGCCGCCGGCAGCATTCGCATGACGTTGGAGGCGGCAGTCATCGGCACGAAGCTCCCAACCGTGCACTCTACCATGGCGCCTCGGGCTCGACCCCTGCGTGGGTGCCCGCGCCCAAGCCGGGGTAGGCGCGGGCGGCTGGACGCTCCCCGTCGCTGTCGGTACCGTGCGAAGTGTCACGCGGGGACTGCGCGCTCGATCAATCCTCAGTCCCGCCGGCGCCAGCCCACGCAGCCATTCGGAACGGAGTCCCGACTCATGAGCCGTGCCCGCCTCTCGCTCGACACCGTGCATCGGGGCGACTGCCTCGAACTGCTCGCGGCGGTGCCCTCGGACAGCGTGCATCTGGCCTTCGCCGATCCCCCCTTCAACATCGGCTACGAGTACGACTCCTACGACGACCGCCGCTCGGCCGACGAGTATCTCGGCTGGTCGCGCCGCTGGATGGCCGAGGTGATCCGGGCGCTCAAGCCCGACGGCAGCTTCTGGCTGGCGATCGGCGACGAATACGCCGCCGAGCTGAAGGTGCTCGCGACGCGGGAACTGGGCCTCACCTGCCGAAGTTGGGTCGTCTGGTACTACACGTTCGGCGTCAACTGCAAGCAGAAGTTCAGCCGCTCCCACGCCCACCTCTTCCACTTCGTCCGCGACCCCGACGCCTTCACCTTCAACGGCGAGGCGATCCGCGTGCCCTCCGCCCGCGAGCTCGTCTATGGCGACAAGCGGGCCAATCCGACCGGACGGCTGCCTGACGACACGTGGATCCTGCGACCGCAGGATCTGCCGGACGGATTCAGCACCACCGAAGACACCTGGTACTTCCCCCGGATCTGCGGAACCTTCAAGGAGCGGTCGGGCTGGCACGGCTGCCAGATGCCCGAGCAGCTGCTCGGCCGGATCATCCGCGTCTCGAGCCGCCCCGGCGAGACGGTGCTCGACCCCTTCGCCGGCAGCGGAACGACGCTCGCCGTCGCGAAGAAGCTCGACCGCCGCTTCCTGGGCATGGAGCTGTCAGACACCTACGCCGAGAGGGTTTCGGCGCGGCTGGCCGGCATCGCCGTGGGCGATCCGCTCGACGGAGCACCGGAGCCGCTCAAGAGCGCCCCGGCGACGAAGGACGGCCGGCGGCTCGCGCGGTCGGCCGGCAAGGCGGCGGGCCGCACGAAGTCGCGGGCGAAGTAGGGGCCGGCGCGGCACTTTCCCGCCCGGTTTCGGGCTTGTTCTCCTCGGCGGCCGCCTGTTGAATCCCGTCCGGTTCCGGTTCGGCGGGAGCAAGCATCATGGCCCGTGCCAAGAAAGACGCCGCGGCGTCCGCGAGCCCGGCCCCGCCGGCGGCCGGCTTCCAGGCCCCGCCGGCCGACGGCGGACTCTCGATCGACAAGCTGGCCCGCGCCTTCGCGTCGATGATGGGGACGGGCGATCCCTACGCGGGCGGCGCCGCGGCCGACGACGTCGTTCAGGTCGACGCCTCGCCGGTGCTCGACGACGACGCGTCCGCAGACGATGACCCTGGCGGCAACTGCCGGGTCAGCCCGGCCACGATCCTGGAAGCGATCCTGTTCGTGGGGCAGCCGGGCGGCGAGCCGATCACGAGCCGCAAGGTGGCCGCGCTCATGCGGGGCGTGCGGCCGCAGGAGATCGACGAACTGGCCGCGGAGCTGCGCCGCCGCTATCGCGCCGAGAACCGCCCCTACGAGGTCGCGTCGCACGGCGCGGGGTGGGTGATGCGGTTGCGGCCCGAGTTCGCGAGGCTCGGCGGCGTGCTCGAGGCCCGCACGCGCACCGTGCGGCTCGACGCCGACGCGCTCGACGTGCTCGCGCTCGTGGCCTGGCACCAGCCTGTGAAGCGGGATCGGGTCGTCGAGCTCGGATGCGACGCCTCGCCATCCGTCTGGCGGCAGCTGGTGCGGCGCGGCCTGCTCGAGCTGGTGCACGAGCCGCCGCCCGACGGCTCTCCTGCCACCGCCGGTGCCGAGCCGTCCTACCGAACGACCCGAAAGTTTCTCGAAGTCTTCCGTCTCGCCAGCCTCGCCGACCTCCCCGAGCCGCTCGCGCCGCCGAAGTAACGCGTAAACTGCATCCGGGCGAGCAAGTCTTCTGGCCCATACGCCAATCCCAACTCGCCGCCTCAACGAGGTGGTGCACGTGCCCTCGAGCGGGCTTGTGAAGGCAAGCGCAGCAAGGATTGCGAAGCGCAGCTTTCACCGCAGTGAGCGCAGGGCAGGATGCCCGCAGCGAACGTCCGGCGAGAGGGCACGGGCAACCCCGGCGCCCTGGCGACCCGGATTCGACACGTTGCAAACGTGTCGCCACGAAGGCCCAGAGCCAGAGCCAGAGCCAGAGCCAGAGCCAGAGCCAGAGGGCGCGTCCCCTAGCGACCGCGTGCGCGATCGATCCACTCGAGCGCCGCCTCGCGCGATGCGAGCCGGCCGTCGAGCTGCTCCGCCCGCACGGCAGCGAGCATTCGTCCGAGGGCGGGTCCCGCCGACACGCCCGCCGCCATCAGGTCGGCGCCGCCCACGAGTGGCGGCGGGTCGAGGATTTCCCCCGGCAGGCCGAGCTTGTCGGTGATCCACCGTGCTCCCGACGCCGGCCCGACGTCGTTTGCGGCCCGGGCCCGCAAGAGATCCGCAAGCAGGAAGGCGTCGGCATGTGCGAGCCACGGCTGCACCTGCGACCAGGGCCGGGCGGCAAGCTCTTCGGCATCGGCCGCGCCAAGCGCCTGAGTCGCCTCGCAGAGCCAGCCGGCGGTTTTCCGCTCGCGTGTCGAGAGCCGCAGGCGCTCCGCGAGCCGAGCGGGTGTGTCGGGCGAACGATCCAGACAGGCCGTCGCCAGAAAGGAGGGCAGCGCCGGCTCGTCGAGCGCGTCGACGATGGCAGCCGTCCTGTCCCAGGCGGCGTGGTCCGCCGCTTCGAGGCCGCAGAGTTCGGGAAGCACCTCGCGGGCCAGGCCGGTTTCGCGGAGCAGTGCGAGGGCCCGCCGGCGGCCGGGCCTCTCGACCATCGCCCGCAGCTCGGCCGCGATCCGCTCGGGGCTCACCGCCGTGACGAGATGGGCCATGTGGACCACCGCCGCCCGGGTCTCCTCCTCGAGCGCGAAGCCGAAGAATGCAGCGAAGCGGACGGCCCGCAGCATTCGCAGGTGATCTTCGCCGAAGCGGAGTCCCGGCGCGCCGATCGCCCGCACGATCCCAGCGGCGAGATCGGCGCGGCCGCCGACGTAGTCGTGAACTTCCCCCGAGAGCGGGTCGACGAACAGGCCGTTGATGGTGAAGTCGCGGCGCTGCGCGTCCTCGCGGGCATCGGTGAAGGTGACACCGGCGGGATGGCGGCCGTCGGTGTAGCCGCCGTCGCTGCGAAAGGTCGCCACCTCGACCTGGCCGGCCCCGCGGGGGCCGAGCACCGTGATCACGCCGAAGGCGGCCCCGATGGCCAGCGTCTGCCGCCGGCCGAACACGGCTCGCACCTGGTCGGGCAGGGCCGCCGTAGCGACGTCGTAATCCTTGGGCACGCGGCCGAGCAGCTCGTCGCGAACACAGCCCCCCGCCCAGAGCGCCTCGTGGCCCGCCTGCCGCAGACGTGCCACGACGGTGATGGCAAACTCGCGGGCCAGCGCCGGATCGCAGGGGACAGGGGGCATTCGGCCCATCCTACCAATCACAGGCCGGCGGGGCTGCCGCGGTTCCCGGGCCTCCGGCGGCAGGGTATGCTCGGAAGGCGTTTTCGCCGGCAGAGTCGCCGGCTCATTCAGGCTCTCGGCCCGCGGTCGTGTGGCTTGGTTTCAGGCCCTCGCTCCAGTGCCGTCCCGTTCTTCGCAGCTGCCTCTCTTCCACCGCCCTTCCAGGAGTGCCGACGCATGACCGCTCCCCGCCAGCCCCTCGACCGGTCGTTTCCGCTGCCCGTCTCCCGTCGCGACGCGATCAAGTCGGCCGGCTTGGCCGGTGCGGCGCTCGCGGGCATGCAGGCCGTCCACGCCCAGTCGCCGTCGACCGACCTGATCCGCGTCGGCGTGATCGGGGCCGGCGGCCGCGGCACCGGGGCTCTGCAGCAGGCCCTGTCGGTGCCCGGCTCCAACGTCAAGGTCACGGCGATCGCCGACGCCTTTCCCGAGCGGATCAAGGGCGCGCTCAAGGCGGTCGAGTCGATGAAGGACAAGGTCGACGTGCCGGAGGACCGGCAGTTCAAGGACCTCGACGGCTACAAGAAGGTGCTCGAGCACTGCGACCTCGTGATCCTCGCCACTCCGCCCGGATTCCGCCCCTTCCACTTCGAGGAGGCGATTCGTGCGGGCAAGCATGTCTTCATGGAGAAGCCGGTCTGCGTCGACGCGTTCGGCGCCGAGGTCTGCCTGCGGGCCGCGAAGCTCGCCGACGAGAAGAAGCTGAAGGTCGTGGTCGGCCTGCAACGGCACTACGACGACAAGTACCGGCAGACGCTCGCCCGCGTCCGCGAGGGCCTCGCCGGCGACATCATCGGCGGACAGGTCTACTGGAACGGCGGCGGCATCTGGTACCGCAAGCGCGAGAAGGACATGAACGAGATGCAGTTCCAGGTCCACAACTGGTACCACTTCAACTGGCTCTGTGGCGACCACATCTGCGAGCAGCACGTCCACAACATCGACGTCGCCAACTGGTTCCTCGACAAGCTGCCGGAGACGGCCTACGGCGTCGGCGGCCGGCAGAACCGCGTCCCCAACCAGCCGAGCGAGATCTACGACCACCACGCGGTCAACTTCACCTACCCGGGCGGCGTGCGGATCGCCAGCCAGTGCCGGCAGTTCCCGGGGGGCGACGGCCGGGTGAACGAGGAGTTTCAGGGCACGAAGGGCACGATCAAGATCGGTGAGATCACCGATTACTCGGGCAAGGTGCTCTGGAAGTACGACGGCAAGGCCGCCAATCCCTATCAGGTGGAGCACGACGAGCTCCAGGACGCGATCCGCAACGACAAGCCGATGAACAACGCCTACTACGGCACGACGTCGAGCTTCTCGGCGGTGCTCGGCCGCACGGCGACGTACACCGGCAAGCAGGTCGGCTACGCGGATCTCCTGAAGAGCAACTTCCGCACGATGCCGGAAAACATGACCTGGGAGACGACGCCCCCCGTCGTGCCCGACAAGGACGGCAACTATCCGCTGCCGATGCCGGCCAGCTACAAGTACGCCTGAGTCGTCATCATCGAGCACTTTCGCAACGAGGCGACCGCGGCATGATCGTCGGCATCCCGAAGGAGACGAAGAAGGACGAATATCGGGTGTCGATGCTCCCGGTGGGCGTCGAGGAACTGGTCCGGGCCGGCCACCGCGTGCTCGTGCAGCGGTCCGCCGGCGCCGGCTCGGGGCTCGCCGACGAGGCCTATGCGGCCTGCGGCGCGGAACTCGTCGGCACGGCCGAGGAGGTCTTCGGCCGGGCCGACATGATCGTGAAGGTGAAGGAGCCGCAAGCTCCCGAGCTCGCGCTCATCCGCCCCGGGCAGACCGTCTTCACCTACTTCCATTTCGCGGCCGATCGCCGGCTCACCGAGGGCTTTCTGGCCACCGGCGCGACGGCAGTGGCCTACGAAACGCTCCGCGACGACCGCGGTCGCCTGCCCCTGCTCGTGCCGATGAGCGAGGTGGCGGGCCGGATGAGCATCCAGGAGGGGGCGAAGTACCTGGAGAAGCCCCAGATGGGCCGCGGCATCCTCCTCGGCGGCGTGCCGGGCGTGGCGCCGGCCAACGTGCTCGTGCTCGGCGCCGGCTCCGTGGGGGCCAACGCCGCCAAGGTGGCCGCCGGCTTCGGTGCCAATATCGCCCTGCTCGACACCAACCTCGAGCGGCTGCGGTATCTCGACGACGTCACGCCGCCCAACATCGACTGCCTCTATTCCGACCGCCACACGATCCGCGAGCGGCTCGGCTGGGCCGATCTCGTGATCGGGAGCGTGTTGATCCCGGGCGCCCGGGCCCCGCACTTGGTCGAGCGGGGCGACCTCGCGCTCATGAAGCCGGGCGCGGTGATCATCGACGTGGCGATCGATCAAGGGGGCTGCGTGGCGACGAGCCGGCCGACCACCCACGCCGAACCGACGTTCGTCGTGGACGACGTCGTCCACTATTGCGTCACCAACATGCCGGGCGCCGTGGGCCGCACGAGCACCTACGCCCTCTGCAACGCCACGCTCCCCTACGTGCTCGAGCTGGCCGCCCAAGGCGTCGAGGCGGCGGCGACCCGCTCGGCCGCGATCCGCTCGGCCGTCAATGTCTACCGCGGCCGCCTCGTGCTCCCCGCCGTGGCCGACGCCTTCGGCCTGCCCTGCGAGCCCTCTCCGTTCCCATCATGATCCCCGTCTCACTCCGCTGGCAGGGCGCGGCCGACGGCCACCTCGACCTGCTCGACCAGACGCTCCTACCCGGACGGCTGGTCTGGCTCCCGTGCCGCGACGTCGACACACTCGTCGAGGCGATCCGGTCGCTGCGGGTCCGCGGTGCGCCGGCGATCGGGATCGCCGGGGCGTATGGCCTCGCGATCGCCGCCGGCGAGGCGGCTCGCGACGGCCTGTCCCCGGAGGCGGCGCGGGCCCACGTCCTCGCCCGCGGCGAGCTGCTCGCCTGCGCTCGGCCGACTGCCGTGAATCTCCGCTGGGCGGTGGAGCGGGTGATCTCCGTGGTGGCGGCGCTGCCCGCCGGCGCGACGGCCGGGGAGCTCGCCGAGGCGGCGCTCACCGAGGCCCGTCACATCCACGAGGAGGACCGCCGGCTCTGTGCCGCGATCGGCCGGCATGGCGCCGCGATTCTGCCGGAGGGCGGCGTGCTCACGCACTGCAACACCGGCGCGCTGGCCACCGGCGGCGCGGGCACGGCGCTGGCCGTCATCACGACGGCCTGGGATCAGGGCCGCCGGTTCGACGTCTTCGCCGACGAAACACGGCCGCTCTTCCAGGGCGCCCGGCTGACGGCCTGGGAACTCGTGGAGCGGGGCATTCCCGTGACCGTGCTCGTCGATGCGGCCGCCGGGCAGCTCCTGCGGACCGGCCGGGTGGCGGCCTGCATCGTGGGCGCCGACCGGATCACGGCCAACGGCGACACGGCCAACAAAATCGGCACCTACGGCCTGGCCGTGCTGGCGGAGGCCCACGGCGTGCCTTTTTTCGTGGCGGCTCCGTCGAGCACGTTCGACCTGTCTCTCGAGACGGGAGACGACATCCCGATCGAGGAGCGGTCGCCCGACGAGGTGCGGTCGCCCCTGGGTGTGCAGGCGGCACCCGCGGCCGCCGCCGCGTACAATCCAGCTTTCGACGTCACTCCCGCCCGGCTGATCACCGCGATCATCACGGAGCGGGGTGTGATCCGTCCCGTCTCTCGGGAGACGGTCCGGGCCGTGCTGGCCGCCGCTCCCGAGGACGATGAGGCCCGTTCCCGCCGATGATCCCGAAAATCGCCATCGTCGGCCGGCCCAACGTCGGCAAGTCCACGCTCTTCAACTGGCTGGTGGAGAAGCGGATCGCCATCGAGGATCCGACGGCCGGCGTGACCCGCGACCGGCTCGTGCAGCGGATCATGCTCGAGGGCCGTGTCATCGACCTGGTCGACACCGGGGGCATGGGCTTCGACGACCCCGACGGCCTCACGGAGCGCATCGACGCGCAGATCGCGGCCGGCCTGGCCGAGGCGGCGCTCGTGCTCTTCGTGGTCGACGTCCGCAGCGGCCTGGTCGGTGCCGACCGCGACGTCGCGGCCCGCATTCGCAAGCTCGGCGTGCCGGTGCTGCTCGTGGCCAACAAGGCCGACGACCCGCGGCTCGACGACCACGCCCACGAGTTCGCGGCCCTCGGCTTCGGCCCGCCGCTGTCCGTCAGCGCCCGTCAGCACCGCAATCGTGAGCCGCTCGTCGAGGCGATCCTCGCCCACCTGCCCCCGGCGGACGAGGCCGACGGCGACGCGACCACCGAACTCCCCGAGATGAAGCTGGCGATGGTCGGCCGCCGCAACGTCGGCAAGAGCACGTTCGTCAACAGCCTGGCCCGCGAGGAGCGGGTGATCACGAGCCCCGTCGCCGGCACCACCCGTGACTCGGTCGACGTGCGATTCGAGGTGGACGGCCATTCGTTCCTCGCCATCGACACGCCCGGCCTGCGGCGGACCAAGAGCCGCAAGACCGACATCGACTTCTACTCCACCCATCGCGCCGAGCGGAGCATCCGTCGCGCCGACGTGGTGCTGCTCTTCTTCGACGCCACGGAGCCGGTGGGCCGCGTCG
Organism: Planctomycetota bacterium; assembly: GCA_046046235.1. Taxonomy (GTDB): domain Bacteria; phylum Planctomycetota; class Planctomycetia; order Pirellulales; family UBA1268; genus CAMCQY01. The sequence goes on along the minus strand of JBJOKF010000211.1, from coordinate 1,752 downwards.
ACAAGCAGCTGGCCGACACCATCATGGAGGAGGCGAAGCCGGTGGTCTTCGTCGTGAACAAGTGGGATCTCTACGCCGGTGACGTGGAGCGCGGCGAGTGGGCCGACTACCTCCGTGACACCTTCCGCACGATGCCGTGGGCCCCGGTGGCTTTCGTGACGGCGAAGAACGGCCGCAACGTGAAGGCGGTGGTCGACACGGCGCAGCGGCTCTTCCGGCAGAGCCGGGAGCGGGTGCCGACGGCCCGGCTCAACGAGATCATCCGCGAGGCCGTGGAGACGAATCATCCGCCGGCCGATCGCCGCGGCCGGCCGGTCCGCATCTACTACGCGACGCAGGTGGAGACGGCGCCGCCGACGGTCGTGCTCTCGACGAGCGCCCCCAAGAGCATCTCGGAGAGCTACAAACGGTATCTGGTGGGCGTGCTCCGCAAGATGACGCCTTACCGCGAGGTGCCGATCCGCCTCTACGTCCGCGGCCGCTCGTCCGACTCGGCCGCCAAGGACGACGAGTAGGCCTCGCCCAGCCGTCTCTGTCTCTGTCTCTGTCTCTGTCTCTGTCTCCGGCTCCGGCTCCGGCTCCGGGCCGTCGTGGCGACAAGTTTTCAACTTGTCGAATCCGCGTCGCCAGGGCGCCGGCGAGGGACCGCCCACACCTCCCGGATGGCCAGCAGTCCAGGAGACCGGCAGCACCGTCTGAAGCACTTTCCCAAGAGTGTATGGCATGGATGCCATGCGCAGCACCAGCCGGCGGAGGCCGGCCAAGGCAAGGTCGACAGGATGCCGAGCCTTGCCGTGCAATCAGCCGTCGGCATACGCCGGCTCTCGGGGCATGGGCGGCCCCTCACCTCCCGGATGGCCAGCAGTCCAGGAGACCGGCAGCACCGTCTGAAGCACTTTCCCAAGAGTGCATGGCATGGATGCCATGCGCAGCACCAGCCGGCGGAGGCCGGCCAAGGCAAGGTCGGCAGGATGCCGAGCCTTGCCGTGAATCAGCGGCCCCTCACCTCCCGAATTGGGTGCAGCATTCAGAGGGCCAGTCCCGCGCAGGCGACCGCCGCCGCGCCGGCCACGATCGCTACAGTCGCCCCCGACCGGCCGCGGAGCTTCACCGCGGCAGTCACCACGGCGCCGAGAATCAGCGCTGCCACCATGCCCTCGACGAGGAGCACCCGCGGCGTCGCCTGCTCGAGCACCCGCACGAGCATGAAGGCGGCCGCGACGACGAGCCCCCCCAGGCCGCCGAGCCAGGCGCTCCGCTGACCGAAAGCCACGGCCACACAGGCCGCCAGGTGCATGGAGTAGGGAAAGAAATACTCGCGGCTGCCCGTCACCCTCGATGCCGCCAACCAGGCGACCGCGGCGAGGAGCACCGCCAGCGGCGGCTGCCGCGATCCCGAGACGATGCGGCCGAAGAATGCCAGCCCGCCGAGGATCGTCCACGTGGGCCCGCCGTACACGTGGGCAGCCGCCAAAAAAGCGGCCTCGGCGAGCAGGAACGCCGCCGACCGCAGCCCCGGCGATGGCGCCGCGTCGCTCATGTCCGGCTCGCTCCGTCGGCTGCGAAATGACTGGCCGGGCCGCCCGGCTTCGCGGGCTGGCCGAGCGCCGCGATCAGGTCGAGTTGCCGAGGCGTGAACGGTACGGCACCGGCAAGGAGCGACGGTTCGTCGTGCTCTTCGGGAACGAGCTCCCTCACGATCCGCGTGGCGAGGTTCTCGACCCCCTGCCCCGTGACGGCGCTCGTCAAGAT
>JBJOKF010000199.1:0-5792 GCA_046046235.1 Planctomycetota bacterium | reverse complement strand
TCGTGCTGGCTGCGACAGTCGCCTTCCCCACGGCGACCTGGGTGTCGACGGCACGGGGCGATGAACCGCCCCGGCCCGTCCTGGCGACCACGACGGTCGTGGCCGATCTCGTTCGCCAGGTCGGGGGCGACCGCGTCGCCGTCGACTGCCTGATGGGGCCGGGGGTCGACCCGCACTCCTACCGGGCGACGCCTCGGGATGCCGATCGGCTCGCGGCAGCCAGGCTCGTCGTCGCTGCGGGGCTGCATCTGGAGGGCAAACTTGCGGCCCTCCTGGAGCGGCTCGCGCGGCGGGTGCCGACCGCGGCCGTCGCCGACACGCTCCCGCGGGAGCGACTGCTACCCGTTGCCGACGGCCTGTTCGATCCGCACGTCTGGTTCGACGCCCGGCTGTGGAGCCAATGCGTGCCGGCCGTCGTCGCGGCGCTCGTGAAACTCGACCCGGCCGGCCGCGAGTCCTATGAAGCCCGCGGGGCGGACTACATCCGGCGGCTCGAGGCCCTCGACGCCCGGCTGCGCGAGCGGCTGGCATCGATCCCCCGGCAGCGCCGGGTGCTCGTCACGGCCCACGACGCCTTCCGCTATTTCGGCAGGGCGTACGAGGTCGAGGTCGTCGGCGTGCAGGGCACCAGCACCGAGAGCGAGGCCGGGCTGGCCGACATCAACCGTCTGGTCGACCTGCTCGTCGCCCGGCGCATCCCGGCCGTGTTCGTCGAGACGAGCGTCTCCGATCGCAACGTGGCGGCGCTCCGCGAGGGCGCCCGCGCCCGGGGCCAGGAGGTCGCCCTCGGCGGCCGGCTCTACTCCGACTCCCTCGGCGGGCCGGGCAGCGGCGCGGAGACGCTCGAGGCCGTCCTCGAAGCGAACGTCGCGACCATCGTCGCCGCGCTCGACGGAGGACGCTAGCCCGATGCCGGCGCCGCTGCTCGAGTTTCACGATGTGACCGTCGCCTACGGTCGTCGGCCCGTGCTCTGGAACATCGACCTCACGATCGACGAGCCCTGCCTCTTCGGGATCATCGGCCCCAACGGCGCGGGCAAGAGCACGCTCTTGAAGGCGGCGCTCGGGCTCGTGCCCACGACGGGCGGCACGGTCACCTTCTTCGGCAAGCCGTTCGTGGAAGAACGGCGACGGGTCGGCTACGTGCCCCAGCGCGAGACGGTCGATTGGGACTTTCCCGTCACCGTGGGCGACGTGGTGCTCATGGGGACCTACGCCCGACTCGGCTGGTTTCACCGGCCGGGCCGGGCCGAGCGGCGGCTGGCCGGCGAGTGCTTGGCCCGCGTCGGCCTGGAGGAGGTCGTCGATCGGCAGATCGGCCGCCTCTCCGGCGGCCAGCAGCAGCGGGTGTTCCTCGCCCGGGCGCTCGCGCAAGAGGCCGATGTGTACCTCCTCGACGAGCCGCTCGCCGGCGTCGACGCGCGGTCTCAGGAGACGATCTTCAAGGTGCTCGCCGAGCTTCGCGACGCGGGCCGGCTCGTGGTCGTGGTGCATCACGACCTGCGGACCGCGGCCGCGTGGTTCGACCGCGTCGCCCTCATCGACCGGCGGCTGGTGGCCGCCGGGCCGACGGCGACCGTCCTCACGCCCGACAACCTCGAGCGGACGTACGCCGGCCAGATCGATGTGCTCGACGAGCTCGGCCGGGCGGTGGCGGCCCGGGGACGCACGCCATGACGAATGCCGCCGGGAGCCCGATGCTCGGGGCGTCGCTCGGAGCACCCTCGTTGGCGGTCGCGCACAACACCCTCGTGGTCGCGGCGGGGGTGGCGGCGGTGGGCGTCGCGGCCGGCGTGATCGGCAGTCTCGCCGTGCTGCGCAAGCGGGCGCTCGCGGGCGACGCGGCGGCGCACGCCTCGCTCGCCGGAGTGGCCCTGGCCTTTCTGGCGACGGGCCGCCGCGACCTGCCCGTCCTCCTCGTCGGCGGGTTCCTGTCGGCGCTTACGGCGCTGGGGGTGCTCGTGCTGTTGCGGCGGTTCACCCGCACGCGGGACGACGCCGCGACGGCCATCGTGCTGAGCGTCTCCTTCGGCTGTGGCATCGCCCTGGTCTCGGGGCTCACCGCCCGCGGCGTGCGCAATGCCGCCGGGCTCGAGCACTTTCTCCTCGGTCATACGGCCGCGCTCACGGTCGCCGATGCGGCCGTGCTCGCGGCGGTGTCGGTGGCGGCGGTGGTCGTCGCCGTCGCCGGGCTCAAGGAGGCGACGCTCGTGGCATTCGATCCCGGCTTCGCGGCGGCGAGCGGTTGGCCGGTCGCCGCGATCGATTACTGTCTGGTCGGCCTCGTCGCGGCGATGGTGGTCGTGGGCCTGCCCGCGGCCGGGGCGGTGCTCGTGACGGCCCTGGTCGTCATTCCGCCGGTGGCCGCCCGGCAGTGGACCGACCGCGTGCCCACGATGCTGCTCCTGGCCGGCCTCATCGGCCTGGCGGCGGCGCTCTTCGGGGTGGCCGGAAGCGCCCTGGTGCCCCGGCTCGCAACCGGTCCGCTGGTGGTCCTCGCGGCGGCGACGCTTCTGGCGGTGTCGCTGCTCGTGGCACCGGGGCGCGGGATGTTGTCGCGGGCCTGGCGCCGGCGGTCGGCGCGGTCGCCTGGGGAAGAAGGAGCGGCCTGACATGGGGCAGTTCCAGTGCGCACACTTCGCAGACGCGGGCGGTGGCGTCCAGCAACTCGTGGAGCGTCTGCTCGGCCCCGGGGGTGGCATGCACGCCTGGGCGATGGCCACCGCCGCCCTGGTCGCGGCGGCCTGCGGGCTCGTCGGCACGCTCTTGGTCGTGCGGCGGATGAGCCTGGTCGGCGACGCCATCAGCCACGCGGTGCTGCCGGGCATCGTCGTGGCGGTGCTCGCCGGCGGTCGGCCGGGCGGCCCGCTCGTGCTCGCCGCGGCCGTCGGCACGGCCCTTGTGACAGTCTGGCTCACCGAGCGGCTCACCGCCGCCGGAAGGCTGGCGGAGGATGCCAGCGCCGGTGTGGTGTTCACGACGCTCTTCGCGGGCGGCGTCCTGCTGGTCACGGGCGCCGCATCGCGGATCGACCTCGATCCCGACTGCATCCTGCATGGCGTGTTGGAACTCGTGCCGTTCGACACCGTCGCGGTCGCAGGCCACGAAGTGCCCCGCGGCTTCCTCACGGCGCTTGCGGTCCTCGCGACGCTGACACTGGCCGCGGTCTTCACCTGGAAGCTCCAGGTCTTCACGGCGTTCGATCAGGAGGCGGCGTCTGCCGCCGGGATTCCCGTGCGCGGGGTGACGACCGGGCTGATGGCGGCGACCGCTCTCGCGACGGTGGCGAGCTTCGAGGTCGTGGGAGCGATCCTGGTCGTCGCGTTGCTCGTGGTGCCCGCGGCCACCGCCGAACTGCTCACCCATCGGCTGCACCGCATGGCCGTGCTGGCGGCCGCGCTCGGCGCCGCTGCCGCGGTGCTCGGGTATCTGGCGGCGTGGCGGCTCGACACGAGCGCCGCCGGCATGATCGCGGTGGTGCTCGGACTGCAGTACGCGGCGGCCGTCTTCTTCGCGCCCGAAGACGGGCTCGTCACGCGCGGGCTGCGCCGGCTGGCGCTCGCCTGGCGGGTGGCCTGCGAGGATCGGCTGGCCGCCTGCTGGCGCGCCGAGGAAGGCCGCGGCCGGGAGGAGACGGCGGCGGCCAGAACGGTCACCGATCGGCTCGTCGACGCCTGGCTGGCGGCCACGGGCCGGATCGCCCGCGGCACGGCAGGCTGCATCCTCACGGCCCGCGGTCGGGAACAGGCCGACATGGTGGTGCGGTCGCACCGGCTGTGGGAGTCGTGGCTCGGCCGGCACGCCGAGCTTCCCGCCGACCATCTCCATCCGCCGGCCGAATGGATCGAGCACCATCTCGGGGCGGATGTCCGGCGCCGGATCGAGGCCGAAGTCGGCGCTCGGTCGAACGATCCGCACGGCCGGCCGATCCCGCCCGAGCCGTGACTGATTCAGCGGCGGCGAGGCAGGACCTTCTTTCGGGGCGGCTTCGGCGACCGCTTTGGCGCGCGGGATACGGCCTTCACGAAGCCGCGGAGCGCCGCGAGATTGGCCCGGTCATTGTCGGGGCAGACCTTGCCGTCGGGGCCTTCTTTGGGGGTCTCGAGGATCAGCGGGATCCCCGCCAGCCGCGGATGGTTCATGATCAGCCGAAAAGCCTCGGGACCGATCGCGCCGCGGCCGATCGCCTCGTGCCGGTCGACCCGTGAGCCGCGGGGCTTCTTCGAGTCGTTCGCATGGATGACCACGAGCCGCTCCAGGCCGATCGCGGCGTCGAAGGCGGCGAGCGTGCGGTCGAGTTCGTCCGCGGGCGCGAGGCCGTAACCCGCGGCGAAGACGTGGCAGGTGTCGAGGCAGACGGCGGCCCGGTCGGCGAAGCCCGCCGCGTCGATCGTCGCGAGCATGGTGCCGATCTCCTCGAACGAGTGGCCGAGGCACGAGCCCTGTCCCGCGGTCGTCTCGATCAGGATCCCGGTGTCGAGCTTGCGGGTCCGCTCGAGTGCCCGCACGATCCCCTCGGCGGCCCGGCGGACGGCCGTGGCTCGTGGCTGCTCGCCCGCCGCGCCGGGGTGCGCGACCACCCACGGAATGCCGAGCAGGCCCGCCCGCTCGAACTCCGTGACGAGCCCGTCGATGGACTTGTCGCGCAACCCGTCGTCGGCGGCGGCGGGGTTGATGAGGTATGAGTCGTGGGCGACGACGAACGCCAGCCCGGCGCCGGCCACCGCCCGGCGGAACGCGGCGGCCTCGTCGGCGGCGAGCGGCGCGACCTCCCAGCGGTTGATGTTGCGGGTGAAGATCTGCAGGCAGTCGCAGCCGGTCTCCACGGCGCGGTCGACGGCCCGGGCGAGTCCGCCGGCGATCGACTGGTGGGCTCCGAGCGGCCGCGGAGCGGCCGCCACGCGGGCCGCGGCCTTGCCGGCCGGCGTGCGGCGGGTGGACCTCGTGCCGGAGCGGCGGCCGCGCGACGTGCGGGAGGAATCTGCCGGCATGGATCTGTCTTTCCGACGGGGAAGGGGAGGGAGTCTACGCGATGGCGGCGACCGGATGATCCGTCCGGCGTTTCCTGCATGCGAACGGTCGCTGTTTTGCCGGACCGAGCCGGCATCGTACACTTCCGTCTCCGATGGAACGCTTTCCCGCGGGGCTGGCCATGAATCTCGACGCGCTCATGATGATCGGCACGGGGGCGGCGGCGGCCGCGGCTGCCGCGGCGATCGCCATCGCCCTGCGGCCGATCCGCGCCGCGCGGCGTGCCGAGCAACTCGCCCGGATGCAGCGGGATTTTCACCGGCAGCGGGAGCAACTCGAGGCGAAGTTCATCGACCGCGCGGCGGCCAGCGGGAAGCCGCGAGGTTTGGTCTGGACCGATGTCGAGTTCGACGACGACGTGGTCTACGCTCGCGAGCGGCGGAGCAAGCGGCTCAAGGCCCTGGTGGCCATCGAGGTGAGCTTCGCGGCGGTCGAGGGGGGCGCCATGGAGCATGTCGAGGCGGTGTCGAACGTGCGGGCCGCGACGGCGGAGTTTCTCTACGACGGGAGCCGCTGGAGCACCGACGGCCGCGTCTACTTCAACCTCGCGCCCTCCGCGGCCGTGAAGTATCTGAGCGCCGACCTGGAACTCGTGGCCGAGGAGCACGCCGCCGTGCGGGCGTAGCGCCGCCGGGGTGCTGCCGGGCTCGGGGCCGCCCCGGCCCTGTCGCCGGACGCTCGTTCAGGCCCTCCAGGCCTTCACTCGCTCGGATGCCGACTTCGCTTCGCCATCCTGGCTGCGCTCGTCGGCATACGCCGGC
>JBJOKF010000138.1:0-21858 GCA_046046235.1 Planctomycetota bacterium | reverse complement strand
GGCGAGCTCACCCGGCGGGCCTGGAAGAAGGGCTGCCAGGTGATGGTGGAGGGGCCGGGCCACGTGCCGATGGACCAGATCGACATGAACATCAAGCGGCAGATGGAGGAGTGCGACGAGGCGCCGTTCTACGTGCTCGGGCCCCTCGTCACCGACATCGCGCCCGGCTACGACCACATCACCAGCGCCATCGGCGCGGCGCTCGCCGGCTGGAGCGGCGCCGCGATGCTCTGTTACGTGACGCCGAAGGAGCATCTGGGCCTCCCCGACGCCGAGGACGTGAAGCAGGGCGTGATCGCCTACAAGATCGCGGCCCACGCGGCCGACCTCGCCCGGCACCGGAAGAACGCCCGCGTCCGCGACGACGCCCTCTCTCGGGCCCGGTTCAACTTCGACTGGAACGAGCAGTTCCGGCTGGCGCTCGATCCGGAGACGGCCCGGAAGTACCACGACCAGACGCTGCCGCAGGAGACCTTCAAGTCGGCCCACTTCTGCAGCATGTGCGGCCCGAAGTACTGCTCGATGAAGATCACGCAGGACATCCGGGCGATGGCGGCGGCCGACGCCGGTGCCGCCTCCGAGCCGGTGACGATCCAGCTGCCGTGAGCCCGGCGGCTGGGGCCCCGCGCCGCGTGGCATGTCGTTGCCCCGTCGCTGGGCTCGACGTTTGAAAACGGAAAGTGTCCGCGCTCCTTCGCGGGCACGCGTCTGCCTTGGTGGCCGGCTCGCCTGGCTCACCATAAAGATTCCTGGGGCGTCGGCGGATTCGCCATGGCCGTTTTACGAAGGCCGTCGCGCCCCGGCGTAGCGTGGGATCTCGAGGCGACGCTCCGTCATGCTCCGTAGGCTGCTTCTTGCCGCGCTGACCCTCTCGGTCCTGGCGGCATTGTCCCACTGGCAGGCGCGGTCGTCGGCCCAACCGCCGGTTCATCGCGACCCGGATGCCGTGCGGAGGCACGTTGAGCTGCACGTGCGTTACGCGGAGGCCCGGCTGCGACTGGCTGAGACGCGGCTGCTCAAGGCGGAGCGGCTCAATGCGATCTTCCCGCGGCAGGTGACAGAGACGGAACTCCGGCGACTCAGGTCACGGGTCGACGTGCTGCGGGCACAGGTTGCCGACACCGGCGAGCGCCCGCACGGCTATGCCTTCGTGGCGCAGCGGCGGGCCGCGGAGGCCGCCGTGGCCGTCGCCGAGCGGGAGCTGGCGGCTGCCGTCGCGGTCCAGCCCCGGCAGCCGGAAGCGTTCGCGCCTCTCGACGTGCGGCTGGCGGAGTCACAGCTGGAGATCGCTCGGCTCCGGGCGGAGATCTGGCAGGACCCGACCTTCCTCGGCTCGCCCACCGAAGTCCTCCAGATGCAGATCGATCAGCTCGCCGACCAGATGCACGATCTGGTGCAGCGCGTGGAAGCCTCGTCGACGATCGACCGTCGGTAGGCCGTGGTGGTCTTGCCTCGCCGCGCTACTTCCGGCCCCAGCCGGTGCCGTCGGGGCGGTCCTCGAGGACGATGCCGGCCTCGGTGAGCTTGTTTCGCACGAGGTCGGCCGTGGCGAAGTCCTTGGCCTTCCGGGCGATGGCGCGGATCTCGATGATGAGCGCCATGAGCCTGCCGAGGAGTTCGTCGTCGGCGCCGCCGCCGGTCGCGCGCGGCTCCTCGAGGAAGATCCCGAGCGTGCCGGTCAGCTCGCGCAGGACGAGCATCATCGCGTCGAGCGTCGCCAGTTCCGCGGCCTGCTTCTTGGTCTCGAGGGCGTGCTGGTCGATGAACTTGTTCGCCGTGCGGACGAAGTCGAAGAGCGTGGCCAGCGCGATCGCCGTGTTGAAGTCGTCGTCCATCGCGGCGAGGAACTTTCCTCGCAGGGCCGCCGCCTCGGCCCCGGCCGCGGCGATTGCCGCGTCCCCCGCCGCCCGACTTCGGCAGGGCAGGGCGTAGAACGACGTCCCGGTGACCCTTCGGTAGCGGGCGAAGAGCCGCTCGAAGGCCTCCATCGCGCGGGCGCTCTCACCGAGCGGTTCCTCGCCGAAGTGGATCGGGCTGCGGTAGTGGGTCGAGAGCAGGAGCAGCCTGATCGCCTCGGGCCGATGGCGGGCCAGGAGCTTCTTGAAGGACTCGGCACCGGTCGACTTGGAGATCTTGGTGGCGATTTGGGTCGCCGTCTGGGCCGCGGCGTCCGTCGCCGCGTCATCCGCGGCCGCGTCGCCGCCGCGGGGCCGGCCGCCCACCTTGCCGGCGGCGCCGCCGGCCTGCATCAGGCCGTTGTGCATCCAGAAGGTCGCCATCGGGCAGTCGTGGAGCGTCTCGCTCTGGGCGATCTCGTTCTCGTGGTGCGGGAAGACGAGGTCGAGCCCGCCGCCGTGGATGTCGAAGTGGGGGCCGAGGATCGCCTTGCTCATCGCCGAGCACTCGATGTGCCATCCGGGACGGCCCGGCCCCCAGGGACTTTCCCAGGAGGGCTCGCCCGGCTTGGCCTTCTTCCAGAGGGCGAAGTCGGCCGCCGACCGCTTCCGCTCCGCCGTCGAGCCGCCCTCGCCCTGCGTCTGGTCGACGGAGCGGTTGGTGAGCTTCCCGTAGTCGGCGTCGCGGGTCACGTCGAAATAGACGTCCCCGTCGCTGGCATAGGCGCAGCCCTTGGCGACGAGCCCGGCAATGAAGTCGATGATCGTGCCGATGTGCTCCGTGGCCTTCGGCATGGCGTCGATGCCGGTGACGCCGAGGCAGGCCAGGTTGTCGAGATAGTCGGCGGTCATCTCCTCGGCGAGCCGCTGCATGGTCGTGCCGCGGGCGGTGCTCTCGGCGATGATCTTGTCGTCCACGTCGGTGATGTTGACGACCCACGTCACCTGCCAGCCGGAGTAGGCGAGATACCGCTTCACCGTGTCGAAGATGACCGGGCCGACCATGTGGCCGATATGGCTCGGCTTGTAGACGGTCGGGCCGCAGAGGTACATGCCCACGTGGCCCGGTCGCACCGTGACGAGCGGTGTCTTCTTCCGGCTGAGCGTGCTGTAGATCTCGATCGTCGGCAGGCTGCCCGCGGCCCGCGGTGCTTCGGTCGTCGCCATCGAACGCGTTCGCTCCAGTCTTCTCGTGGGGTTCAACGTGCGGTCATGCCGGAAGCGCCGGCCCGTTCCAGCAGCACGACGCACTCGGCCGAGATCGCTTCCTCCAGGCCGATCGGGCCGACGCCTTCGCCGGTCTTGGCCTTGATCCATACCGCCGTCGGGTCGACATCGAGCAGGGCGGCGATTCGGGCCACGATCCGGGGTCGGTGCGGAAGGATTTTGGGACGCTGGGCGAAAATCACGCAATCCAGGTTGACGATCCGAAATCCGGCGGCGGCCACGCGGTCGACGGCCGCCCGCAGCATCTCGGCCGAATCCCGCCCCTTGTTGGCGGGATCGGTGTCGGGGAAGAGTTCGCCGATGTCGCCCAAGGCCGCCGCCCCGAGGAGGGCGTCGGTGATCGCGTGGAGCAGCACGTCGGCGTCGCTGTGGCCGAGCGCCCGCCGGTCGTGCGGGATCTCGACGCCGCCGATCAGGACCGCCGACCCGGGGCCGAGACGGTGCGTGTCGTGACCGAGGCCGATCCGAAAAGCGGGCACAGGCGTCATGCAGGCGAGTGGCGGAGGGAGGGAGGGGCGATCCTGGAAGGCCGTGGCGAAGTTTTCCCCTATACTCGCCGCATGCACAACTCCAATCCGGGCGGTGCGCCCGGCCGGAGCGGCGATCCGGTCATCGCCGTCGACTCCCTGGCCAAGGACTACCGCGTCTATGACAAGCCGGAGGGGCTGCTCGCCAGCTTCACGGGCCTGTTCAGCAGGTCGCACCGGCTAGTCGAGGCCCTTCGCGACGCCAGCCTCACGGTGGGCCGCGGGGAGTTCGTGGCGCTTCTCGGTCCCAACGGCGCGGGCAAGACCACGTTTCTCAAGCTCCTCTCGGGCATCATCACGCCGTCGCGGGGCACGGCCCGCGTGCTCGGCCACGTGCCCTGGGAGCGGGCCGACGACTTCCGTCGGCGGTTCGCGCTCGTCATGGGGCAGCGAAACCAGCTCTGGTGGGACCTGCCGGCCGCCGAAAGCTTTCGCCTCCACCGCGAGATCTACCGGATCGACCCGGCCCGCTTCGAGCGGACGCGGGACGAGCTCGTGGACCTGCTCGGCGTGCGGCGGCTGCTGCTGCAGCCGGTGCGGGATCTCTCGCTCGGGGAGCGGATGAAGCTCGAGCTCGTGGCGGCGCTGCTGCACGAGCCCGAGGTGCTCTTTCTCGACGAGCCGACGATCGGCCTCGACGTCGTCGCCCAGCACGCCATCCACGGCTTTCTCAAGGAGGTGCAGGCCCAGCGGCGGATGACGGTCATCCTCACGACCCATTACATGAAGGACGTCGCCGCCCTCTGCGAGCGGGTGGTGGTGATCACCCACGGCAGCATCGTCCACGACGGCCCGCTCGCGGAGATCGTCGACCGCTTCACGACGCACAAGATCGTCACGCTCGACCTCGACGCCGAGCCCTCGGCCGCCGCCATCGAGCGGTTCGGCTTCCCGTGCGAGGTCCGCGGCCCCCGGGTCACGCTCCGCATCGACCGGGCGCGGATCGCCGACGTGCTCCCGGAAATCCTGCGCGGGGACGGGGTCCGCGACGTGTCGGTCGAGGACGTGCCGCTGGAGGAGATCGTGGCGGAGCTGTTCCGGGCGGGGGCCGCCGCCGAAGCCGCGGGGAGGGCCGGCCGGTGAAGACCGACGTCGCCTCCGTTCACGCCGCCGCTGCCGGTCCCTGGGCCGGCCTGCGGGCCTGGTGGACGATGCTCGCGATCTGCCTCGAGGAACGGCTCGTTTACCGCGGTGATTTCGTGCTCGGCACGGCCATGCGGTTCCTGCCGATCGTGACGCAGGTCTTCCTCTGGACGGCGGTCTTTCAGGCCACGCGTCGCCCCGACATCGCCGGCTATTCCCGCGACGACATCGTCGCCTACTACCTGTTGACCATGGTCACCCGGGCGTTTTCGAGCATGCCCGGCCTGGCGGGCGGCATCGCCCGCAGCATCCGCGACGGCTCGGTGAAGAAGTATCTCGTGCAGCCGGTCGATTACGTGTCGTTCCTGTTGGCGGCGCGGATCGCCCACAAGCTCGTCTACTACGCCGTGGCGATCGTCCCCTTCGCGGCGGTGTTCTTCGTGTGCCGGGCCTATTTCCCGCCGATCCCGGATGCCGCGTCCGTGGCCGCCTTCGCGGTGTCGCTCGTGCTGTCGTTCCTGCTCGGCTTCTTCATGGAGGCGACCCTCGGCATGCTCGGGTTTTGGTTCCTCGAGGTGTCGAGCATCATCTTCGCCTACATGCTCGTGCAGTACCTCTTGTCGGGGCACATGTTCCCGATCGACATGCTGGCCGGCATCCCCACCGGCTTTTCGGGCGTGACAGTGGCCGATGTCGTCCGCTGGCTGCCGTTCGAATACACCGCCTACTTTCCCGCCGCCGTCTGGCTCGGCAAGATCCAGGGAGCCGATCTCGTGCGATCGCTCTTCGTCGAAGCGGCTTGGGTCGTAGTCATGGCCTGTGCCTGCCGGCTGGCGTGGTGGCGCGGCACGCGGCGGTACAGCGCCTTCGGAGGCTGATCGCGCCATGGGCAGATATCTCGCCATCCTTGCGACGTTCGCCCGGGCGTGTCTCGTCCGCGACATGACGTTTCGTGCGAACTTCCTCCTCGAGTGCGTGACGAGCCTGGGGTGGATGTCGATGAACCTCGCCTTCTACCTGCTGATCTTCACGTTCACGCCGGAGATCGGCCGCGGCACCGGATGGTCGCGGGAGCCTTTTTTCGCCTTCGTCGCCACGGGTCTGATCATCAACTCGATCGTGCAGGCGCTCTTCATGCCGAGCGCCGAGGAACTCACCGAGATGGTCCGTACCGGTGGGCTCGACGCCGTGCTCGTGCAGCCGCTCGACGCGCAGTTCCTCTTGTCGATGCACCGCGTCGACTTCTCGGCCTGCGCCAACGGGCTGGTGGGCGTGGGGTTGCTCGGCTGGGCGGTCGCGCGCATGGACCACGCGCCGCCGCCGATCGCCTGGCTGCTCTACCCGCTGCTGATCCTGTGCGGGGTCGCGATCCTCTACAGCCTCGTGATCATGCTCGCCGCGGCCACGATCCTCATGGGCCGCAACCAGAGCCTCTACGACTTCTGGTTCTACCTGACGAACTTCTCCCGCTATCCGGCCGAGATCTACGCGGGCCCCTGGGGCGGGCCGCTGCGGACGGTGTGCACGTTCGTGATCCCGATCCTGCTGGTCGTGAACGTGCCGGCCCGGGTGATCGCGCAGCCTCTGGTGGGCGGGGCGTGGTGGCCGGTGGCCGGGGCGGCCGTGGCCGCCGGCGCCGCGCTGGTGGCGTCGAGGGTCGTCTTCCAGTCGGCGCTGGCGAAGTATCGCTCGGCGTCGAGTTGAGGCTATCATTTGCCGCCGGGCTCTGCGCCGCCGGGAAGCGGTGCCCGATCACCGTGAGAAGCCTCCATGCCGCTCCAACTCGCCTTCAGCTCCAACGCCTACCTGGATGTGCCGGTCGATCTGGCGATCGCCCGCGTCGCGGGGCTGGGCTACCGCGGGATCGAACTGCTCGCCGACGTGCCGCATGCCTGGCCGGCCGGCCTGCTCCCGGTGCAAAAGGATGCGATCCGCGGTGCGATCACGGCGAGCGGACTGACGATCTCGAACATCAACGCGTTCATGATGAACGCCATCGCCGATCCGCGGCAGCCCTACTGGCATCCCGGCTGGACCGATCCCGACCGGCATTATCGGGCCATCCGCCGCGAGCACACGAAGCGGGCCCTGCGGCTCGCCGCCGAACTGGGGGCGCCCGCGATCTCCACGGAGCCGGGAGGGGAACTCGCCGAGGGGCAGAGCAGGGGGGCCGCCACCGACATCTTTTACGACGAGATCATGCCCTGCCTCGACGTGGCGGCGTCGTGCGGCGTGACGCTCCTGATCGAGCCGGAGCCGGGGCTCCTGATCGAGCGGTTCGAGCAGTACCTCGAGTTCGCGGAGCGGGTCGATCATCCGTCGCTCGGCCTCAACTTCGACATCGGCCACGCGTTCTGCGTGGGCGAGGACCCGGCCGAGTGGGTGCCGCGGATGAAGCGGCACACGCGGCACTATCACTTCGAGGACATCGCCGCGACGCGGGTGCACCATCACCTCGTGCCGGGCGAGGGGGCGATCGACTTCGTCGGAGTCTTGCGGGCGATCGCGGCCCACACCCCCGACATGTGGATCACCGTGGAGCTCTATCCCTACCGCGACCAGCCCGACGCCGCGGCCCGGGCCGCCCGTGCGCACCTGCTCGCCCAGGCGGCCACGGCCGGTGTCGCCCTTTCCTGAAGACCGCCTTGGAACCGACGATGCCCGCATCTTGGCTCGCCTGGGCACGGCTCCTGCGGCTGCCGAACCTGGCCACCGCGGTCGCCGACGTGCTCGCGGGATTTTTGATCGTGTCGCAGGCGCGTGCCGTGGACTGGCTGCCGCCGGCCTTCTGGTGGGCCGCGGCCGCGTCGCTGCTGCTCTACGCCTCCGGCATGGTCCTCAACGACGTCTTCGACGTGGATGTGGATCGTCTGGAGCGTCCCGAGCGGCCGCTCCCCAGCGGCCGGATTGCCGTCCGTCGGGCGGCTGCGGTGGGCCACCTGCTCATGGCTTGCGGCGGCCTCGCCGCCTGCGGGGCCGCTGTGGCCGCCGGGGCGCCTTGGCCGGCGCTGGTGGGCGGCTGTCTGATGGTGGCGGTCTGGCTCTATGACCGCCACGCCAAGGCCACGAGCCTGGGGCCCGCCGTGATGGGCTCCTGCCGGGGGCTCAACTGGCTCCTCGGCATGACCGCCGCCGGCGGCCCGCTGACTGTCCACCAGTGGCTCCTGCCCGTGGGGATGGCGGTCTACGTCATGGGCATCACCGTCTACGCCCGGGACGAGGCCGAGGACAGCCTGCCGGCGACGCTTGCCGTCGGCACGGTCATCATGCTCGTCGGCCTGATGACGGCCGGGGCGGCGCCGTGGCTGGCGGCGCGTGCCGGCGACGCCGGCGCCTGGCTGGCGGGCACGCGGCTGTCGAACTGGCTGCTGCTTTGGGGCATGCTTGCGACGTCGATCCTTCTCCGGGCGGTACTCGGCATCGTCGACCCCGCGAGCGGACGCGTGCAGCAGGCGGTGGGCAACGCCATCATGGCGATCATCACGCTCGACGCGGTGCTCGTGCTGGCGACCTGCGGCGAGGGGTGGTCGATCCTGGTGCTCCTGTTGCTCGCGCCATTCCTGCTCGGCCGTAGATTCATCAGTCCGACCTGATCCTCAGGCGAAGCGGCTCTCCGAGCCGCGGCTCCATGCTGCCCGGCTTCAGCACCAACTCGATCGGCGACGTCGACCCGCTGGAGGCAGTCCCTCGGCTGCGCGACATGGGCTTTCGCTCGCTGGCCATCACGCTCGACCATCACACGATCGACCCCTTCGCCCCCGACGTGGCCGCGCGGGTGACCCGCTGGCGGACCGCCCTCGACCGGGCGGGGATGGCCCGCGTGGTCGAGACCGGTGCCCGGCACCTGCTCGACCCCGTGCACAAGCACGAGCCGACGCTCGTCACCGCCGATCCCGATGCCCGCGGTCGGCGCGTCGACTTTCTCAGGCGCGCCGTCGACATCGCCTGCGACCTGGGTGCGGGTTGCGTCTCGCTCTGGTCGGGCGTGGCCCGCGACCGGGCCGCTGCCGAGTCGCTCTGGGACCGTCTCGCCGGTGGCCTTTCCCCGATCATCGACCACGCCGCCGCCCGCGGGATACACCTCGGCTTCGAGCCGGAGCCGGGCATGCTGGTCGACACGCTCGCCGCCTGTCGGCGGTTGATGCATCGGCTCGGAAGCCCGGATTCGCTACGGCTGACGGTAGACATCGGCCATCTCGAGTGCATGGGCGAGCGGCCGCTCGCCGCCGCGGTCGCGGCCTGGGCCGGGCGGGTCGTCAACGTCCACGTCGACGACATGCTCGCCTGCCGTCACGAGCACCTGCCGCTCGGGGAGGGAGAGGTCGACTTTCCCCCCGTGCTCGCCGCCCTCGCGGCGGGCGGCTACGCCGGCGGGCTCCATGTCGAGCTGCCGCGGCAGTCGCACCGCTGGCTCGACTCGGCCCGGCAGTCGTTCGCCTTTCTCGCTCCGCTCGTCTCCCGGGAGTCGCTCCGATGAATGCCGCCACACCCCACGTGCTTCTGCTGTCGGTCCCCGGTCTCGAGCCGGCGGATCTTGCGCGGATGCCGACGCTCTCCGCGCTTGCGGCCCAGGGGGGCTACGTGCCCCTGGCGCCGCCGTTTCCCGCCGTGACCTGCCCGGTGCAGGCGACGCTCACGACCGGCACTGCCCCGGCCGAGCACGGGATCGTCGCCAACGGTCTCTACGACCGTCGCGGCCGGCACCTGGAGATGTGGATCAGTCCCGATGCGGTGCACCGGCGGCCTCGGCTCTGGGACTCTCTCCGCGTTGGCCGGCCCGGCCTGCGCACGGCGGCCTGGTTCGTGCTCCAGTCGAAGCACGCCACGGCCGACCTGGTCTGCCTGCCGGCGCCCAAGCACAACCCCGACGGCACCGAGACGATGTGGTGCCACACGAATCCCGAGCCGCTCTACGCGTCGCTCCGCGACCGACTTGGCGACTTCCCGTTGCACAAGTTTTGGGGGCCGGTGGCGGGCATCGAGTCGTCACGGTGGATCGTGGAGAGCTTCCTGGCGGCCGCGGACCCCGAGCCGCCGCACTTCGCCCACATCTACCTGCCGCACCTCGACTACGCGGCCCAGCGGACGGGCCCGGGGAGCCCGCCGGCCCTGGCCGCCGGCGGCGAACTCGACGCGGAGATCGCGAAGCTCGTCGCCGGGTTCGGCCGGCGTGTGGGGGCCGAGCGGCTGACGGTCATCGTCGCCGGCGAATACCGGATCCGCGGCGTGTCGCACACCCTCTTTCCCAACCGCATCCTTCGTGAGGCGGGGCTGCTCGCCGTGCACGACACGGCCGACGGCGAACGGCTCGACATCGCGGGCAGCCGGGCCTGGGCGCTGGCCGACCATCAGGTCTGTCACGTCTATCTCGCGGACGGGAGCGACGCCGCCGCCATCGAGCGCGTCTGCCGTCTCTTCGAGGGCAGGAAGGGAGTAGGCCGGGTGCTGCGTGGTCAGGACCTCGTCGCGGCCGGACTGTCAACGACGCCGTCACCGGGGCCCGAGAGCCGCTGCGGCGACGTCGTCGTCGAGAGCACGCTCGACAGCTGGCAGAGCTACTTCTACTGGCTCGACGACGCACGGGCGCCCGGCTTCGCCCGCACGATCGACATCCATCGCAAGCCCGGCTACGACCCGCTCGAGCTTCACATCGACCGGTCGAAGCTCCCGGCGATCGCGATTCCGCTCGACTGCTCGCTCGTAAAGGGCTCGCATGGAGCGATCGATGCGAGCGATCCCTACGAGACGGTCCTCATCGCCTCACGACCGGGCCTCGTGTCGGGGCCGCTGCACATGGACGCGGTCGCGGGCATCGTCGAGCGGCTGTTCGCGGCCGCCTGACGGCTCCGCCGGCTCCCGGAGGCGACACGTGTTCGATGTGTCGCCTCCGGGGTGGCGGGTGCTGGTGAGGCGCCGGTGAGGGGCCGCCCGAGGCAAGGTCGGCAGGATGCCGAGCCTTGCCGTGAAGCCGAGCCTTGCCGTGAAGCAGCCCGTCCAGCCGCTCGACTGCGTCGCATGGATGCGACGCGCAGCACCAGCCGGCGGAGGCCGGCCAAGGCAAGGTCGGCAGGATGCCGAGCCTTGCCGTGAAGCAGTCAGCACCACTCCGGCGCGGGCTCGATGGCGTCGGCCGGGCGGCCACCACAGTCCTTGCGGCCCGAGCCGGTCAGCCGGCTCACGGCCCGGACGGTCATGTCGTGGTCACAGGCGATCTGGCAGGAGAGCCGCAGGCCCGGTGCGGTAATGCCCTTGGCGGCCAGCACGTCCCTCTCCGCCTTGGTCATCCGGACGGGCTCGCCGGCGACGAACTCGACACGGCATGTCGTGCACCGGCCCACGCCGCCGCAGGCGTGCAGTTGGTCGAGACCGCACTCGTCGACCAGGGCGTTCACGAGACGCTTCCCGGCAGGCACGTCGAACGTGCCCACGGTTTCCACGGTGATCTTCGGCATGGTGTTTTCCTTCGGGGGATGGAACGGTCGCTCGGGCGTCTTCAGCTCCCGGCGGCGGCCGGGGTGGCCGCCGGCTGGGCTGGGGCGGCAGCAGCAGGCGGTGGCACGGCCGGCTTGGACGTCGGCTTGCGGGCCGGTTTGTCGTCGAGGTTCGCAGCCAAATCCTCGGCCGTCACCGTCGAAGCAACACCGCCGGCCGGCACGTCCAGGCCCGCTGTCCACACGATGGCGTTGAGCATGAGCCGGCGGAAGTTCGGGTCGTCCCAGTTCTTGTGAAAGTGGGCGCCGGTGCAGCCGAAGCCGCGGCCCCCCTCCGGCCGCTCGTAGGCCCAGGCGAGCGTTTCGCGGGCTCCCTTGGCGGCGCGGACGGTGGGATTGTTGCTGTGGGGGCCATCGGGTCGCTCGCGGGTGGCGTCGGGGGGCACGGCCGAGAGCACGTGGACGAGACCCGCCGGCGGGTCGCGAAACCGCATGTGGTAATACCACTCGTCCTGGGTCTCGAAGGGCTGCACGCCCCGTGCGATCGGATGGTCCTGGGCCAGTTCCGTCTGGGCGAGCTTCCAGTGCGGATTGACCGACCAATGGGGCTCGAAGTAGCCACCGAGCCAGTCGAGGAACTGCGGGCCTCCCTTCTCCTTCGGCACCTCGACCGCGTAGTGGAGGCAGGCGATGCCGACGCCCCGCTTCGCCAGCGCGTCGACCTGGGCGAGCCGGTTGCTCTGCAGCACCGGATGTCCGCCGCCACCGTCGGCGAAGAAGAACACGGCGTCGCAGTTGTCGAAGGCGGTCGGGTCGGCCGGCCAGCCGCCCGTGTACACGGCCGTCAGCAGCTGCGGGTACTCGTGACCGCGGAAGTGCTGGTCGAGGCACTTCTCGAGCAGAAGCGAGCCCGCGCGAAATTCGTGCTCACCGGAAGCGTGGCTCGGCTTGCCGGCGACGAGCACGAGCTTCTTGCGGCCGTCGGCCAGCTTGAGCCGCTTGAGCCGGATGTCCTTGAACTCCACCTTCATCGGTGGACCGGCGTGGAGCTGCAGCGCGAGCACGCCCTCGAGGGCGCGCTTCGCGGGTTGCTCGTCGAACGTTTCGGACATGAGGTGCCCGTTGATGAAATGCTGCAGCAGATTGCCCTTTGCGACGATGCGGAACTCATTCCAATCACCGGGCTTGACGACCTCCAGCAACTTGGCGGCGTCACCGATCGGCACGCCCGGCCGCTTGGCGCCGGCGGCATCCACCGTGATCCGCTGTCCGCGCTGGGTGACGATGCCCCGTGTGCCCTTCTCCTCGTAGAGAATGCCAGTAAACGGCCCGTCGTGAATGTCGCCCTGATACCCGCCGACCACGAAGTTGCCGTAGTCCTTGCTACGGTACTGGATGCCGCTGTTGTGGTTGCGCAGCCGGTACTGCAGCACGAGTTCGAAGTCGTCGACCGTTCCCTGTCGCCAGATCAGGAACGTGTTGCCCTTCGTGGGATGCTCCGCGGTCGTCTCGCCGACGATCGCCCCGTCCTGCACCGACCAGAACGTCGGGTCGCCCTCCCAGCCGTCGAGCGACTTGCCGTCGAAGATGGCAACGAAGCCGGCCTCCGCGGCCGGCTCCCCCGCGGCAAGCGCCGGGGCCAGACTTGCAATCAGCAGACAACCCGTGCAAAAGCCGCGCAGGCTGTGACGAAACACCGACGAAGGGAGGATGAACACTGCGGAACTCCTGAGGGGAGAAGACCGCGGCATCCTACCAAACCGGACTTGCGTCCGCCTCAGGCCGACCGCCGGTGCGGCACGCGTGGCGGCGACCGCTCACGGGGCCAACGTGGGCGCGGCCGGCGTCGGCAGGGCCCGGTCCCTGACCGGCACCGGCAGGCGGTTTTCCCGCACCGCCTCGGTCTGCAGACCCATCAAGCCGAGAAACGGCTCGATGCCCACCACCTTGATCCCGAGCTTCTTGGCATCCTCGAGCTGGCGGGTGCGGAACTCCTTCTGCTTGGCGGTCATCTGCTTGCGGGCGCCCTGCAGCTCCGCGTCGCCGCCGGTCATCTTCGGCACTCCCGCGTCGACGACCATCGTCGTCGCCGGCGTCACCGCCTCCTCGACCGTGCCGCCGATCCGCTCGATCAGCTGCTTGAGCCGACGCTCGTCGCCCGCGGTGTCGCCGCCGAACTGCACCACGCCCACGACCACCACCTCGAGCGGCGTCCCCGGCGACCAGAGGCTCGTGGCGACCACGTCGCCGGGGAGGATCGGATCGCGGGTCTCGTCCCGTCGCACGCGGCAGCGGACAAGCGAGTCGCTCTCGATCGCCACCACCTCGACCGTCGCCTTCGCGTCGCCGAGCTGGGGCTGCGGATCGCCGGGCGAGAAGACGCTGAACTGCAGCCCCGGGCGGAGCCCGGTGGTGGTGCCGCAGGCGACCAGCACGGTGCGGTCGATCTCGTTGACGGAGAGGATGCGTCCATCGAAGGAGTCGACCCGGTCGTCCTTCGGGATCGCGTTGAGCACGGTCGATTGGATCGCCGGGTCGACCGCGCGAAGCTGCGCCACGAGCTGATTCAGGCGGGCGACGGCCCGCTCACGGTCCCGCATCTCCTCGAGCAGGAGCGCCAGCCGCCGCTCGTCGAGGTCGGTCTCACCGGCCTCCTGCCCGCCTTCGGCAGGCCAGCGGCTGCGGCGATCCTGGGAGAGGTGCTTCTGCGCCTCGGCGATCTTGCCGCTGAGGGTCTGGGCCCGCTTGACGCGGTCGTCGGCGGCCTTCTTCTCGTCGACCAGTTTGTTCCTGTCGGCGGCGGCCTGGGCCTCGTAGTCGGCCTTCTCCTTGCGAAGCTTTTCCAGGTCCGCCTGTGCGATCTGCCGCGCCTCGTCGAGCTTCTTCATCTCGGCCTGGTGCTGTCGCTCGGCCTCGGTCTTCTTCTTTGCCAGGTCATCGGTCGTGTTTTGCAGGCTGCTGAGCTGCGTCGAGTGCTTCTTGATCGCGGCGGCAAGCCAGTCGACCGCGTCGGCGTAGGTCGGCTGCAGGTCCTCGTTCTTGAGATACGACCCGTAGACGGCGTCGATGGCGTCCTTCTTGGACTCCATGATCTCCTCGTTCGTCGTGCCCTCGTCGAATCCGAGCACGTCCTTGACGAGCACGTCCCGTTTCGCCTCGGCGTCGAGCCGCTTGGTGTTCGCCTCGCTGAGCTCCTTTTGCTTCGCCTCGAAAGCCTTCAGGTTCTCGTCGGCCTTCTTGAAGAAGAGGTAGGTCGTGACCGCGAGCACGAACGTGAGGATCACGAACACGACCAGCGCGATGATGAACGACTGCTGGGCGCTTGAATTGCTGGATGCCATGGTTGCCCGCCCCGACGTGCCCTGCGCAGACTCGATCCGCCTCGCTGCCGATCGCCCCCGGATCACGGGAAACATCGTCGCCGTGAGGCACGGCCGTTCACAGCCTTCCGATTGTAGCGGTCAGGTCGTGGCTGCCACGGACTCGGCGAGGCCGGGCCACGGCTGGCGGCGGCCTGTTTCGACGGCCTCGCTGCCGAGAATCGCCAGGAGCGTGCTTTGGCACATCGTCCGCCCGTCATCGGCGGGACGCCCGGAGAGGATTCCCCGGACGAGCGCGTCCATGGCGGCCTGGTGACGGCCGGCGGCGGGCGGCGGCAGCACGTGCTGCGCTCGGCTGCCCGCGATGACGCCCGCGTGCAGATCGCAGGTGCCTGCGGTGCCGAAGGCCATCTCGGCGACCGCGGTGCCGGCCCGCTGCCGACGGTCGATCGACGCCAGGATGGTCCGGCCGTCGGCGAACAGATACCGGACGGCCACGCCGGCGCGGCAGTCGCCGATGGCTCCGATCGCCGCCGGTCCCTGCGGCTCCGGATGCGGGAGCGGCTCGACGGCGACGGGGGCCTCGTCACCGAGCAGCCAGGCCGCCCGATCGAGCGCCTCGACGTGGTGCTCGACCAGGTGGCCGCCGGAAAAGCGGCGAAACGACACCCAGTTGCGCAGCGGCCAGGCCGCCGGATCGTGCCTCGACTCGAGCGGCCGGCGCCAAGGGAGCCCGACCGCCGCATGGGCCTCGACATGGAGCGGGCGTCCGATGGCGCCGTCATGCACCAGGGCCATGCAGGCCTGCGTCCGGGCATCGCGCCGGTGGCAGAATCCCGACACGATCGCCAAGCCGGCCGCCCGCGCCCGGGCGGCCGCGGCCGCCGCGCGGACGACACCCTTCACGTCGATCGCCACCGGCCGCTCGCAATACACATGCTTGCCCGCGGCGACGGCGGCCTCCAAGTGGAGCGGCCGCAGATGCGGGGGCGTCGCGAGGAGAACGACGTCGACGCCGCTGGCGATGACCCGGCGAAACGCGTCGGCGCCCGCGAACCGCCGTTCGAACGGGCAGTCGAACTGCGCTCCCGCCCGCCGGGACAGCAGGTCCGCGGCGGCCGCCAACTGATCGGGGAACAGGTCGCCAAGGGCCACCAGCCGCACCGCCGGATCGGCCGCGACCGCCTGGACGGCGGCCCCGGTGCCGCGGCCGCCGCAGCCGATGAGGCCGACGCGGAGACGTTCGGCGCCGGCGGCGAAGCCACCTCCGGACGCGACCCGAGGCGCGACGATCCTCGCGGCCAGCGGCGTCGTCACCGCCACCCCGAGAAACCCGCGGCGGCTGGTGCCGATGGACGCCGTCTCGGCGGTCGTGCAAGAGCGGCGAACTGGCTGTGACAGCGCGTCGGCTTGGGCGTGCATGCAACACGTCTCCTGGAGAAGGGTCCTCAAATGTACGAGGAGATATCGCAAAGACGCAAACCGCTACCGCGGCGGCGGCAGTCGCGAGAGGTGCCTGAGCACCGCCTCCTCGAGATCGCCCGGAGCCGCGTGGAAAGCCGCCCGGAAGTCGGCCAGTCGGTCCTCCGGGGAGTCGTCGACCAGAGGACTCTTGGCCGCGATGGCCTGGAGGTAGTCGACGAAGGCGGCCTTGCGGGTCTGCATCAGGAAGAAGGTGAGCGCCCAGCCTTGGGCGTAGGCATCGAGGGCCTCGTCGGGCCGCCGAAACGGCTCGTCGTCCCGCACGATGCGTTCGAGCCAGCCGGGCTCTTGGCCGGCCAGGAAACGGTCCAGTCGCTGACGGTTGACGTTGCCGATCCCCTTCCAGCCGCGGTCGTGGGCGAGGTCGGGTGTCTCGAAGTAGGTGGCCACTCCCTCGCTCACCCACAGCGGCACCGGCGCCAGGCGTTGATGGAGTCCGGCGTTGAAGGCCATCTGGTGCGTGGCCTCGTGGACGAGCGTCGCCACCATGCCCGCGGCCTCGGGCCGCGACAGGATCTCGAGCCCCGCCCGGGCCGCGGCCTGGCCGGCCGGACGGGCGAGCGTCGCGCTGCCGGTGAGGTCGAACGTCGTGACCCGGTTGGTCATGAGGTTGTAGTAGCCGACCACGCGGTCGGTGGCGGCCCCCAGGTCGCGCGTGGCGAAGGCCTCGTACCGTTGCCGGTCGGCGAAGATCACGACGACGAGCGGCCGCGGCGGCGGCGTGGTTTCGAACCCGGCCTGCCGCCAGAAGTTCATGAAGGCATCGTGCAACCGCTCGAAGAGGGCGCCGCACCACTGCGCGTAGGCCCGCGAGGTGTCGAAGCAGATCACGTAGTGGCGGGTGACGTGCAGGTCGAATCCCGGCGGCAGTTCGCCGAGAATGCGCCGGCCCAGGTCCCGCGGGGACTCCGTCACGGCGCGGTCGAGCGGCGTCCGCCCGCGAATCGTTGCGGGCTGCACCAGTTCCAACCGCTCGTCACTGCGCTCGACGAGCAGTCCGCCGTCCACCGCCTCGACCACGACGACGCCCTCGAGCGCGCGTTGCTCTCCGCCCGCCTCGATCACGATCCGCTCGAGCAACCGTCCCGGCGCGGCAGTGACGGTCTCCGCCGCCGGGGCCGTACCAACGGAAGCGCCGATCGCGCAGAGGCCGCCCGCGAGGGCCCGGCGAATCCACGGCCGCGGCCCGTCGGACGCGGCGGTGTCGGGCGACATGCGGTGGAGCGAAAGCCTGGTCATCACCCCCATGCGAACAGGTTCCGCGGGGCGGGGAAAGGGGAACCGGCAGGAAAATGCCCCTCCCGCCCGCTCCGCCCGGCTCCCCGCCGCGGGACCCAAGGGGCGGCGGCGGGCGGATTGGGCTGGTCACGGCGTCGACGGCCGGCTAGTCTCCCGCCCCGTTTCCGCCCCACGCCTCACGCCCAGCCAGCGGCGGATGACTCGATCCACGGTCTGCAGGCGCCCCATGTTCGTCACTCGCCGCCCTCAGTTGACGCTGTGTTTCGTCGTGCTCCTGTGCGCCGGCGCGGGCTGCGCGAGTTGGACACCGTGGAAGCGGCGGGAGAAGTCCGTCCGCGACCAGGAGAAGTATGGCTACACGGCCGACACGCGGATCAAGAAACTCGCCGAGCGGTCGAAGACGGTGCAGGGCGGTTCGGCCGAGAGCCGGATCGAGTTCACCCAGGAACTGGTGCGCATGATGCTCGAGGAGCACGACCCGCGGGTGCGCTGCAAGATTCTCGAGACCGCGGCGGAGTACGACACGGCCGCCGCCTCGGCCATCTGCACGGGGGCCATGCAGGACCCGAGCGACATGGTGCGGCTCAAGGCCTGCGACGTCTGGAGCAAGCGAGGCGGCGAAGAAGCCCTGAAGCTGCTGGTGTCGCGGTATCAGACCGATGCGGAACTCGACGTGCGCTTGCGGGCCCTGAAGCGCATCGGCGATCTCGAGGATAAGGCGGCGATTCCGGTCTTGGCACGGGCGCTCGAGGACGCCGACCCGGCGGTGCAGTATCGGGCCGTCGCGGCGCTCAAACAGGTGAGCGGTCGTGACCTCGGCAACGACGTGAACGCCTGGCGGGAATGGGCGGCAGACCCCGCCGCCGACAAGGTCCCGTGGACCATCGCCGAAGGTTTCCGCAAGGTCTTCTGAGCGCGGCGGACCGGTCTCGAGAGCTGGCCGTTGACGGTGGCCTGCCAGCCTGAGTCGACCTGGCGATTTGCGGGGGCGCGGCGGTCTGCGGCTTCTCGGAATTGATCGCTGGCACCGGCAATGGTCTGGCCGGTCGAAAGCCGATACATGACCGCATGGAGCGGGGACGGCGGCCTTGGTGGCTGTCGATCTTTCCCCATCGCGCCAGCCATCCGCCGCGTGCCAGCACGTTTTGCCTCATGAGTTGCAACGCTTTCCGGCACGCCCTGCGGCCCCGAAGGAAGATCGCCGGTGTCGTGTCGGCTCTCCTGGCGGCGGTGGCCGTGATCACGAACGCGTCGCCGCCGCAGGCGGCTCCGCCGGCGGCGCGGGCGGCCGGTCCGCGGCGGTTCTTCGAAGGTCTGTTGGGCAGGGGCCCCGAGGCGGAGCCGGCCTTCATTCCGGCGCCCACGCCGCCCGGTCCAGAAGACATCGAGGCCCTCGAGCGGCAGGCGGCGGCGAAGAACCCGCTGCGACAGGCCGCCCGGCCGGATGCAAAGCCAGCCCCGGCCCCCGCAGCCAAAGAGCCGGCCCGCGAGGTCGTCACGCGGCCGCCGACCTGGGGGGAGACGGTGGCCTTTGCGTCGTCATTGCAGTCCACCGCGCGCAAGGTTGCCGCCGATGCCGCGAACCCGCAGTTCAAGGCGACTCGGGTCGGGAAAACCGGACCCGCCCCGAGGGTTTCGGCGGCCGACACGCTGGCCTCCGGGGCGGGGGTCCCGGCGAAGGGCAAGCCGGCGGTGCCCAAACCCACCGGCGCGCCCGCTCCGGCGACTACCCGATTCAACCGCTTACGGGTGCGGATCGCCCAGACGCTCGCCACCTACCAGCGGCGGCCGCTCAACACGGCCCAGCACACCCCGTGGGAGGTGATGCACGGCTTCATCGCCTTCGGCATTCCCACGAAGGTTCGGGTCGGCGGTCCGGCCGGCGACCTCGTGAACGCCATCGGCTGGGTCAACACCGGCGGCCGCTGCGGCGGCCAGGTGATGCTGGCCGCGTCGGGCGACCGGCTGACGGCGCTCAAGGGCATCGGGGTGCAGGGGCACTCGGCCCAGTACCTCGCGATCCTCGCCCAGTGCCGGGTGGCGATGAACTCGCCGATCTCGGTCCAGTCGAAGCAGTTCACCGTGGCCGACCTCGTCAAGGAGGAGCAGCTCGCCTGCCGGTCGAACACCGAGCTGACCTTCGCGCTCATCGCGCTGGCGCACTACCTGCCCACCGACGCCACGTGGGAGGCCCGTGATGGCAAGCCGTGGTCGCTCGAGAAGCTCGTCGCCGAGGAGATCGAGCAGCCCATTCGCGGGGCGCCCTGCGGCGGCACCCACCGACTCTTCGGCCTCGCCTACGGCTGCCAGCGGCGGCTGCGTGCCACGGGAGCGCTCGACGGCGTCTACCTGCGGGCCGACAAGTTCGTCCGCGACTATCAGCAGTTCGCGCTCACCAAGCTGCAAAACCGCGACGGCTCCTTCAGTACCGAGTGGTTCAAGTATCCGGCCGACCGGGACGACGACATCGACCGCAAGATCCAGACCACGGGCCACATCCTCGAATGGCTCGTCGCCTCGCTCGACCAGGACGAACTCTTCCAACCGCGGGTGACGGCGGCCGTCGAGTTTCTCGCCGCGGCGCTCGCCCGCGAGCCCTCGCGCGACTGGAAGATCGGGCCGCTGGGCCACGCCCTGCATGCTCTGACGATCTACCAGGAGCGGGCCTGGGGCACGGTGCTGCCCGGCGGCATCGCCGCTTTCCATGGCGGCATGAAGCCGCCGCCGGTGGCCTTCGTGGCCGTGCGGATCGACACCGAAGACGGCGAGCCCGCGCAGTCCGGGGCCGTGCGGCGGTGACGTCGCGGGCCGCGAGACGCGTCCGGAGCAGCAGCCGGCGAGCGTTTCATTCTTGAACCGTCGCGGCGAACGCCGTAGGCTTGCGCCGCGGAGGAACGCGTGGCGGTCTTCGGCCGGACGCCCACGGTGCGAGGGCGGCCACGGCGAACGACCCGGTCACGGCGTGGGTTCCGCCCCGATCCCGGATGCGGTCCCATGACGTCGGCCAACCTCACCCCGCAGTTGGAGCAGCTTCTCAGAGCGGCCACCGACCTCCATGCCGCGAGCGGCGCGGAGGCGCTTCTGCTCCTCGTCGAGCAACGGCTCGACTGGGAGCGGATTCGCTCCTTGAGCGGCGGCACGCCGGTGCTGGTGGCCGCGGACGACGAAGCGCATCTGGCCGGCTGCGGCGACCACAGCCTGAGGGGCGTGCCGCTCGACGTCGCCGGGCTGCCGGTTCACGAGCGGCTCACGCAAGCGCTCCTCGAATGCGTGGCGGCCGAGATGATCGCGCCGGAGGCGCAGGTGGTGGCGATCTACAGCGGCTTCGAGGCGGGCACGATCGACTCGGTGAGCGTGCTCCGCCTGGAGGAGCACCTGGGGCAGCTGACCAGCCGCGACCTGCGCAACCTCGAGACGAAGGTACCGCTCGAGACGCTCAAGCTCGTCGTCGACCTCGCCGTCGAGATCGGCCGCGAGGGCCGCGAGGGCAAGCCGGTGGGCACGCTCTTCGTGGTCGGCGACACCCGCAAGGTGATGCAGTCGAGCCACGCGACCGGGTTCGATCCGGTGCGGGGCTACAGCCGCTCGGAGCGGAAGCTCACCGATCCCCGTGTCCGCGAGGGGATCAAGGAGATCGCGCAGCTCGACGGCGCTTTCGTGGTCGGTGCGGACGGCACCGTCGAGGGCGCGGCCCGCTACATCGACGCCTCGGCGGAAAACGTGTCGGTGGCCAAGGGGCTCGGGGCCCGCCACTGGGCGGCCGCGGCGATCACGCGGAGGACCCGCAGCGTCGCCGTGGCGGTCAGCGAGACGAGCGGCACCGTGCGAATCTTCCAGAACGGCGAGGTGGTGCTCCGCATCGAGCCCTTCCGCCGCGCGATGAAGTGGAAGGACTTCGAGTACGAGCCGCCCAGCGGCGACTGACTACACGCGAAACATGACATCCTGTCATTTTCGCCTGGCCGGCCTCCGCCGGCTGGTGCTGCGCGTCGCACCCATGCGACTCGGGCGAGCGAGAGGGCGGGCAGCTTCACGAAACGGCTCGGCATCCTGCCGACCTTGCCTGGGCCGTCCTCCGGCGGCCGGTGCTTACGCGGCCCTCCGGGCCTGACGCTCTGGCTCTGGCTCTGGCTCTGGCTCTGGCTCTGGGCCGTTGTGGCGACACGTTTTTCAACGTGTCGAATCCGCGTGGCCTGCTGGTAGGTCGTCGCGGCACCGGCGGGGCTCATGCTCGCCGCCGGCGGACTTTGACGTTACTCACTCCACGGGCATGGTGCGCCAACTCTGGCAGTCAAAGTTCACCGGCGGCTGCGCGTGCCCCCGACCGGTACCGCTCCCTCGATCGGTAGGCCGCGGTTCTGTCCCTGGCTCTGGCTCTGGCTCGCTCTGGGCCGTCGTGGCGACACGTTTTTAACTTGTCGTGCAGCGCCACGGATGTGACTCGTTGCAGACGTGTCGCCACAGGGGGGAACTTGATGGCACTTTGCCGCGGTTTCCGCGAGACTGAGTGGATGCCTGCGACCGACACCGCCGCGACCGATCCCGATCTGCAGGGCCGGAAGGTCTGGGCGATCGACACGCTCTCACGGGTCTATCAGCTCTTCCACGCGCTGCCGGAGATGTCCGCTCCGGACGGCACGCCCGTGTCGGCCGT
>JBJOKF010000124.1:0-23002 GCA_046046235.1 Planctomycetota bacterium | reverse complement strand
AGCCCGACGGCACCGACTTCGAGGTGCTCGGCCACAACTTCCGCAACAACTACGAGGTCGCCGTCGATTCGCTCGGCAGCCTCTGGCAGAGCGACAACGACGACGACGGCAACAAGGGCGTCCGCATCAACTGGGTGATGGAATACGGCAACTTCGGCTACGTGGACGAGTTCACCGGTGCCGGCTGGAGGATTCCTCGCACGAATCTCGAGGCGGCGGTGCCACTCCAACACTGGCACCAGAACGATCCCGGCGTGGTGCCGAATCTGCTGCTGACCGGCGGCGGTTCGCCGTGCGGGATCTGCGTCTACGAGGGGGCGCTCCTTCCCGAGCGGTTTCGTGGGTCGCTCATTCACTGCGACGCGGGGCCGAACGTCGTGCGGGCCTACCATGTGAAGCCGCGGGGCGCGGGCCACGAGGCGACAATGGAGACGATCGTCGACGGCGCGGCCGATCGCTGGTTCCGCCCCAGCGACGTGTGCGTCGCGCCGGACGGTTCGCTCATCGTCGCCGACTGGTACGACCCCGGGGTGGGCGGCCACGGGATGGGAGACACGCAGAAGGGGCGCATCTTCCGCATCGCGCCTCGGGGTTCGAAGTGGTCGGTGCCGGTGGTCGATCTCACGACGCCGGCGGGCGCCGTGGCGGCGCTGGCGAGCCCGAATCTCTGCACCCGGGCGACGGCGCTCGAGCGGATCGCGCGGCAGCCTGACGAGGCCGCCGCGCTCGTCGCGCAGAACTTTGAATCAGCCACCGAACCACGGGCGAAGGCCCGCCTCGCCTGGGCGGCCGGCATGCTACCGGGGCAATCCGCCGGCTGGACGGCGCGGTCTGCCGCCTCGCCCGACGAGACGGTGCGGGTCGTGGCAATCAGGCTCTGTCGGCGCACCAAGGGCGACGTGATCGGCCTCGTGGAGCGACTGGCCGGGGATCCCGCGCCGGCGGTGCGGCGGGAGTGCGCGATCGCCCTGCGGGGCCTCGGCGGCGAGCGGGCCGACCGCGCCTGGGCCGATCTCGCCGCCCGACACGAGGCGGGCGACCGCTGGGAGATCGAGGCGCTCGGCATCGGCGCCGACTCCGTTTCGGGCTTCGAGGGCCGGAGCCAGTGGGACGGCCGGCTCGCCGCGTTGCTGTCGAAGGTCGGCGATGCCTGGAAGTCACCGGCGGGCCGCGAGATCGTCTGGCGCAGCCGCGCGGCTGCGACGCCCGCCATGCTCTGCGACCTCATCGGCGATCCGTCGATCACCACGAGCGAAGCGCTCGCGCTCGTGCGGGCGCTCGACTTCCAGGAGCGGGGCCGCGTGGTCGCCGCATTGAGACCGGCCGTGAAGGCCTTCCGCGCGGCCGACGAAAAGCTGCGGGTGATCCTGCCGGAACTGGTCTCCCGGCTCGATCGCGACGACGTGGCGGACGCCGACATCGCGAGGCGGATCGACGAGGCTGCAGGATACGTCGCCGGTACGCAGGCGTTCGTCGATCTCGTTGGACGCTTCAGCCTCAAGGGCAGGGCTGGAGAGCTCCTCGACCTCGCCGCCGCGGGGGACACGAATGAGTCGGTCGCCGCGGCGGCCGTCGCCACGGCGGCCTCGCTCGCCGGTGAAGAGGCCGTGGAGTCGCGACTCACGGCCGCCGATCCGGCGGCGCGGCGGCTGCTCGTGGCCCTCGGCCTCCGGGGCGACGGCGGGGCTCGCAGGCTCCTCGAGCGCATGCTCGTAGGAGCCGACACGAAGCCCGAGATGAAGACGGCCGCAGTGGCGGCTTTGGCCCGGTCGCAGCAGGGCGCGACGTCGCTCGTGGCGCTCGCCAAGGAGGGAGTTGTCACCGGGCCGCAGGCCCAGGCGGCGGCGGTCGCGATCGCGGCGTGCCCGTGGGCCGACGTCCGGCAGGCCGCGGCCGACGTGCTGCCGATGCCGAAGGCGAAAGGCGGAGCGCTGCCGCCGCTTGCTGAGTTGCTCAAGCGGAATGGCAACGCGGGCCATGGAAGGGCCGTGTTCGCCGGCGCGGGAACATGTGCCAAATGCCACGTGGTCGGCGGCGAGGGGAAGAACGTGGGGCCGAACCTGTCGGGCATCGGCGCGAAGCTGTCGCGGCAGGCGCTCTATGAGTCGATCCTGGCGCCGTCGGCCGCGATCAGCCACAGCTACGAGACCTACACGGCGCTCTTGGACGACGGCCGGGCCATCACCGGCCTGCTTGTCTCGCAGTCGCCGGAGAGCGTGGTGATCCGGGGCGCGGACGGCGTCGACCAGGCGATCCCCGCCGCCGACGTGGGCGAACTCGTCAAGCAGCCGGTGTCGATCATGCCGGCCGACCTGGCGACCGCCCTCTCGGCCGAGGAACTCGTCGATCTCGTGACCTGGCTCGAGACGCTCCGCGCCGTGCAGTGACGGCGGCCAAGTGACCGCCGGCGGGCGCAGGAAGATCGCGGGCCGCCATGGCTGCCGGGAAACGGCGCGGCCATGCCGCATAGAATTCGGCGGGTCCGAGAAACGTGCGTCGAACCGCATGAGGTGCGGCCATGGGTGGGCGCGGCGAGGGCGAGGCAAGGGGGCCGGTCGGATCGGATGGCACGCGGCGGGCGGGCGATGCCCGGGTTCGTTCCTGGCGGGAATGGTTTCCCGGGCTCGACAACGACGACCGCTCGCTCCGCGAGGTGCTCGCGGAACTGCCCGCGGCGCCGCCCTCGGCGATCCCTTGGGTGGTGCGGCTGTTTGAGAACCCGCGTGGCTGGCTGCGGCTGCACGGGGCGGTGGATCTTGCCCACCACGACATGATCCACGTGCTCCTGGGCCGCGGCCTGCTCGATCAGGACGAGGCCTTCGTCATCGGCTACACGATGGGCAGCACGAAGAAGGTGTCGTGGGTGGAGCGGCTCGTGTTCAAGCTGGTGGTGGCGGCCGTCTACCCCAAGCCCTACCGCATGCCCTGGCGGACGCTTGCGGCCTACGACCTCGGGCTCGAGGCGGGCCGTCGCTCGAGTGTGACGAACCTGCATCTGGCCGTCGGCGAGCAGTGGCTCGACCGGCCGCTCGGCGAGGTGCGACGGGCGCTGGGGATCGACACCGCGGTCTTACGCGACTGCTACGCCCGTGAACGCGCGCTGCTTCCGGATACGCCCGCGAGCAGGCGGCTGCCGCGGCCGTCGGGGAATGAACCTCCTCGGCCGACCGTCGCGCCACGGCGGGTGGCGTGAGAGGCGGCTATCGAGGCAGGGCGCCGGCGACGTTGACGTCGAGTGCTGGCAACGGGGCGGGGCGGCACCAGCCGGCGTCTCATGGCTTCCGCGGGGCGGCAGGCTTGTCGGCGGCCTTGGGCGAAGGGTAGGCGTCGAAAACATTGCCGTGGCCGAGCATGCGCGGATCCTGCTGGCGGGTGAGTTCCGCGACGAGTTCCGCCTCGAGCCGCTGCACGTCGGCTTGCCGGGCGGGCTCGGCCGCCAGGTTCGTCACGCAGTCGGGGTCGGTCGACAGGTCGTAGAGTTCGCGCTCCGGCCGCTTGCCGAAGCTGAGCTGCCAGTAGCGGTCGCCTTGGCCCGCAGACTCGATCAGCGACTTGGTCGGGCTCGCATCGGTGTCGGCGAGGCCCAGATCGGGATCGCCGCAGGGCCAGCGGTCGGCCGCGAAGTTGCGGACATAGAACAGGTCGCCCCGACGGATGGCCCGGGCTGGATAGCCCAAGCCCGACTCCGTGCCCGGTCGGCAACGGACGTCGTTCCGCTCGCGGCCGAGGATCACCCGCTCCCGGTTGTGGTCGCGGTCCGGAGCGGGAGCGTCGCGCAGGAGGCTGACAAGGCTCGCACCGGTGATCGACTTCATGCCGGCCGCCTCCCCGTCGATACGAAAGAGATCGAGGACGGTCGGGGCGAAGTCGATGGCGGAGGTGAACGCCTCGACCCGCCGGCCCGGCCGAACGATCCCCGCCGGCCAACGGACCACCAGCGGCACGCGGTGGGCGAGATCGAACGTGTGGCCCTTGATTCGCGGGAAGGGCATGCCATGGTCGCTCGTCACGATGACGACCGTGTTGTCCGCCTCGCCGGCGGCTTCGAGGGCGACGACGAGAGACGCCACCTCCGCATCGAAGGCCTCGATTTCGGTCGCGTAGTCGAGCATGTCGCGGCGGACGGTGTCGGTGTCGGGCCAGCAGGCCGGCACGCGGTCGATGTCGGCCGGCTTCTTGCCGGCCGTGAGGCCGGCGTCACGGGGGTAGCTGCGGTGCGGATTCGCGCTGCCGTACCAATAAAAGAAGGGCTGCCCCGGCTGCCGGCCGGCCAGAAACGCACGGAATGAATCGCCGGGGGAGATGCCCTTGCCGCGGTGCATCGCCGTGAGGCCCCAGGTGCGCGGCTGGCCGTCGACGGTGCGGGCTTCACCAGGGCCCCACACCTTGCCGGCCGCGCCGCAGGCGCTGCCGTCGGCGGCGAGCACTTCCGTGAAGGCCATATAGTGCGGCGGGAACGTCGGCCAGTGGTTGGCCGCCGCCTCGAGCTGCCAGGGATTGCGACCGGTGAGGATCGCGGCCCGGCAGGGGGCGCACTTCGAGGTCGGAACGTAGGCATTGTCGAAGGCCAGCCCCTCCCGGGCGAGCCGGTCGATCGTGGGCGTCTTGGCCCAGCCGCACCCGTACGTCGCGCCGAAATGGCACGATGCGTCGTCGGCGATGACGAACAGGACGTTCGGCGGTGGATTCGGCCCGGCCGCCTGGTGGCCGCTCGTCTTGGCGGCCGAGTCCCGCTTCGGCCGCTCCTGCCGCTGCGGACGTCGGGCGGGCTGGTCGCGGGAAGGGTCGTGATCGGGATTCGGCGTCGGCAGCTGGGCACCGACCGACTCGAGCCAGGCGTCGAGCTTGGCCTTGAGCGCGGCGGCACGTCCGGACTCGCGCGTGGCGAGGTCGGTCTTCTCGCCCTCGTCATGGGCCAGGTCGTAGAGCTCGCTGCGACCGTCCTGGTAGAAGTGCACGAGCCGCCAATCGCCCGATCGGATCGCGCTGTAGGGCGTGGCGCCGCCGGGATGGTAGTGCGGATAGTGCCAATACACCGCGTCGCGGTCGAGGGAGCCGCCGCGCAGCACGCCCGCCAGGCTGCGGCCGTCGAGCGGCTGGTCGGCTGCCGGCCCGACGCCGGTGAGTTCCAGGATCGTCGCCGTGATGTCGGGTGTGATCACCGGGGCGGCGCTGGTGGTGCCGGGCTCGGTCACGCCTGGCCAGGACACGATGAACGGCACCCGCACGCCCCCCTCGTAGGCCGAGCCCTTGCCGGCCCGGGCCGGCGCGTTGTCGGTGATGTTCGCCAGGCCGCCGTTGTCGCTCGTGAAGATGATCGCGGTGCGGTCGCGGATGCCGAGCCGGTCGACCGCGTCGAGGATCTTCCCCATGCAGTCATCGACGCTCTCGACCATCGCGGCATAGGCGGCATTTTTCACCGTGAGGCTGCCGGCATCCTTGGCCGCGTATTTCGCCTGCACGGCGGGCTTCGCCTGAATCGGCGTGTGGACGCAGTAGTGGGGCAGATAGAGGAAGAAGGGCCGGTCTCGGTTCGTCTCGATGAAGGACACGGCCTCGGCCGCCTCGCGGTCGGTGAGGTATTCGCCGGCCGGGCCCTCGGGAAGCGTGGGGATCTTGTAGGGGGCGAAGTAGCTCGGGGGCTGGCCGCGGTGATACCCGCCGAGGTTCTTGTCGAAGCCTTGCCGCTCTGGAGCGTGGCCGGCGTCGCCGAGATGCCACTTGCCGATGCTGGCCGTGGCGTAGCCGGCCCCCCGCAGCCGCTCGGCGACCGTCACCGCCTCGAGCGGCAGGAACTTCTGCCACTCGGGGATCTTGAGCTTCGCGAACGGCCGCTCATGGCCGGCGATCCAATCGGTGATGTGGAGCCGCGCGGGGTATTGGCCCGTCATCAAGGCCGCGCGGCTCGGCGAGCAGACCGTGCAGGCTGAGTAGCCGTGGGTGAAACGCATCCCGGAGGCGGCGAGCCGGTCGATGTGGGGCGTCTCGTAGAACGGGCTGCCCTGGCAGGAGAGATCCCGCCACCCCATGTCGTCGACGAGCACGACGATCACGTTGGGTTGGGCGGCCGGGGCGGGCGACGACATTTCGAGCAGCAATGTCGCCAGGACGCCGATGATCAGGCGGGACACGGTCCGCATGCAGGCATCCTCTCAGACTGCGGCTGTCGGAACGCGGCGCGTTCAGCCGCGGCGGCCACCCGAGGCCGGGAGGCCGAGTTGGCTGCGGCGGGTCTCGACCGCCCGGCGGTATTCGGTGCGTTGCGCCCGTTCCTCGGGGCTCGAGCGGTCGATGCGCTGCTTGCTGCGATCGTTTCGGGCCTCTTCGGTGGAGGTGCGTTTGCCGCCGCCGGGAGGTCCACCCGGTCCACCAGCCTGTCCGCCACCTGGTCCGCCCGGCCCACCGGGACCACCACCACCGGCCGCCGGGCCACCGCCCCCCGACCTGTCACCCGGTCCGCCACCCGCAGGACGGCCACCGCCGGTCGCCGACGCCTGCTGGCCGGACGCGGCACGGGCCGCGTCGCGTCTCTGTCGCTCGGCCTGCCACTGCTGCCGCCGTTGCTCCTCGGCCTTGATGCGGCGGTCGAGTTCGGCCTGGCGCTCGGCGGGCGCGAGCCGGAAGTACGAGGCCATCTCGGCCCGCTCTCGCGCCTGACCGAGCCGGGACATCTGCCGCCCGACCTGAGCGCGGTATTCCCGCGGCATATCCCGCATTCTGTCGGCGATCGCGCCGAACCCTGCCACCGACTCGAAAGCCACCTCCCCGCGGGCGGCCCGGGCATACTCGGCGACCTGGACGTCGACCAGTTTCTTGAGTTCGGCGACCGCCGGCGGGGGCGAGAAGAAGCCGAACAACCAGAGGAACAGGGCGGCAATCGCGGCGAGGGCCAGGATGCCGGCCGTCAGCCGACGCCAGAAACGCCCGCCCGCGGACGCTTCGCCCTGCCGGGCCGCGTATTCGCGGAGGGTACGCCGCCGTTCATCGATGGTTGCCGATGCCATGAGTCTTGCGCGGCTGCGAAGCCTGGGAGTCGAACGAAGAATCGACCATTCAACGGTCGTTCCGCCGGCAGGTTTCGCAAGCCGTTCACGTCTGCGAAGGGAATGATGCCGCTCGGTGCGACGCGGTGTGTTTTGGGGGCGTCAGATACCGTCCAGCCTGCCGGTGCTGTCGCCGAGGCTGTCGATCCCCACGCCCAGCCGCTCGAGCAGCGAGAGATGCAGGTTGGTCGCCGGCGTGCCCTTCGGGAACCGCACGTGCCGCCCCGGGGAGAGCGTGCCGGCGCCGCCGCCGGCCAGCAGCAGGGGCAGATCCTCGTGGTCGTGCCGGTTGCCGTCCCCGATCCCGCTGCCGTAGAGGATCATGCACCGGTCCAGCAGCGTCCCGTCGGCCTCCTTCACGCTCCGCAACCGTTCGAGCAGGTAGGCGACCTGCTCGACGTGGAAGCGGTTGATCTTCTTGAGCTTCTCGTGCTTCGCCGGGTCGTTCCCGTGGTGGGAGAGTTCGTGGTGCCCCTCCGGCACGCCGAGGAAGGCATAGTTCCGGTTGCTGCCTTCGTTGGCGAAGACGAAGGTCGCCACCCGCGTCTGGTCGGTCTGGAAGGCGAGCACCAGCAGGTCGGCCAGAAGCCGAAGGTGCTCCTTGTAGGTTTCGGGCGTCTCCTCGGGCTTCTTGAGCGTCACGCCAGGCTTCGAGTTGCCCGACCGCTCGACCCGCCGTTCGAGCTCACGGACGGCGGAGAGGTATTCGTCGAGCTTCCGCTGATCGGCGGCACCGAGGCGGCGGTCGAGCCGCTTGGCGTCTTCGAGCACGAAGTCGAGTACGCTGCGGCCGACCTGGGCGCGCCGTACCCGGGTGGCCTCCGATTCGTCGGGGCGGCCGTTCTCGAAGAGCCGCTCGAAGATCAACCGGGGGTCCGTCTCCTTGGGAACCGGCTGCGTCTCGCTCCGCCAGGCGATCGTGCTGGAATAGGCGCAGCTGTAGCCCGAGTCACAGGAACCGGACTGGCCCCCGGCCTCGGCGCCGATCTCGAGCGACGGCAGCCGCGTCCGCTTTCCGATCGTCCGCGCGGCGACCTGATCGGCCGACACGCCCGCGTGGATGTCGGCCCCGGAGGTCTTGCGGGCTTGCGTGCCGGTGAGGAAGGTCGTCATGGCCCGCGCGTGGTCACCGCCACCGTCGCCATTCGCGTTGGCCTTCTTGTGCGCCAGTCCGCTCAGCACGCTCCACTGGCCACGCAGGCCCGAGAGCGGCTCGAGGATCCAGGGCACCTTGAAGTCCTTGCCCTCGCCCGTCGGCGTCCAATCGGGCATGTGGATGCCGTTGGGAGAATAGGCGAAGGCCATCCGCAGCGGCAGCTTGCCCGAAGCCGTCCTCGCGGCGGCCCACGCCGTGCCCGGCAGCATGGCCTCGAGAACCGGCAGGGCGAGCGCAGTGCCCATGCCACGCAGCACCGTCCTTCTCGCGAGAGTCGTGCCCATGCAAGCCTCCGAACGCCGTCTGGACCCGCTGGTCCCTTGTCTGAAAGCAGCTCGCCTGAAAGTCTCCGGCGAAACGGCCGTAGAGACCGTGGCAACCGACATTCATCGGGAAGCGGACGACTCTCTCTTGCGGAAAGCCGGGCTTCTCACGATTTCCTCCACCAACACGGAAAACCGGTCGCCCTCGGCGGCCAGCCGCCCGGCGATCCGTTCGACCGCACAAGCATCGTACCATTCCAGGCCCCGTCCGAGCGCATAGGTGAGCAGCTTCTCGGCCAGGCAGCGGCGAAACTCGTCTTTGCGGTCGAGGAGCACCCGACGCAACTCCTTGGGGCCCTTGAAGCTGCGTCCACCGGGGAGCTCGCCGCCGGCGTCGACCTCGGTGTCGCCGTCGCGCGTCCGCCACCCCCCCACGGCGTCGAAGTTCTCCAGGCCGAACCCGAGCGGATCCATCAGCTGGTGGCAGGCGGCGCAGGCGGGGTCGGCCCGATGCTGCTCCATGCGCTGCCGGAGGGTGCCGGTGAGCGGGCCGCCTTCCGACTTCTCCAACTCCGGCACGTTCGGGGGCGGGGCGGGGGGCGGGGCGGCGAAGAGGTTTTCCAGGATCCACTTGCCGCGTTTGACCGGGCTCGTCCGCGTGGGGTTGCTCGTGACGGTGAGCACACTCGCCTGCCCGAGCAGCCCGCCGCGACGATCCGGGTCGATCGAGACGCGGACGAGCGCGTCGCCCGTCACGCCGGGGATGCCGTAATGCTTGGCGAGCCGCTCGTTGACGAACGTGTAGTCGGCGTCGAGGAAATCGAGCACGCTGCGATCGTCACGGACGATCGACCAGAAGAACTCCTCCGTCTCCCGCCGCATCGCCGCGCGGAGGTCGTCGTCGAAGCCGGGGAACCGCTTCCGATCCGGGGCATGGTCCGCGAGGCTGCGCAGTTGGAGCCACTGGCCGGCGAAGTTTTCCACGAGCGCTCGCGCCTTGTCGTCGCGCAGCATCCGCAGCGCCGCCGCAACGACCTGCTCGTCGGTGTCGAGCTCTCCTCGGGCGGCGGCGCGGAAGAGTTCGTCGTCCGGCATCGAGCTCCAGAGGAAGTAGGACAGCCGCGACGCCAGTTCGAAGCCGTCGAGCCGGCGGATCTTGTCCGGCGGCGGGTCTTGCTCCACGCGAAACAGGAACGACGGCGCGGCGAGCAGGGCGGTGACCGCCGCCTGCATGGCCCGCTCGATCGACTGGCCGCCCTCCCGCGCGGCCTCGTAGACGTCCGCGAGGGCCTCCACCTCGAGGTCGGTCGCCCGGCGGCGGAAGGCCCGCGACGCGAGTGGCTTCAGGATCTCCTTCGCCTGCTCGTACTGCTCGGCCCTCGAGCCGCGGGGGTCGATCGGCTTCTTGAAGAACCGGAGGTGCGGCTCGGGGAGCGGATCGGGCATCACGCCGATCGGACCGATCACGGCGATCTTGTCGACCGCGAGGTTGCGGTCGGCCTTCTTCTTGGTCTCCGGATCCTCGGCGTAGTAATCGTTCAGGAAGCCCACGTCGATACGGTGCTTGCCGGAGGGAACGTTCAGCTTCACGTCGAAGTCCCGGAACAGCGGCCGGCCGTTGCGGACGTCCACCTTGCGCTTCACGGCCTTGTCGAGCGAGATCGTCATCTTGGGCGGATCGGGACCGGCGAGGATGCCGGCCGCCCGCACGCGGATCACGTAGCTGCCGCTCTCGGGAAGCTCGACGTCGTGGCCGAAGTCGCCGGTCGAGTTGAGCTGCTTGCCGCTGTAGAGGCGGACGGCCGCCGTCTCGACGTCGGCGGCGAAGATCACGGCTTCCGCGACCTTTTCGGCGGCCAGCAGATACCGCTCCATGAGCACCGGCGAGACCGAGAGCACGTCGCCGATGTTGTCGAAGCCGTAGCCGACGTCGTCCGAGGGAAACTCGTCGGCCGGCGCGATGTCGATGCCGAAGAGATCGCGGATCGTGTTGTTGTATTCCGCCCGATTGAGCCGGCGCAGCGTGACCCGACCGGGCCGCTCACCCCGCGAGCAATCGGGCTTCAGGGCGAAGCCTGCGACCCACTCTTCGAGGACGTTCCGCTCGGCCGCGGTCGGCTGCTCCGCGTCACGGGGCGGCATCGCCTGTCCCTGCAGTTGACGCAGGACCTTCTGCCAGACCGCGCGGTCCGTGGATCGGGCCGCCGCCTCGATGCACTCGTCGAGCGCGACGCCCCCGTCGGCGTCCTTGCCGGAGTGGCAGTCGAAGCAATACTTCGCGAGCAGCGGCCGCACGTCCGCGTCGAACGGGCTCGCGGCC
Organism: Planctomycetota bacterium; assembly: GCA_046046235.1. Lineage (GTDB taxonomy): Bacteria > Planctomycetota > Planctomycetia > Pirellulales > UBA1268 > CAMCQY01. The sequence goes on along the minus strand of JBJOKF010000124.1, from coordinate 12,220 downwards.
CTGGCGCACGCCCCGGGCGGCGGCGCGGACCAGGCGGCCAGGGAGAAAAGCAGCGGCACGACCAGGCGGCGCGACCGCGGGGCCGCGGTCAGGCTGGCCGCACGATCCGCGGGCGCACGTCTCGCGGCGGAGAGCATGGAAGAAAAATCCTGCCTGCGGACCGGTGGCTGCCGCGCCGGTCGGGACGCCGTCGGATGTCGGCCCGCCCCACAGCGGCGCGATCGTCGCAATCCAGGTATATATAAGACCGGCGACGAACGCTGGCAACGCTTCCGGCCGCGACGGTGGCCGGACGAAAGGGGAGATCCCGAGGAGAGGCAATGACGGCATATCGTTCCCTGGCATCGCGTGACTGGCGCCGCACCGCTGCGCCGCTGGCCTGCGCCGTTTTCTTAACGCTCCCGCCCCGCTTCCTCCCCGCCGCCGAGCCCAAGACCGCCGGTCCCAAGCCCGCCGCGACCTGGGTGCACCTCCAGACGCGGGCCAGCGAACTCGACCCCCGGGCGAAGCCCCATCCCGAGATCGACTTCGTGTTCGAGAAGAACGGCAAGCCGGAGGACGTGGAGCATGCCTCGTTCGATCCAGCCGTGAAGCCGCGGGGCCGACTGGTCGTCTGGCTCATGGGATACAACCAGGAGCTGTTCCGGCGGCTCAACGCCTACGGCCTCCACGCCGTCCAGCCGCATTACGCCAACAAGTGGTTCGGGATCCTCAAACCCAGCGACCGCATGGCCCGCGGCAACGTGCGGCTCGAGGCGGCGACCGGTGAGGATGTCAGCGGTCAAATCGACATCCCGGGGCCCGACTCGATGGCGGAGCGGGTGCGGGCCATGCTGCACTGGCTCGCGAAGACCAATCCCCAGGGTAAGTGGCGGCAGTTTTTGTCGGCGGACGGGGAGACCGTGCGCTGGGAGAAGGTCATCGTCGCCGGGGCGTCGCACGGGGCGACGACGGCGGCCCGGTTCGCGAAGCGGGTGAAGGTGGATCGTGTCGTGATGCTCTGCGGCCCGCGGGATCAGGATCAGGATTGGCAGTCGCTTCCGTCAGAGACTCCGCCGGAACGCTATTTCGGGTTTTCGCACGTGCTCGACGGGGGCTGGAGCGGCGACCACTACTGCCGGTCGTGGGAACTGCTCGGCATGAACGCCTTCGGGCCGGTCGTGAATGTCGATGAGACGCCGGCGCCGTTCGGCAACTCCCGCCGCCTCGTCTCGGCGGCCGACGTGGGTGGCAATGCCGACAAGGCGCACGGCGCCGTCCAGCCGGGCAAGTCTTCTCCGCAGGACGACCAGGGCGCGTTCCTCTACGAGCCGGTCTGGAAATACCTCTTCACCCATCCGGTCGACGAGGTGGGAGAGGCCGCGGCGCGCGATCCGGATTGCCAGCAGGAGCACCCGCTCGGCAAGTGAAGCCGGTGGGGCACGTTGCACCAGCCGGCGTGGGATCGGGGCGGCGCCCGAGTGCTCGAGTCAGCAGCGGGTCACGTCGCAGGACTGCCAGCCGGCCCGCTCGGCGGCGGCGAGGTCGAGTGCGGGATCGTCTCCGACGAGCATGGTCTCGGCCGGGTCGCATCCGAGACGACGCTCGATCCAGCGGAAGAACTCAGGGGCCGGCTTTCGCCAGCCGATCTCGGACGACGCGAAGACGTGCGGCACCCACGAGAGCGGCTCGATCCGCGGGGCCAGTCCAAGCAGCCGCTCGTCGAAGTTGCTGGCCAACGCCACGGTCACGCCCGCGTCGAGCGCCGCGCGGACGAGTCGCCTGCCGCGGTCGAGCGGCCGCCACGCCTCGACCCGGCCGAAGTGCTCCCAAAGATCGACGAAGATCGCGTCGGCCTCCGGCGCATCGGTAAACACCTGGCGGACGATTCCGCGCCAGCGGTCCTGCTCGCGCGGGCCGCTCGTGGAGAAGGGGGGGCACGCCGCGGCGTCGATCTCCTCCTGGGTCCGCCAGGCTGAGTGAAATCGCTGCCGCACGAGCGCTACGTCACACGACAAGCCCTGTCGAGCGGCAGCCTGGCAATAGGCCTCCGCGACGGACGGGCTCGGCTCGATGAGCGTGCCCACGACATCGAAGATGACGGTCGTCATGCCGTGTGGCGGGAACACCGCCGCACGGCTCGAACGGGGCACTGGGCTGCCGACGGCGGGGGCGTTCATGATGGGCCTGGGAGGGGGTGGAGGGCGGGGTGCACCCTGTCACCATAGCCTCGCCACCCGGGAAGGGGACGGGCAGGCGCCGGGGCAATCGACCGGGGCGGCGGTTCCGAAGGGCCCGCACCCGGCGATGGTCGTGCGGCGATCCTTCGGCTCGGGCGAGCGTCGCCCGGCCGCAGGCGGCTTACGGATCGCAGAGCCAGCGGAGCGCCGATTCCGCGGATGGAGCGCCGGGGCGGTCCATCCGCAGGGAGAGCCATGCGGCGACTCCCAGGAAGGCGATCGCGGAGCCGATCGCCGCCGGCACCGGCATCGCCACCTGCCAGAAGATCGTCGGATCATCCGAGACGAGGCTTCCCCACGCCCACAAGGGCCAGACGTGGGCCACATGGTGGAGCAGGTAGAGCGACAGCGAATGGCGGCTCAGTGCTCCGGTCACCCGCATCCACGCCCGCGGGCTGCCCGGCCGGCCGTCGAGCCGGGAGTGGGACAGGCAGGCCGCCAGGATGCCGAGCCCGAGCGTGCCCAGCACGTAGGCCGTGGTGGGCGGGAACATGCCCCAGGTTCCGGCCGCCGCCACGTGCGGGCGGAGCGCTCTCGCCGTGACGATCGCGGCCGCCGCGGCCACGAGGCCCCCGCCAATCGCCACGGCGTGTCGCGGCCACGCAGCCGCCGCGGCGTTCGGCCGGTCTCCGTCGCCGCCGAAGATCAGCGGCGCGGCCAAGTAGCCAACGAGTGGAAAGGCGAGCCAGGGGAAGATCGGGAAATAGCCGGTCACGAAGAAGCCGAGCACGACGTCGGCAAGCGCGAAGTCGTACTCGTAGAAACCGCCCGTCCACCAGGCGCGGTAATCGGCCACCTGCCGCAGCACCGGCGCAAGCGCGATCAGCAGGGCGGCGGCGGTGAACGGCACGACGGGGGGGGTGCGCCGGGCGATCTCGAGGGCGAGGGTGGCGACACCGATCAACGTGAGGATGTCCCAGTTGAACACGTCCTCCGGCATCCACACCAGCACGTTGAACACGAAGCCGAGGAGCAGCAGGAACAGCCCGCGTCGTACCGTGATCTTGCCGACGGTCTCCGAGTCGCGGCCCCGGGCCCGCTGCGCGTCGGCCCAGAGCCGGTAGCTCAGACCCGACAAAAACGTGAACAAGGGGGCGGCGAATCCGGTGGGCATCCACCAGTAGCGATTGGCGCCGATGAACGGCCCGCCGTCACTCCCGTAGGAGCCGGCGAGGTTCTCGACGAAGTGCACCAGCACCATCAGGGCGATGGCGACGGCCCTCAGCACGTCGATCGAGGGCAGTCGTCCCTCGGGCAGTGGCCGGCTCATGAGGTACGGCCGGCCAGGAGGTCGACGCACAGCAGGACCAGCTCGGCGGCCAGCAGAAGAATGATCACCCATTCCAGGGCCGAGTGCCGCCGCGAGATGGCGAAGTCGCCGATCCGATCGCCGCACGCGGCGTAGACCCGCTCGACGAGGTCGGCCTGCTCGACGGCGTGCTCGAGCCGCTCGGCCAGCCGGGTTCGGTCGCGGAGCCGCTCGCCCACCTGGCCGGCGAGCGTGGGTGGCTGCGGCGCCGGCCTCGCGACGGCAGGCGCGACCACCGCCAGCCGCCGTCGCAGCGCGATGGCGGAGCGATAGCGTTCGGTGAGCTCGCGGCGGCGGGCGAACGAGTGTTCATCGACGCCGTAGACGACGGCGGCGTCACCCTCCACCCGGTCGAGGCTGTCGGCGAGGCCTGCCTCCACGCCGCGAAGCTCGGCTTCGAGCCGGGCGAAGTCCGTCAGCGCGGTGCGCAGCGACGCGACCCGGTCGGCCGGCGCGATGGCCGCCGCCCGCCGGGGGTGCCAGATGACGTGCGTGCCGTACAACGGCACCTGCAGCGGCGCGTCGGCGGCGGCCTGCTCGCCGATCCAGGTGGTGCAGCGGTCGACGGCGTCGGCCACGGCGGCGTCGTAGGCCGCCGTGTCGAGGTCGTCGGCCGGCAGGAGGATGCATGCCAGCTCGATCGGGGCCCCGTGCGGCAGCGTGATCGGCTCGACGACCGCGTCGGCCGGCAGCGCGGCCGCCGCCCCGACGGCGTTCGGGTCTGGCCCGGCTCCCGGGGTGGACGTCTGACGGGTGGAGATGATCATGGGATTCCTTTCCGGCGCCGGTCATCCACAACGCGATGCCAGCCATCCGGCCACGTGCGCGGCCGAGTCGAGCACGCCGTTGAGCGTGCTGTCAAACAGGTAGTCGCCGACCACGAACAGGTTGGGATGGCCGACAGGATCCGGTTGGTGCCGGCGGTCGAGGTGCGGGGGCTGCCAGCCCCCGGGCAGTGCGCTGACGGCGTTGATCCAGCGGTGCACGCGGGCCTCGAGCAGATGCCGCCGTGGGGCGCCGAACGACTCCGGCAGCGAGTCGAGCACCGCCGCCACGAGGGCGTCGTCGTCGGCGTCGGCCCAGTCGGCCGCGGCCGAGCCGCCGAGAAGCCACCCGAGCACGCCGTGTCGCGGCTCCGGATCCCGCGCCGACTCGTCGTAGAGACAGCAGCCACCAAACGCGTCGAGCATGGCGTAGCCGCCGTCGAACCGCCCGCGCCAAAAGGGCTCGTCGAACAGGATCGTCACCCGCAGATAGTGGGCGGGATGGTCGAACCGTGCGAGGTGACTCCGCATCGCGCCGGCCAGCCGCTCGCTCCCGGCGCGAATGCCCGCGAGGTGCTGGATCGGCAAGGCGAGCACGACGGCATCGAACTCCTCGCAACGCACCATTCCCGTGGCCGCCTCGCGGGTCGTGAGACGCAGCCGATGTTCTTCCGCCGGCGCGACCTCCTCGACACGCCAGCCGAGACGCATGTCGGCGGCGAGCCGGGCGACGATCGCGTCGATCAACTGCTCGTTGCCGCCCGCGATGCCGTAGAGCCGCATGTAGGCCGGGTCGTTCATCAGATAGTTCTGCAGGCCGTAGGAGACGCTGGTCGACTCCGGCTCGGTGGCGAGGTCGCTGTGGATGAGCGACTCGATGTAGCGGCGGGCCGCCGGGTCGGCGATCCTGGCGCAGCTGCTCGAGAAGGGCTGGGCGGGGCCGGTGCCGGTTTCGTCGGCCGCGTAGAACTCCCGCGGCGTCATGGCGCCACGAGCCCGTTGGTCGAAGGTCTCGACGGCGCGCCTGGCGGCGGGGCCCAGCCGCCGGCCGATGTCGTCGAGATTGCCCACGGTGGCTCCGTCGATCACCACGGCTGATCCGCCGAGCGGCACGGTCGGAAGACCCAGTCCCTCGACGAGATCGCGCAGCGGGTCGTCGCCCACGGGCGTGTACTCGTAGAACTCCGCCGCCCCCGCCTCGTAGCGGACCGGCGCGGCGGCGAATCGGGGGGAGAGCACCTTGCCGCCGGGCCGATCGGTCGCCTCGTAGAGCGTGATCCGCAGCGGCCGCGCGGTCTCGCGCTCGAGCAGGAAGGCCGTGAACAGGCCTCCGGGCCCGCCGCCCACGACGGCAACCCGCGAAAACCGGTCGGGATGATGCGCGGATGAAGGCGACACGACGCCGTTGTAACGGCTACCGCGGGAAAAAGTCTCGGCGCGGATCGGTCCGGCGGCGGCCCTTGGGCCAAGACGGCGCCGGCCTGCCTGGCACTTTTCCCATGTCTGGTGGAACTATGGGAGACTGTGACCGCCCGTCCGGAGCACGTTCGATGCATCTTTCGACGCCGAGACGCCCACGGCCGTGGCTGCCGATTCGTGTCGCGAGCCTCGTGGCCGTCGCCCTGCTTTCCGCCATGGCGGCGGGCGCCGAGCCAAAGCGGCCGAACGTGGTCTACATGCTGGCCGATGATCTCGGCTGGGGCGACATCGGCTGCCACGGCGGTCCGACGCCCACCCCCGCGATCGACCGGCTCTTCGCCGCCGGCGTGGAACTGACGCAGTGCATGGGCTGGTGCGTCTGCTCGCCGACGCGGGCGATGTTCCTCACCGCCCGGCATCCCTTCCGCGTCGGCACCGGACCCGAGGTCGGCGGCGAGCTGGCGGCGCAGGAGACGACGATCGCCGAGGTCTTCCGGGCGGCCGGCTACCGCACGGGCGTCTTCGGCAAGTGGCACAACGGCGAGGATCCGGACACTCCGGAATATCGCGCGGCCTTCGCCGAGGCCTGGAAGGCGATGCCCAACAAAAAGCCGGTCGTCGGCCTGGGGGCCAACGCCCACGGCTTCGACGAAGCCTGGGTCTACTACGGCGGCGGAGCCGACTTCTTCACGCGGCGGACGGTCAACAACCGGGGCCCGGTGAGCTGGTGGCACAACCGCGAGTTCCGTCCGCAGGACGAGGGCTACACCGAGGACCTGATCACGCAGCGTGCCTGCGAGTTCCTGCGCGCATCGGCAGGCGGACCGTTCTTCTGCTACGTGCCCTTCCATCTGGTGCACGCCCCGATGCAGGCGAAGCCGGAGGATCTCGCGGCCGTCGATGAGGGCGTGACGGAACCCGACAAGCGGACCTACGCGGCCATGGTGCGGACGCTCGACGCCAACGTCGCCAAGATCCTCGCGACGCTCGACGAGCTCGGCCTCCGCGACGACACGATCGTCGTGTTCACGAGCGACAATGGCGCCACGCACGGCGGTTGCAACCTGCCGCTCCGCGGCACCAAGCACACGCTCTACGACGGCGGCGTGCGGCTGCCGACCGTGATCCACTGGCCGGGGGCCAACCTCGCCGGCCGAGCCTGGGACGGCCTCTGCAGCGGCATGGACATGCTGCCCACGCTCGCGTCGCTGGCCGGAGTGCCGGTGGCGGCCACGCTGCCGCTCGACGGCCGCGATATCTCTCTGGCGCTCGCGGCGGGGGCCGAGAGCCCCGTGGAGAGCGTCTACTGGGCGTGGCACGGCGTGGATGCCGTCCGCACGCCACGGTGGAAGCTGCACCGGTTCTTCGATCGCGTCGAACTCTACGACATGCACCAGGATCCGGGCGAGGCGAGCAATGTCGCCGCGGCGCACCCCGACATCGTCGCCGAACTCACCCGGACGATGGACGAGTGGGTCGAGTCGCTCTCGGCGGCGCTGTCTCACAAGCCTCCCGCGGGCGGCGGCGACGCGGCTCCCGAGGGCGAGGTGCTCGAACTGAGCGTGACGGTCACGCCACGGGCGCGGCCCGCGGACCAGTTGCTCGTGCACTTTGCGACGCTCGAGAAGCGGCTGGAGGCCACCGACCACGTGGAGTTCGACGTCGCCGTGATGCCGGGCAGCCTGTCCGACCGGTTTTTCTACACGCCCTTCAAACGCGGCGAGGAAGACAAGCCGGTGCGGTTCTTCAAGCGGGGTGACGGGGTCGATCAGTTCGGCCGCGAGCAGGTGCTGGGACCCGCGCCGCGGGAGCCGGCCGGCACCTGGGAGCACCGCGTGATCGGTCTGTGCAGCTACGCGCCGGGGGTGGTTCCGCTGCACGGCGTCGTCTTCAACGGCGGCCGTCCCGGTCGCTACACGATCCGGCTCGACAACCTGCGGGTTCGCCACGCCGACGGCTCGACGACACCGATCTGGACGGAGGGACGGCACACGCGTGCCCGCAAGATCGCCGATACAGAGACCTTCACGGACGTGTCGCTTCAGGCGGTGCCGGTGGATGCCGCCGAGCGGAAGACAGGGAACTGACGCGCCGGGTGAACTGACGCGGCCGGGATCGGTCGTCAGTCGGCCGTGATCAGCGTAGAACGCACGCTTCTGCGACGCGGCGACGTGCCGGTCGGGCGCCGACCACGCTCGGCACGATGCAGCGAGCGGCCCACGGCAGCGCATTGGCACTGGCGACGGCTGCCGCCACGACGGCCGGCCGTCGGAGGATGGCGGCCACGAACCGACAGCGGGCGTGCACCGGGCCAAACTCGCGGCGATGGGCGGCGCGATACCGGGCGGATGCGACGATCGGCGGCAGGATCCCGCTGGGCGCGAGTATCGCGTCGGCGAGGATGCGGCCGCTCGACAACGCCCAGCCGATCCCCTCGCCGGTAAAGGGCTCGACATATCCGGCCGCGTCGCCGATCCGCAGGATGCGGCCCGATCCGCCGGCCACGAGGGGAGCGGAGCGGGTCAGGGCCGGCGTGACATGGAACGCCGCCGCCTGAATCACGGTCGACTCCGGCAGGTGGCCGTCTGGAAGGCCCGTGGTCTCCGCGAGGATGGCGGCGATCGCGCGGGCGGGATCGGCATGCGTGGCGAGCGCGGCGCGATCGATGGCCGCGGCCACGTCGATCCGGCCATCCTCGAGCCGCACCACCCCGCAGTAGCCGTGTCGGCCGACGGCCATCACGAGTTCGCCGGCAGGCAGTCCGCAGGTGGCGTCGAGAACGATGCCGCCGACGCCGATCCTGCTGCCGCGCGCGATCCGATGCGTCGCGGCGCGTCCAGACGGCTCCGGGCCTTTGACCCGCACATGATCGACGAGGCCGGCCGCGAGGACGACGAGTTCGGCGGCGATCGGTTGCGGCTCGGCGGATGTCGCCGCCTCGTGCTGCAGGAAGAGAGTGGCCACCTCCCCCGGCCGTTCAAGGCCGTCGTCGATCGCCGTCACCCGCGCGCCCGGCAGCCAGTGCGCGCCGGCCGCGATCGCCTGCCGCACGAGCGCCGTGTCGAGCGCCGATCGCGAGACGACCCGGCCCGCAGGCAAGGGGAGGCGGGCTGAACGCCCGCGGTGCGCGAGCCGCACGGCGCCGAGCGGCACCGCGGCTTCAGGCAGGGCCGAGGGGCCGAGGCGCTCGAGCTCGCCGAGCGCCCGCGACGACAGGCAGCAGCCGCAGACCTTGTCTCGCGGGAAGTGGTGGCGCTCGACGAGCAGGGTGCGGAGACCGCTGGCCGCGAGCCGGATGGCGGTGGCCGCGCCGGCCGGCCCGGCACCGACGACGACCGCTTGCCAGGAGATGCCGCCGGCCTCACGCGGGCTGATGGTCGCGTCGATCCGGCTGTGGGCGGGGTGAAAGGCAGCCATGTCATGCCCGCGGCGGGGACCGCCGCCACTGGAGGATCACCCGCTCCGGCCAGACCCGCCGGATCGTGGCGCCGTCGAGCCCTGCGGCAGCGCAGAGCCGGCGGTACTCCGGAGGCGTCCGCGCGGCCCGTACCGAACTCGGCCCGTCGATCCTGGCGATCCGCGACGAGCAGAGCACCGTCGTGCCCACGATCGCGAGGCCGAGGCCGACGCGGCTGCGAACGAGATCCGAGACCACGATCCCGTGCCGCGCCGCGCCGGCCATGCTGGCGAGGAGCCCGCAGGCCGTGTCGTCGTCGAGATGGTGGAGAAAGAGCGAGCTCACGGCGACGTCGCAGGGGGGGCAGCCGTTGGCCAGCACATCGCTCTTTTCGAACGCGGCATCGATGCCTCTGCTGGCGGCGACCGCCCGCGACCGCGTTACCGCGCGGTTGCTGAAGTCGATGCCGATGACGCGGATGCCCGGGCCATCGAGGCCGGTGCGTCGGAGCCGCCGGGCCACGTCGATCGTCACGTCGCCGCCGCCGCTGGCCACGTCGACGACGGTGAAGGGGGCCGCAGTGCCAGTATGCGGTGGGGCCGGCAGCATCGTCCGCACGCCGGCGGCGAGCCAGGCGGCGGTCCGTGACAGGGCATTGATCCGCGCGAGGGCCGCGAGCGCCTGCAGGTGCTCCCGCTCGTCGAGCGCGGGATCGTCCATCAGTTCGGGAACACGGCACTGCGCGAGGGGCCAGGGCATCGAGAGGCTCACCGATCACGGCGCGGCGGGCGATCCCGCGGTCTGGTTCACGGCATGCTGCGCTCCTGGAGCGCACCACCGACGGGGGAAACTATATCCCACGCACGCCTCCACGCGCACCGTGCGATCGGCAAGGTGGGTGCCGGGCACCGGTCGGCGTTGGCCGCGGCAGCTTCCGATCGCGTGTGGTCGGGCTCTGAGCCGGCGGGTACAACGAACGGAGAATGGAGGACACAATGCGAAGGGGCCAGTCGCAGAAGAGCGCCATGCCGGGGTGGATTTTCAGGGCCTGCCGACGGTCACTTTGCGTGGCGTTGCTCGCCGGCCTCGCGATCCCGGTGGTCGCCGGCACCTACAACCCCGAGCGAAGCATCGGCGACGTGATCACGGAGTGGCAGGATCTCCCCGGCACCGACGGGAAGCCGCACGGCTGGCGGGAGTGGGCCGATCGCGATTTCCTCGTCGTCGTGTTCACCTGTAATAGCTGTCCGTACGCCGTCGATTACGAGGATCGGATCGAGGCCCTCGCGCGGCGGGCCGCCGGCGACGGCAGCCGGTTCGCCGTGGTGGCGATCAACCCCAACCGCATCCCCGAGGACTCGCTGCAGGCGATGCAGCGCCGGGCCGAGGCGCGGAAGTTTTCGTTTCCCTATCTGCACGACGAGTCGCAGCAGGTGGCGCGGTCGTTCGGGGCCGTGCGGACCCCAGAGTGCTTCATCCTCGATCGCGACCGACGGATCGTCTACATGGGGGCGATCGACGACAATCCCTCCGCCGCCGGCGTCAAGACGCGGTACGTGGACGAGGCGCTCGCGGCGCTCGAAAGTGGCCGGCCCGTCGCCCAGCCAGAGACGCCACCGGTGGGCTGCATGATCCGCGTTCCCCGGGAACGGCGGCGGTAATCGGCGGCCATCAGAGAACCTGCTTGCATGACCGACGGCACTTTCCTCCCGCGTCTGGATGACGGCGATGCCGGCGTCGTCGACGCGCCGACCAGAGCCGTGCCGTCGATCGGCTGGCTTGCCTGGCGGGTCTTCGCGCCGCTCGATCTCGTGATCAACGCCGTCATCAACGGGTCGATCGCCTGGTGGCTCTATGGCGGGAGGGCCGGGGTGCCGCTCACCGGGCCGGGCGGCCTGACGACGATGGCGTTGCCGATGAGCTTCATCCTGGCGACGGTGACAACCTTCTGCGGATTCTGGAACGCCGTGCGGGAGCGGCGGGCGGGGCGGGCGACGCCGCCGCTGGCGGCGGATGCCCGCTGGATGCTGCGGGCTGCGGGGGAGTCGCTTACTGCCGGCGTGGCGACCTGGCTCGTCGCCGTGGCGGTCGCGGCGGGGCTCGCCAGAGCGGCGCCGACGGCAACGCTCGGGCCGGTCGGCGCCATCGCGGCGATCGCAGGCCTCGCCGCGGCGCTCGGCTTCCTCCTGCACGGCCGGGCGGTCATGCGGGGCGGGGCGGTGTGACGGGTATCGGGCGGCTCCGAGCGCGGCCTGCCTGCCGGGCCGGCTGGGGCATCGGGGCTGAGTCGCCGTCACGCCGGCTCGCAGACGCACCGCTGGCTGCCCAGGCCGTCGATCGCCGCCTCCACGACGTCGCCTGCCCGGAGAAACACCGGCGGCTTGAGCCCCATGCCGACGCCCGGGGGCGTGCCCGTGATGATGACATCGCCCGCCTCGAGGATGACGAACTGCGAGAGATAGTGCACCACGTGCAGTACATCGAAGATCATCGTGCTCGTGGAGCCGCTCTGCCGCCGCTGCCCGTTGACGTCCAGCGAGAGTCGCAGGTTCTGCGGATCGGGCACGTCGTCGGGCGTCACGAGCCAGGGCCCGAGTGGCAGGAAGTTGGCCGACGACTTGCCCTTGCTCCACTGGCCTCCGCGCTCGAGTTGGAAGGCACGTTCGGAGACGTCGTTGGCCACGCAGTAACCGGCGATGTGGTCGCGGGCCGCCGCCTTGGAGGCGAGGTAGCGGGCGTCGCGACCGATCACGACCCCGAGTTCCACCTCCCAGTCGGTCTTCTCGCTGCCGCGCGGGATCAGGATCGGGTCGTGCGGACCGCAGACGGCGCTCGTCGCCTTCATGAAGAGGATCGGCTCTGCCGGGATCGCGGCGCCGGTCTCGCGGGCATGGTCGGCATAGTTGAGGCCGATCGCGAACACGTTGCGGGGCCGGGCCACCGGGGGGCCGATCCGGGCGCCGGCCGGGGCGTCGGGCAGGCGGGCGGGGGCGGCCACCAGGCTCCGGAGCCGCTCGAGGCCGCCGCCCGCGAAGAAGGCGTGGTCGTAGTCGGCGACGTGGGCCGAGCAGTCCTTGATCGTGCCGTCGGGGCCGATGAGGCCGGGCTTCTC
>JBJOKF010000046.1:0-6371 GCA_046046235.1 Planctomycetota bacterium | reverse complement strand
GCGCGCCGCCCTCGATCTGCTCGATGCGATCGACCAGGATCGCGAGCCCGAGACGGGCATGTATGCCGGCCGCACCACCGTCGAGATGACGGCCGCGATCTATGCCGCGGCGGTCACGGGCAGGCGGGTGCGCTGGCCGATCGTCGAGCGTGGCAATCCGCTGGCGTCGTGACGGGGCCGAGGTTGGCGGAGTGGGTGGCGGATTCCCACGCCTTACGGCGTTGGGCTTCCCGAGGACAACCGTTTCGGAGGGAGCCCCCGATCGTGAGATCGGGGGAATGCGGCTTGCCTCGCGGAGTGGATGGCGGATTCCCACGCCTTACGGCGTTGGGCTTCCCGAGGACAACCGTTTCGGAGGGAGCTCCCGATCGTGAGATCGGAGGAATGCGGCCTGTCTCGCGGAGTGGATGGCGGATTCCCACGCCTTACGGCGTTGGGCTTCCCGAGGACAACCGTTTCGGAGGGAGCCCCCGATCGTGAGATCGGGGGAATGCGGCCCGCCGTCGGGCTTTCACGGAGTGTTCAAAAAGGCCATGCCCGGAGGAGGTCCCTCGGCAGCATCCGTGCTGTGGGGGGCCGTTCCGTCTTGTGTTTCCTGACCGGATGAGACCGACAGGGAAAACCGTGTCCTCCCACCCGGGCATGGCCGAAGATCGTCGTGTGATTCGTCAGGTAGTCAGTTCGTCGATGCGGCGACGGAAGCCGGGCATCTCGCTGGTCACGTAGGCCGTCCAGGCCGCCGGCTGCCAGAGTTCGACGCAGACCGCGGCGCCGACCACCAGCAGGCTGCCCCCAGGCTCGACGCCCAGAAACTCCCGAAAGCCTTCCGGCACCACCAGCCGCGAACGGCCGGCGAGCGACACCGTCTGATGCCGCGTCGAAAGCAGCCGGCCAAGCTCCTGCACCTGCCCGACCCGCTGAGTCAGGAGCCCCGCCTCCATCTTGCTGCGGACCACATCCACCGCCGCATCCAGGCGAGGCTTCCAAAGTGCCGCCGACCAGAGCGACAGGCAGCCCGCCCGCTCCTTCGCCAGCACCAGTTTCGGGCCGGCCGCGAGCAGCGGATCGAGCAGCTCGGGAGGGATCGCGAGCCGGAAGCGCTCGTCGAGCGTCCTCGCAAACTCGCCGATCAGCAGCTCGGCGGAAGAGGCCATTGGGGTCCGCACTGTTCAAACGCCCGCCTCCGCGGGAAAGACACGGCTGGCCGTCCATATTGGCCCAGTCCGATAAAATGGGTCAAAAACCCACATATAAGCCATTTAATGCTTATAAAAAGGGTTTTGAACCCACGGCCAGCAGTCTAGCGACTTGTCTGGCTCCTGCAAGCGTCCCCCGGGCGGGGAGGGGAGGCGGGGTGATTTGCCCGCGGCGGGCATAGCCCGCGGCCTGACGGCCGATCGGCTTTCACGCGGCGGGTTTCACGGGGCAGCGAGGTTCGTGCAAGCCCAACGCCGTGAGGCGTGGGGTCTCTACTTAATGGCCTTAATGGCCGCCGCACGAGGCACAGGTGCCGCCGCAGCTTCCGCCGCAGCCATCCGCGCCGATTTCCTTCTTGTAGGCCTTCTGGGCAGCGGCTTCCTTCGAGAGTTTGAACTCGGGGCCGGCCGGGAAGTATTGGATGTCGTCCTGCAGGTAGTAGGCGCTGGGCAGTGTCTGGCCGCCCACGTCCACCTGACATCCCGTGATCGCGAGGTTGGCGACGCCTGCCATGGCCAACAAGACCCGCGGCATGCCGCCCAGGCGGGCGGCGAGATTCGTCGGCGTGAGGTTCATGGCGAGTGATCCGTGCGTGGCGGGACGTGGCGAGCCTCTCGATCCCATGTATCGGCCACTACGACCGGCAAACTTTGAACGACCGTCATGACCCGCCCCGGGAATCGCCCCGGCGGCGACGCTGCTTGCCGAGTTCGCCCAGTTCGCCATCAGGGCGTAGGGAGCGGCCTTCAGGGCCGGCGGTGTACAACCAGCGTCATGAGCCGTGCCCCCTTGGCCGCCTTGGTGGCTGTTTCCTTCCTGCTCTTCCTCCCGGCGGGCCGGGTCTCGGCCCAGGTGGTGCTCCCTCCCACCATGGGCGTGCCGGGGGGCGTGCAGAGCGTGCCTTCCCCGGCGCATGACCTTGCGCTCCAGGCGCTGGCGGCGGGCGACTACGCGACGGCGCTGGACATCGCCGGGAAGGACTATCGAGGCGGCATCCGGATGGGCGCCCAGCGGTGGATCGACTCCATCGCCTCGGCGGCGCTGCTCGGGGAATGCCTCTTCGAACTCGGCAGTTTCGGTGACGCAGTGGCGCGCTACGAGGAATCGATGCTCGTCTTTGCGAATCATCCCGACTGGCTGCTGTCGGTGCAGTTTCCCGGCCAGCCGCTCCGGCCCGCAGCCGCGGGCCGGGAGCCCCGCTGGGGGCGGAGCGAGCGGAATGCCGCCCCCGCGGCGCTGCCCGACACGATCGCGATGCGGCAGAAGGCCGCCTCCGCGCAAGACGTGTTGCAACGCGGCGGCGTGCTCGCGGCCGACTACGATCGCCCCGTGCGGCCTCAGGAGATCATGCGACTGCTCGTGATCGCGATCTATCGCCACGGCTGCCTGCTCGGCGGGATGGCGGCCGAGAGCGGCGGGCTCGATGCGGCGACCAAGACCCTGATGCGGCGGCCGGCCCCGCCCAACCATTGGTCGCAGTCGTGGATCGACATCGCGCTCGGTGCCGCCTATTGGTCGCAGGGCAAGCACGACCTCGCCGGCCCGCTCCTCACCCGCGGCCTCGTCGTGGGCAATCAGCTCGACCATGCGCTGACATCGTGGGGGCTGATCATCCTCGGACGGATGGCGCTCGATGCCGACCAGCCGCAGCGGGCCGCGAAGCTCTTCGAGGAGGCCACGTTCGCCGCGGCCGACTTTGGCGATGCCCGGGCGCTCGAGGAGGCCTTTCACCTGGCGTTCGTGGCCTCGCGGATGGCCGGCGGCAGGGGTGTGCCGCCATCGATCCGGGGCGGCTGCGACTGGGCGCGGGGCAATCTGCCGGCGGTGCGGGCGCGGCTCCTGGCGGTCGAAGCGGAGGCGCTCGTGGTGGCGGGCGACCCGCGGGCCGCGGCCGCGGCCCTCAAGGACATCGATGGCCGGCTGCTGCGGGGCGATGCCGGTCGCGGCGCGCTCGGTTCGGAAGCCGGCTACGCGCAGGCGTTGCTCGCCTACGCCATGGGCGACATCGCGCAGGGTGACGGCGAGCTCGCCTCGGCGCTGGCCATCGCCCGCTCGCGGTCGCCCCGGCTCTTCCAGACCGGCCGGCTGATCGACGCGCTGCAGGCAGGATCGACGGCGTGGTCCGACCGGCAGGCCGACGACCTGCTTGAGAAAGTCCTCGCCGATCCAGCTCCTCGCGACTTCGTCGCCGATCCGCTGGGGTCGCTGGCCGCGCTCTCCGCCCCCCGCGCCGATGCCTTCGAGACCTGGGTCGCCGTGGCGGCGCGGCGGGGCAACGAGCAGGCCGTCGAGGCCGCGGAGGCAACCCAGCGGCATCGCTGGCTGGCCGGTCAGCCGCTGGGCGGCCGCCGGATCACGATCGAGCGGCTGCTCGCCGCCGATCCCCGCGGGCTGTCGCCCGATGAGGCCGCCCGGCGGGCCGCGCTTCTGGGCGGCCAGCCCGAACTCGCCGGGATCGTCGATCGCATGGGGCAACAGCGGGGCGTCTTCTCCGCCGCGCTTGCCGTGGCGGGCCAGCAGGGCGGCGTCGGCGGCGTCAACGCCGGGGCCGCGATCACGAAGGCCGATCAGGAGGCCTATCAGAAGCTCTCGATCCGGCGGGGGCAGATCGTGGCGGCCCTCGCGGCGGGTCGGGAAGGCCTGCCGGTCGAGTTTCCACCGCTCACGCCCGCCGCCGAGATTCGTGGCCGGCTCGCGCCGCGGCAGTTGATGCTCTCGTTTCACTGGACGAAGTCGGGGCTCTTCGGACTGCTCGAGTCGCGCGAGCGATTCGCGGTGTGGCAGGTCCGTCAGGCGGGTGACCTGCCGGCCGAGATCACCACGCTGGCGAAGTCGCTGTGCCTGTTCGATCCGGTGTCGGCGGTGCCGAGCGGGCGGCTCGCGGAGGGAGATTGGCGCGGCTCGGCGGAGCGGATCGAACGCATGCTCTTCGAAAACTCCAAGATCACGCTCGCCGAGGGCATCGACGAGCTGATCATCGTGCCCGACGGCTGGCTCTGGTATCTGCCGTTCGAGATCCTGCCGGTGGCCTCGAGCCGGCCCGCGGATGCGGAGCCCGGTCAAGGCTCACGGCTTCGCGACGTCGCTTGTATTCGCTATGCCCCCACGCGGAGCCTGGCCGTGATGCGGATCGCGGCCCTGGGCCCGGGGCCGATCGGCGTGCACGCGGGCCGCATGCTGCGGGGCGACACGTCGGCCGACGCCGAGGCCACCCTCGCCCACATGGCCACTGCCGTGCAGGGTGTCGCTCCGCTGACGGCCGCAGGCGGGATGCCGATTGCGATCGCCGCCTCCGCCTGCGACACGCTGGTGGTGTTCGACGAACTCGCGGGCGAGGGGAGCGTGGCCACCTGGCCGCTGCTGCCGATGGGCTCGGGCCGCGGGGCGATCACGTTTGGCGACTGGCTCTGGTCGCCGCTGAAGCGGCCGCAGCGGGTCGTGCTACCGGGCCTCCAGACCGCGATGGCCGGCGGCCTCGAGAAGCTGCCGGCGCGGCCGGGGGAGGACGTGTTCACGGCCGCCACCGATCTGGTCGCGGCCGGCGGCCGAACGGCCCTCCTGAGCCGGTGGCGCATGGGGGGCAAGACCTGCACCGACCTGATGACGGAGTTTCTCCGCGAAGCGACCGCGGCCGACGCTCTGCCCGCGTCGGCCGCCTGGCAGCGGGCCGTCGACGTGGTGCTCGCCGAGGAGCCCGACGCCCTCCGCGAGCCCCGCATCAAGGTTTCGCCCGAGGCGGCGCTGGCCATGCCGCCGCATCCGCTCCTGTGGGCCGGCTACATGCTCGTCGACGTGGGCGAGAGCGGGGCCGCTGGGGAGCCGGATCCCGCCGTGCCGCCGGGCCAGTTCGCGCCACAGGCCCGGCCATGAGTGGATTCATCGATGGAAGCTCCGCCGGCCTCGCGATGCTGGCCGTCGCCTCGCTGCTCGCCGGCGCCGTGAATGCGATCGCCGGCGGCGGCACGATCCTCACGTTTCCGGTGCTCACGGCGATCCTGCCGGCCGATGCGGCGCGACTCGTGACGGCCAACGCCACCAGCACGATCGGTCTCTGGCCGGCAGCCCTCGTCTCGGCCTGGTCGTCGCGTGCGAGCCGCGCAGGGCTTCCCCCGTGGGCCCGCTGGCTCGTGGTGCCGAGCGCGGTCGGGGCCGTGATCGGCACGCTGCTCGTGCTCTGCCTGTCCCCCGCCTGGTTCGACGGCCTGGTGCCCTGGCTGATCCTGCTGGCGGCGGTGCTGTTTTCGATCCAGCCCGCCGTGGCCGCCCGCGCGGCCGTCGGGAGCGGAGCCACGACCACTCCCCGGCTGCTCGCGGCGTGCGGTTTGCAGTTGCTCGTGGGGATCTACGGCGGCTACTTCGGCGCCGGGATCGGCATCCTCATGCTGGCGGTACTGGGCCTGCTCGGGCTCGGCGACATCCACCGGCTCAACGCGGTGAAGAACGTGCTGGCGACGGCCATCAACGGGGTGGCAGCGGTCGTGTTCGCCGTGGGCTCGTTCGCCGGCGGCCACGAGGTGGCCTGGGGGCATGCGGCCGTGATGGCCGTGGCCGCCATGATCGGCAGCCTGGGAGCCTCGCACCTGGCACGGCGAATCCCGCCGGCGGTGATGCGAAGGGTGGTGGCCATCATCGGCTTCGGACTGGCGGGCTATTATTTCTGGCGGCAGTGGTTTTCGTGACCCCCGAGTCCCCCCCGCTTCGATGATCGTTCGCACCACCGCCCTCACCAAACGCTACGGCGACTTCGCCGCGCTCGACGGCTGCTCCCTCGCCGTCGGCGCGGGGGAGATCTTCGGGCTCCTCGGCCCCAACGGCGCCGGCAAGACGACGCTCCTGCGGGTGCTGCTCGGCTATCTCGTGCCCACGTCGGGCACCGGCACCGTGGCCGGCTTCGACTGTGCCACCCGGTCGCTCGACGTGCGGGCCAACACCGCCTACCTGCCGGGCGAGGCCCGGCTCTTCCGCCGCATGAACGGCCATGCCGTGCTCGACTTCTTCGCCGGCCTGCGGCCCGAATGCCGCCGCGGCGTGGCTGCCGGCGTGGCGGATCGGCTGGGGCTCGACTGCTCGCGGCAGGTGGCGCGGATGAGCACGGGCATGCGGCAGAAGCTCGCGCTGGCCGTGGTGCTGGCCACCGAGGTGCCGCTGGTGATCCTCGACGAGCCCACGGCCAA
>JBJOKF010000095.1:0-5169 GCA_046046235.1 Planctomycetota bacterium | reverse complement strand
CCGCACGAGGAGATCGAGCGGGTGCGGTTCCGCCGCGTGGAGCAGCTGCTCCGGGAAACGGAACTGCCGCTGGCGGCGATCGCCGACCGCACGGGCTTCAGGCACACCGAATATCTCACGGTGGCCTTCGGCCGCCGTCACGGGATGCCGCCGAGCGTGTGGCGCCGCCGCCAGCGCTGATTCAACGCACGTCGAGCAGCTCGACCAGAAAGTGGAGCGTGGCGTTGGGGGGAATCGGGCCGCCGGGCGTGCCGCGCGGGCCATAGCCCAGGTTGCTCGGGATCTCGAGCTCGATCATGCCGCCCTTACCGACGAGCTGCATCCCTTCGGTCCAGCCCGGGATCACCTGGTTCAGGCCGAACTCGATGGCCTCGCCTCGCTTGTAGGAGCTGTCGAAGACTGAGCCGTTGTCGAGCCACCCGTGATAGTTGACCTTCACGGTGTTGGAGGCCTTCGGATTCGCGCCGGTGCCCTTGCGGAGCACGCGGTACTTGAGTCCGGAGTTGGTCGTCGAGAAGGTCTTGGGCGCGTCGGCGTCGAGCTGGCCGGCGCCGGCGGGGAGCTGCGGGTGGGGCACTTCGGCTTGGTTGGCCATGGCGGTCTCCGGGAGGCAGAAGGGAAGAATCAGGGCGAGAACGAACGAGCCGAGAATGGAAGACCGCATGGGATGGGCTCCGGGGGAATCGGGGACGGGAGTATAGCGGATCGGGCGGCCCCGCACCTTCTGCTCTCTCGTGGCGACACGTTTTCCAACTTGTCGAATCCGGCACGACTGCTGTCTTCCGCCTACCGCCGCAAGAGCGACTCGATCTCGTCGGGATGGATCGGCACGTCGGCGCAGAGGTCGACCGGCCCCGCTTCCGTGACGAGCACGTCGTTCTCCAGGCGGATGCCGATCCCCTCGTCGGGAATGTAGATGCCCGGCTCCACCGTCATCACCCAGCCGGGGGCGAGCGGGCCGTCGGGGGGCGCGAGGTCGTGCACGCCCAGGCCGAGCGAGTGGCCGAGACCGTGCATGAAGTACGCCCGGCAGGCGGGCTCTGCGGGCGAGTCGGCGGCGATCTGCTCGGCCGTGAGCAGCCCCAGGCCTTCGAGTTCGCGGTTCATGTCGAGCTGCGCGGCCCGCTTCCAGTCGGCGAGCCGCGTGCCGGTCGTCGTGCGGGCGATCGCGGCCTCGAGCACCCGCAGCACCGCCTCGTAGACCGCCCGCTGCCGCGGGGTGAACCGGCCATTGACCGGCAGCGTGCGGGTGAGGTCGGAGGCGTAGTTGGCGTAGGAGGCGCCGACGTCGAGCAGGACGAGATCGCCGTCTCGACAGGGCTGGTCGTTGGCATGGTAGTGGAGCACGCAGGCGTTTTTTCCGGAGGCGATGATCGGCTCGTAGGCCATGCCGCCACGGTGGCGGATGAACTCCGCCGTCAGCTCCGCCTCGAGCTCGTATTCCATGACCCCGGGCCGGAGTATCCGCATCACGCGGTCGAGCCCGTCGCGGGTGATGGCGACCGCCTGGCGGATCAGATCCACTTCAGCCGGATCCTTCACCGCCCGCAGGCGGCGCAGGAGCGGCGCCAGCCGCTCGTAGCGGTGCAGCGGATACCGGTCCATGAACGCCCGCGCCATCCGCAGGTCGCGCTGCTCCACGTCGATGGTGGCCCGCTCGTGCTCGTTGGCATTCAAGAAGACCACGTCGCTCTGACAGGCCAGGGCGTGCAGCGCCGCGGGCAGGTCGGCGAGCCAGCGGACCTTCGCCACCCCGGACACATTCTGGGCTTCCTCGCGGGAGAGCTTGTGCCCCTCCCAGGTGGCGAGCTGCGGGTTGGGCTGCCGGATGAAGAGCATCTCCCGCTGGGCGGGGTCGATGGCGTCGGGCGCGAGTACGAGCACGCTCTCTTCCTGCTCGACACCTGAGAGCCAGAAGAGGTCGCTTGCCGGATGGAGCCGCAGCGTGCCGTCGCCGGTGGTCGGCAGCAGGTCGGCCGCATGGAGGATCACGAGGCTCTTTTCCGGCAGGAGGGCGGTGAGCCGCTGCCGGTGCGTCGCGAACAGGGCGGGCGGGATCGGGGCGTGCCGCATGCGAAAGGAGTGCTCCGTCGAGGGAGCCGGCAGCTTACCGCAAAACACCCTCCGGACCGCTCTGCTATCGTGGATGCCCAAGCCGTCCGCCGCAGTGCCCGAGGAGCATCCGCATGGCCGTCCCGACGTCAGCCGCCGCCACGGCATCTTCCGAGCCCGTCCTCATCGATGGCCGCTGGCGGGCCGCCGCCGCCACCGGCTTCTTCCGGGCCGTCGACCCCTCCACCGGCCTCGCGCGGCCCGCAGTCTGGCCGACGAGCGGCTGGAGCGACGTGGACGCCGCCCTCGAGGCGGCCGGGCGGGCGGCCGGCGAACTCGCGGCCGTGCCCGCCGCGCGGATCGGCGATTTCCTCGAGCGGTTCGCCGCGCGGCTCGCCGCGCGGGGCGAGGAACTCGTGCAGGTGGCCCACGCGGAGTCGGGGCTGGCGGTGAAGCCGCGGCTGGCCGACGTCGAGCTGCCGCGGACGCTCGACCAGCTGCGGCAGGCGGCGGCGAGCGCCCGCGAAGGCACTTGGCGGATGGCGATGATCGACTCCGCCCGCAACATCCGCTCGGCGGCCTGCGGCCTCGGGCCGGTGGTCGTCTTCCCGCCGGCGAATTTTCCGCTCGCCTACGGCGCCGTGACGGGAGGAGACTTTGCCGCCGCCATCGCCGCCGGCAATCCCGTCATCGCCAAGGCGCATCCATGGAATCCAGGCGTCTCGAAGTTGGCCGCCGGCGAAGCGCTCGAGGCGCTCCGCGAGACCGGCCTGCCGGCGGCGACCGTGCAGCTGCTGCACGGCATCTCGCCGGCCGACGGTGAGCGGCTCGTGGCCGATCCGCGGGTGGGGGCGACCGGGTTCACCGGTGGTCAGGAAGCGGGCAAGCGGCTCTATGCCGCCGCGGCTGCCGGCGGCCGCGTCATCTGGGTGGAAATGGGAAGCCTGAACCCGGTCGTGATCCTGCCCGGGGCGATCGCCGAGCGGGGTGACGAGATCGCCGGGGAACTCACCGCGAGCGTGACCGGATCGGCGGGCCAGTTCTGCACCAAGCCAGGCATCGTGTTCCTGGTGGACGACGCCGCGACCGCGGCGTTTCGCTCGGGTCTCAAGGCCCGGTTCGAGGCCGTCGGTGGCCAGGTGCTCCTGGGCCCGGCGGGCCGTGACCGGCTGGTGGCGTCCATTCAAGCCTTGCGGACCGCGGGGGCGAACGTCGTGGCCGGCGGCGGCGTCGGCCCCGGGCCGTGCACCCACCAGCCCACGCTCCTCGAGGTCTCGGGCACGGCGCTCGTCGCCACGCCCGAGCCGCTCTTGGTCGAGGCCTTCGGCAATGCCACGCTGCTCGTGCGATGCGGCTCACTCGAGGCACTCCGCCACGCGGTGGCTACCGTGCACGGCTCGCTCGCCGCGAGCATCTATGCGGCCCGCGATGGCCGCGACGAAGCGGCGTTCGGCATGGTGGCGCCGCTGCTCACCGAGCGGGCTGGTCGCATCATCGAGAACCGCATGCCGACGGGCCTCGCCGTGACGCCGCCGATGCAGCACGGCGGACCGTGGCCCTCGGCCGGCCCGCCCTTCTTCTCGGCCGTGGGCATGCCCTGGACGATCCTGCGGTTCGCGCGGCGGATCTGCTTCGACGGCTGGTCGCAGGCCCGGCTGCCCGAATGTGTCCGGGACGCGGCGCCGGCAGGCCATCCGTGGCGGTTCATCGACGGCGGCTGGACCCGCGAGGCCGCGCACACGGCGACCGGGGCCACCACGGCCTAGCGGTAGCCCGACTCGCCGTATTGACGGACGCGCTCGGCCGCCTTGAGCGCCTCCTGCTTGACCTCGGCGCCGACGGCGGCCGCCCGCTGCTGGTTCACCGAGAAGCTGGGGAGGCCGCCGTTCCACGAGACGGTGAGCACGCCCGTCGCGATCAGGATCGGCACGAGGATGAGCAGCAGCCGCGAGCCCCAGCGGGACTTCGCGACCGTCTGCACGGGCGCCGGCATGCCCATCGCGGCGATGCCGACCACCTTCTGGGCGTAGGTTTCCTTGCGCGACTTGCGACGGGCCATGATCTCGTCCTCGTTCCTCGAATACCGTTGCCGAGTGCCGTTGCCAATTGCCGATCTGTGCAGGAGGGAATCGGCCGGCACGGCCACCTGCATTGATCACAAGCCCACGTCGCGGCAATGTTCGCCGTCTTCGCCCAGCTTGCCGCGGCGGGCGGTTCCCCGCGCATCCGCCGCCCCCAAATGCCCCGGGGGCACGCTGGTTCAGGTGAGAACCGACGCGATCGGCTTGCCGCCGTTGCCGATCTTGAAGGGCCTGCCGTTGGGAGCGTGAAACTCCTTGTCGACCGGCAGGCCGCAGGCGGCGGCGATGGTGGTGTTGAAGTCCGCGACGGAGACCGGGTCTTTCTCCGGCCGGAAGCCCTGGGCGTCGCTCGCGCCGTGAATCGCGCCCCCCTGGATGCCGGCGCCGGCGAGTACGCAGGAGAAGACGCCCGGGTGATGGTCGCGGCCGGCGTTCTCGTTGATCCGCGGCGTGCGGCCGAACTCGGTGGCCAGCACGACGAGCGTCGTGGAGAGCAGCCCGCGGTCCGCAAGGTCGTCCAGGAGCGCGGCCATGGCACGGTCGAGCTGCGGCCCCTTCTCGTCCATCTCGTCGAACACGTCCCGGTGCATGTCCCAGCCGCCGAACTCAACCTCCACGCACCGCACGCCGCTCTCCACCAGCCGGCGGGCCAGGAGGCAGCCCAGGCCGACCTTCGAGTCGCCGTACCGCTCGCGGACCTCCGGCTTCTCCTTCGCGAGGTCGAAGGCCTCGAGATCGACGCTGCCCATCAGCCGCACGGCGTCCTTGTAGAGCTGGTTGTAGGCGTCGAGTTGCCGGCCGGCGTAGCGCTGCTTGAAGTCACGATCGATGCGGTCGGCGAGCGACAGACGGCGGTTGAAGTTCTCCTCGGAGAGGTAGCCGGGCCGCCGCGTGTTCTCCAGGCCCTTGGTCGGGTCGGCCACGGGCACGGGCGTGAGCGAAGGATCGAGGAAGCCGGCGCCCGGGTGGTCGTTGCCGTTGCCCACGAGCACGTAGGGGGGCAGATCCTTGCTGATCTTGCCCATGACGTGCACCG
>JBJOKF010000040.1:0-6657 GCA_046046235.1 Planctomycetota bacterium | reverse complement strand
CGGGCAAGACGACGCTGCTGCGCCTGATCGCCGGCCTGGAGACGCCGACGGCGGGCAAGGTCTACTTCGGCGAGGAAGACGCCTCCCACCTGCCCGTGCGCGAGCGCCACGTCGGCTTCGTCTTCCAGCACTACGCCCTGTTCCGCCACATGACGGTCTTCGAGAACATCGCCTTCGGCCTCCGGGTGCGGAAGGCGCCCCGGCAGGAGATCGAGGCGAAGGTGGCGGAGCTTTTGCACCTCGTGCGTCTCGACGGCCTCGGCGGCCGCAAGCCGGCGCAGCTTTCCGGTGGCCAACGGCAGCGGGTGGCGCTCGCGCGGGCGCTGGCGATCCGGCCGAAGATCCTCCTGCTCGACGAGCCCTTCGGCGCCCTCGACGCGAAAGTTCGCGTCGAGTTGCGGCAATGGCTGCGGCGGCTCCACGACGAGATCGGCATGACGAGCGTGTTCGTCACGCATGACCAGGAAGAGGCGTTCGAACTGGCCGATCGCGTCGTGGTGATGAACCATGGCCGCATCGAGCAGGAAGGCTCTCCCGACGAGGTCTTCGAACAGCCGGCGACGCCGTTCGTCATGGACTTCCTCGGCAACGTCAACGTGTTTCACGGCCGGGTGGAGAAGGGGCGAGCCTTCTGGCACGGTGTGCCGATCGACTACCCCGACTATCCGCACGATCAGGCTCGACCGGCCCGCGTCTACCTCCGGCCGCACGAACTCGAAATCGAGCGCCGCGATGCCGGCGCGGCTCCTGTCACCGGCAGCCTACCGGCGACGGTGCTGCGGGTCGCCAGGAGCGGTGCGATCGCTCGCATCGCCTGTCGCCCGGACGGCTCCGACAGCGAGTTGCACGTCGATCTGCCGGCCGAGGTCGCCCGCGAACGGACCCTCGAGCCCGGCGTCGCCGTGACGGTCACGCCCCGCAAAGTTCGCGTCTTTCTTCCCGATCCCGAATACGTCATCTGATTCCCGCCCCTCCGCCAGCGAGCAACGCCATGTCCGATTCACTCCGCCCCGACGACCCCCGCGCGCCATCGACCGGTGCGGCCGCTGATGACGGCCGCACGACCGCCGCCATCACCAAGATCAGCGACGCCCTACGCGGGCTGCGGTACGGGTCGGTCCTTGCGATCGTGCAGGACGGCGTCGTCGTCCAGATCGAGCGCACGGAAAAGACTCGGCTCGACAAGACCGCCCGCTAACGCTCGCCCGCAAAAATACATCACGCGAACAGTGATGTATCTCTCTTGGGGCACCTTACCTGAATCCCGAAAGGACGCATCTTAACAATAAAAAAGCACAAAAACGTTTTTACTCAACACCTTGACTATCGCGACCGATTTTGTAATGTATGACTTGTCGGCGGGCGATTCCCGACGACGATGCCGACTCGGCCGCGGCTCGCGATCGAACGACGGCATCCCCCGCCCCACCCCAGGCGACTGATCCGACGACGCGGACGGCTGCCCGGCAACCCCAGGCCCCACTCTCAAGACGCGACGCCGACCGGACTGACCGGAGGACCGCGATGGCTCGCAAGAGCCCTCGACTTCATCCCGTTTCTCTCTGGAGGTTCATCATGTCGGTCTTCACTTCTGCGCGGCTCCGCCGCGGCTTCACGCTGGTCGAACTGCTCGTCGTCATCGCCATCATCGGCACGCTCGTCGGCCTGCTGCTGCCGGCCGTCCAAACGGCCCGCGAGGCGGCCCGCCGCAGCAGCTGCTTGAACAACCTCAAGCAGAGCGGCCTGATCATCCACAACTACGCCAGCGCCAACCGCGAGGTGCTGCCCACCAGCACCCGCCCGCCGGCGGGCATCAAGCGGTTGTCATGGGTGACGCGGTCGCTCGCTTACTTCGAAGAGGCGACGCTCGCCAACGCGTACGACTACAACGACAACAGCAACTGGAGCAGCGTCACCCGCAGCTCCGGCAGCGGCTCGCCCAATGCGGTGCTGGTCAACACCAGGCTCCCGATGCTCGAGTGCCCCTCCGACCCGACGACGGGCCAGAGTTTCGACGCCGACCCGCAGTCCAACACGCAGCCCTTCCCCTTTCCGACGGACGGCGCCCTCGCCGTCGTCAACGGCGGCCGCAGCGGCTTCTCTTCGAACGGCCTGTTCTGCGCGACGACCGACTACTCGCCGACGACCTTCGTCAACCCGAGCACACCGGGCGCGACCGTCAAGTACACGGGCGCCAACCCGAAGGCCCGCTCCACGACGACCAGCGGCGGTGACGGCAACAACGGCAACATGCCGGGCGACGGCCTGCTGGCCAAGGACTATACGGGCAAGATCTCGCACAGGATGTCGGCGGCCTCCGACGGCCTCTCGAAGACGATCGCGCTGGTGGAGTCGGCCGGCCGGCCCTTCCACTTCGTCCGCGGCAAGCGGACGGCGAGCGGCTCGGACACCAACGCCCGCGTCAACGGCGGCGGCTGGTGCCGTCCGGCGAGCGACCTCTCGTTCGGTGGCTCGTCGAGCAACGGCCTGGGAGTCGCGGCGAGCGCGACCGATCCGGCGATCAACGTCTCCAACGGCCTGCTCGTCACGGCGCCGAACGATTTTGGAGGCACCGACTACGGTACCGAGGGCACGTCGGCCCCGTACTCGTTCCATCCGGGCGTGATCAACGTCGTGTTCGGCGACGGATCGACCCGGACGGTGAGCGAGACGGTGGCCATCAACGTGTTCGCGGCGCTCGTGACACGCTCCGGCAGCGAGAACGTGACGCTCGACTGAAAACGGCCGAGCCTGTCCGATCGAAGGGATTCGATCCGCTCGCTTCGACGCCCCGGCCAGGATGGCCGGGGCGTCCTTGTTTTCCCCGGGTCCCGCCCGCGGTGGGCCGAATGGCCGCCACCGCCCCGCGAATCAGGCGGCGGCAGCGGGCTCTGCCGCGGACGTGAGCGATTTTCCCTATACTCTCGGGCGAAATCCCCCGCGGCCGCACGTCACGCCGGTCGGCGTCCCTCCTTGCGGCCTCGCTCCACCTCGGGCCAAGCCATCCGGCAGACGGGCCAAGCCTTCGGCATGAGCGACATCCTCTTCCACTATTACCGCGTCAACCCCACGACCTGGTTCTACCTGTCTTCGCTCCTCTCGATCGCGGTGTTCTTCAAGTTCAGCCGCTTCTGGAGCATGCGGAACCTCGACCTGATCGGGCTGATCCTCCTGGCCCCGGGCCTGCTCGCGGTCGAGTACGGGGGCTACAAGGCGAGCGCCGCGGCCCAGCAGCTCGGTTACGTCTGGATCTTCGCCGTGTCGGCGGCCTTCCTCGTGCGGATGCTCTTCGACTCGCTCATGGTGCGGCGGCCGCTGCTCGATCCCAACCTCACCGTCGGCGGGCTCGTCTTCCTCGGCATCTCGCTTTTGGTCTTCCTGCTGGCCAACGTCATCACCACCCGCCCACAGCGCGACGACCTCGCCGGAGCGGCCGCGGCGGCACGGCTCAAGGACCGCGACGCGGAGGTCGACGCCGACCAGCTCTCCCGGCTCGGCCCCGGCTATCCGCTGCTCTTCCTCCTGCCGCAGATCTCGACGCAGCGGATCTTTTCGGCCGACGCCGACGCGGCCGCCGCCGCGGGCGAGCCCGCCGAAGTGAACAGCCGCGTCGTCCACGAGACCACGGCCCGCGTCATGGCGATCCTCTCCCAGGTGGCGATCGTGGCCGGGATGGTGGTCATCGGCTGGCGGCACTTCGGCGCCGCGAGGCTGGGAATCGCCGCGGCGGTCCTCTATCTGCTTCTTCCCTATACCGCGATCATGACCGGCCGGGTCGACCATGCGCTCCCCGGGGCGCTCGTCGTCTGGGCGATCGCGGCCTACCGCCGGCCGTTCGTGTCGGGGGCGCTCATCGGCCTGGCCACCGGCACCATCTACTATCCCGTCTTCCTGCTGCCCCTGTGGTGCAGCTTCTACTGGCAACGGGGCATCCGCCGGTTCGCGCTCGGCGTCGCGGCGGCGCTCGCGGCGCTCGTGTTCGGCCTCTGGTTCACCTCGCCCGACGTCGCCGTCTTCGTGGGCCAGCTGCGGCAGATGTTCGGCTGGATCTTCCCGAACGCCGTGTCCCTCGAGGGCTTCTGGGCGCTGCCGTTCAACGACCCGGTCTTCCGCCTGCCCGTGCTGGCGGCCTTCGTGGCCATGATCTCGACGCTCGCGATCTGGCCGGCGCCCAAGAACCTCGGCACGCTCATGAGCTGCACCGCGGCCGTGCTGCTCGGCAGCCAGTTTTGGAAGGCCCACAACGGCGGGCTCTTCATGGCCTGGTTCCTGCCGGTGCTCTTGCTCGTGATCTTCCGGCCCAACCTCGAGAACCGCGTCGCCACGCTCGTGCTCGACGCCGAGTGGTTCCCGAACCGCCGCCGGCCGCAACCGCTCCCCGCCGAACAGGCGGCGTGACCGCGATACCGTGCGCTCGCGCCGGAGGAATCATGCGGCGTCAACCGCGCCGGAGGTCGAGCTCGGGCGGCGCCTGACGGCCGGCCAGCCAAGCCAGCCAGGCCGCCTCGTCCCAGTGGAAGTTCGCGCCGGTGAGCGCCACGAGTGCCTCGAGCACCCGGGGATTCTGCACGCGGGTCTTGCGCCGCGTGGGTCCGCCGCCCATCGACAGCCCGCCGCCGGAGGGCGTGAAGGTCGCGGAGGTCGAGCCCTCCGGGCCGCCGCCACCGACCGCCACCACGTGCTCCGTCTCGAGCGCGGCGATCAGCGGCACGATGGCCACGCCCGCGCCGAGGCGGCCGAGCGCCTCCGCCGCGCGATTGATGCGGGCGTTGTCGTCGCTGCCGAGTGCCGGCACGATTCCCGCGGCCGCCGTCTCGGGGCCGAGGGCCGCCAGCCGCTCCACGGCGAGAATCCGCGTCTCCGGATCGACGTGGTCGACGGCCACCGCCACGAGCGCCGCCGCCGCCTCGCCACCGCGGATCCGTGACAGCGCCTCGATGTAAAATCCGCGCACGCGCGACACCCGCTCCCGGGCGAGGGCCGCGGCGAGCGCCGGCACCGCCGCAGGATCGGCGATCTCCCGGATCTCCTCCGCCGCCGCGTCGGCCTGCGCCGACTCGTCGAGCCGCTGCCGCAGCCGCTCGAGCCGGCCGTTCCAATCCTTGCGGGCGAGGTTGTCGCGGTCGGCCCGCTCGATGAGGTCGATCTCCTGGACCGTCCGCCACATCCCCCGATACCGGACGAAGCCCTGCGCCGTCATCCGCTCTTGCGGAGTCGGCGGCCGGTCCGCCGCCGGCGTGGTCACGACGACGCCGGCGGCCGGTTCGGCAGCCAGCGGCACGTCCTCTACGGCCGCAGGCTCGGCGTCCACCGCGCAGGCGGACCGCACCGGAAGCACGACGACGACGGCGATGACGCAAAGCACGACGGCGGCGAATGGTGAGCGACGCATGGCGGGCTGCCGAGCTGAAGGTCGAAGACTTTCCCATTCTCTCTTCGGGTTGCGGCCCGAGGGAACTCCTCTTTCCCCGGGCCGCGGCCCGATCCTGACCCTCGTTTGCCGCAAATACCGCAAAAGAGAAAGATATGGCCCGGCGGCCTTCAGCGGCCGCCGAGCGCCGACTGGATCGTCCCGAGATAGACCGAAAAGATCCGCATGATGATGACGGCGATCACGCCGGCCACGGCCGCCGACGCGAGCCAGCCCGCGGCCTGGGCCGCGGCCTCGAAGCCGGCCCGCGATTCATCGTCCAGCTGGCCTGCCAGCCGGTCGAGCGTCTCGGGCGTGTTGCCGGTGGCCTCGCCCACGGCGAGCACCTCGAGCACCCGCAGGGGAAACCGACCGGTGCGATCGAGCGCCTCGGCGAGCGTGGCGCCGCCGCGCAGCCGCTCCTCCACCGCCCGCGGATCGACCGCCAGTCCCGGTGCGACTCCCGCGGCGAGTTCCAGGAGCCGACCGGCATCGAGCCCCACGGCGCTCGCGAGCCCCGCCACGCGGCACCAGGCCGCGGCTTCCGCCGCCCGCGAGGCCGGGCCGATGAGCGGCACATGGTCGAGCACCCGGCGGCAGAGCCCGTGTCGCCGCCAGCTCGCGACGAGCCGCCCCCAGAGCAGCCGGCCGATCACGGCGGCCGCCGCGAGCCAGCCCAGAAACGTGAGCAACCCCGAAGTGCCCCGCAGGCCGAGGCCGAGCATGTCGTGCGCCATCATCCCGGCCATGAAGATGAGAAATCCGACGACGGCGACGGCGACGGCTATCTGCACCGCCGGGCCGACGAGCCCGTGGCGAAGCTGCCGCGTGGTCCGCACGCTCCGCTCGAGCAGGCCGGCCAGCTCGCGAAACGACTCCGCCTCGTGGCCGGTGCGATCGCCGACCGCCGCGATGCCGAGGACGAGCCGGGGAAACACGCCATCCGCGGCGGCGAGCGCTTCGGCCCACGGGCAGCCGCGGGCGAGCGCCGCCGCGACGGGCTCGAGCCGGC
This sequence comes from Planctomycetota bacterium, assembly GCA_046046235.1. Taxonomy (GTDB): domain Bacteria; phylum Planctomycetota; class Planctomycetia; order Pirellulales; family UBA1268; genus CAMCQY01. The sequence continues at coordinate 235 of JBJOKF010000040.1, read as the reverse complement.
GGCGCCACGCGACAGGCACTCGCGCAAGCTCCATCGTCCATGCCTTGCGCGGATCGATGCCGGCGGAGAGCGCGATGGCGAGCCTGCCGAGCAGCTCGGCCTGCATCGCCCGCGGCATCTCCCGGCGCCATCCCATGAGGAGAGAGTGTACGGTGCCGCGAGGGAACGGGAGGCGAGGGGCCGCCCATGCCCCGAGAGCCGGCGTATGCCGACGAGCGCAGCCAGGATGGCGAAG
>JBJOKF010000232.1:0-8831 GCA_046046235.1 Planctomycetota bacterium | reverse complement strand
GTCTGCGGCGCGGAGGCCCAGTTTCGCAACCTCGGGCTCGTCGTCATCGACGAGCAGCACCGCTTCGGCGTGCTCCAGCGGCGGACGCTCACGCAAGGGGGCGTCGACCCGCACGTGCTCGTCATGACGGCGACGCCGATCCCGCGGACGATCGCGCTGGCCGTGTACGGCGACCTCGACGTCTCCGTGCTCGACGAGCAGCCGCCGGGCCGCCAGCCGGTGCAGACCTATCGCGTCGGGCCGGATCAGCTCGACCAGTGGTGGGAGTTCTACCGGAGGAAGCTGTCGGAGGGCCGCCGGGGCTATGTCGTCGTGCCGGCCGTCGAGGAGTCGAAGCGCGGGCTGGCCACGGTCGCGTCGGCCTTCGAGCACCTCGCCAACGGGCCGCTCGAGGCGTTCCGGCTGGGCCTGGTGCACGGCCGGATGAAGCCGAAAGAGAAGGCCGCTATCATGGAGACGTTTCGTGCCGGCGGCATCGATGTGCTCGTCGCGACGAGTGTCATCGAGGTCGGCATCGACGTGCCGCAGGCGACGATCATGACGATCCTCGACGCCGACGCCTTCGGCCTGGCCCAGTTGCACCAGATTCGCGGCCGCGTGGCCCGCGGGGCGACCCGGGGCATCTGCGGGGCGGTGACCACGACGGCCGACACGAGCCCCCGGATCGAGGCCTTCGTCGCCACGACCGACGGCTTCGCCTTGGCCGAGCAGGATCTGCGCTTGCGCGGCCCGGGGGAGCTCGTGGGCACGCGGCAGAGCGGTGCGCCGCCGATGTACCTCGCCGACCTGCTCCGCGACGCGTCGGTCGTGGCGGAGGCCCGCCGCGACGCGCTCGAACTCTTCGGCCGCGACCCCGCCCTGGCCGACCCCGCCTACGCCCGCCTCCGGGAGCTGATCCTCAAACGCTGGGGCGAGCAGTTGGGCCTCGGACAGGTGGGATAGCGTCGGCCGCTTGCTCGATTGGCGATTCTGGTCCCGATGCCCACCGTGGAGTCCGTTCGATGTTCTGTTTCGCCTACGGCTACAAGTGCTACCTCGCGCCGCTGGCGGCCCTGCAGGTCGCCCAGCAGGTGCTGATCAACTCGGGCTTCGAGATCTTCGATCCCGTCCAGCCCGGCAAGATCACGACCGCCGGCAATCACTACGGCGTCGGCGTGATGGTGACGGTCGTGTCGATGGATTCGGACGGCGGCTCGGCGACGGTGATCAACGCCTTCACCGCCAACCAGCTGTCGATCGACGCCGCCCGCCAGATGGCCGACACGGTGCTTGCGGCCATTCAACAAAGCTGAATACACGCGAACGCTCGGCATCCTGCCGCCGTTCGCTTGGCCGGCCTCCGCCGGCTGGTTCTAACCCGGCCGCTGCTTCACGAAACGCTTCGCATCCTGCTCGCGTTTCTTGGCCGGCCTCCGCCGGCTGGTTCTAACCCGGCCCTCCGGGCCTCGCGCTTTGGCTGCTCAGACGGGAGGCGAGGGGCCGCCGATGCCTCGAGAGCCGGCGTATGATGACGAGCGCAGGCTGGAGGCCGGAGCGAAGTCAGCGTCCGGGAGAGCAACGAACAGGATGTCCGTTGCGAACGTCCGGCGACGGGGCATCGACGTCCCCTCGCCGGCCAACTACACCGCGACACTCCGCTCGACCCGGTGGTAGAGCGTGTCCCGCTCCACCGGATCGCGGCCCGCCTCGCGGATGAGCCGCTTGATGTGGTCGACGGAGAGCACCTCCGGCGTCGTCGCGCCGGCGTCGTGGTAGATCAGCTCGTGGCGGACGGTGCCGTCGAGGTCGTCGGCGCCGTAGGCGAGCGCGGCCTGGGCCGTGCCGATGCCGAGCATGATCCAGTAGGCCTTCACGTGGTCGAAGTTGTCGAGCACCAGCCGCGACACGGCGACCGCCCGAAGATCCATGGCGGGAGAGGGCTTGGCGATGTGCGAAAGCCGGGTGTTGTCCGGATGGAACGCCAGCGGGATGAAGGTCTGGAAGCCGCCCGTCTCGTCCTGCAGCTCCCGCAGGCGGAGCAAATGGTCGGTGCGGTGGAAGGCGTTCTCGATGTGGCCGTAGAGCATGGTCGCGTTGCTCCGCAGCCCGAGCGAGTGGGCGGTGCGGTGCACGTGGAACCACTCGCGGGTGTCGGCCTTGTGCTCGCAGATCTTGTCCCGCACCTCGGGGTGGAAGATCTCGGCGCCGCCGCCGGGCAGGCTGCCGAGACCGGCGTCCTTGAGCTCGACGAGGATGTCCCGGACGGATCGTTTGGTGAGATGGCAAAACCAGTTGATCTCGACCGGCGTCCAGGCCTTCAAGTGCAGCGACGGGTAGTGATCGTGCAACAGGCGGATGATGTTCAGGTACCAGTCGTAGTTCTTCTGGTGGTGGAGTCCACCGACGATGTGCATCTCGGTGGAGCCCGCCTCGACAGCCTCCCGGCCGCGGGCCAGGATCTGCTCGTCGCTCATCACATAGCCGCGGGTGTCGCGCAGATCAGCGCGGAACGCGCAAAACGTGCAGCGGTAGACGCAGACATTCGTCGGATTGAGGTGCGTGTTGATGTTGTACCAGCCGACGTTGCCGTTCTTCCGCTCGCGGACGAGATTGGCAAGCTCGCCGAGCTCGTGCAGGTCGATCGACTCATCCCAGAGCATCTCGGCCTCGACGGCATCGAGACGCACTCCGGCTTCGACCTTCTCGCGGATCACGGCAAGCGACGGGGAGACGGCGCGGATCATGGGGGCAGCCTGGCGGTTGAAGGGACGAAAGCGGGGGGCGGGGGGCGGGGAGTGATCGAAACCCATCTCTAAAACCGCGAGGCGTGCCCGAATACAACAGACGCCGCCGCGGCCGCGGAAAACAGGCCTTTCGGCCGGTCAGGCCCGCTTCAGCCAGAAGCCGGCCGCCAGCAGGGAGAGCCCGCTCGAGAGCAGATTGAAGCCGACGATGACCCCCAGGAGCGTACCGGCCCGCTCAGGCCCGCTCAGGAGCAGGAAGCCGCCCAGCAGCGTCGTCACGACACCATCCACGAGCAGCCAGCCCCAGGGGAAGTCACGGGGCACGGAGAAGGCGGCCGTGAGCTTCGCCGCCGCCTCGAACAGGATCACGAGCCCGAGAAAGGTGGCCAGGGCGTGGATGCCGGCGACCGGGATGGCGAGCATCGCGGTGCCGGCGACGACGGAGAGCGCTCCGCAGAGCAGCGTCAGCCAAAATCCCCGCCACGACCGCGTGACCGTGGCCGCGGCCAGCTGCGCGACGCCGCCGGCCACGAGCACGCCCGCGCAGATCGCGTCGACCACCGTGGCGGCCGCCCAGGGCGCCGCGATGGCCAGCCCGCCGAGCAGCGCGAGGATCGCCCCGAGCGCCAGCGACCCGTTCGCGATCGTCGCCGACGGCACGACGGTGTCGACGCGGTAGATCTCGTCGCGGAGCTCGGGCTGGCTCATGGGGCGGTCTCCGGGGGGGCGATGCGGAGCCGCCATCTTGGCCGCGCCGGCCGGTCGTGGGCAAGCCGCGGCGGCCGGATCACCACCAGAGATCGACGCCGATCGCCACCAGCAGGATGACGCCGATGATCGCATTGGCGTCGAAAAAGGCCGCGTTGACCCGGGAGAGATCGCCGGGAGAGACGAGCGCGTGTTCCCAGACGAGCAGCGCCGCCACGGCCACCAGCGCCGTCCAGTAGATCGCTCCGAGCTGGGGAACGACCAGCGGCAGGGCCGCCAGCATGAGCACCGTGAGGCCGTGGAGCAGGGCCGAGACGTTGAGCGCCCGCCGCACGCCGAGCGCCGCCGGCAGGCTCCGCAGTCCGTGGCTGGCATCGAAGGCGGCGTCTTGGCAGGCGTAGATCGTGTCGAACCCCGTCACCCAGGCCGTCACCGCCAAGCCGAGGATCGCCGCCGGCCAGAGGTCGGCCGGATGCGCGAGGACCTCGGCTCCGCGGAGCGCGATCCAGGCCGCGGGCGGCGCGAGCCCCAGCGCCACGCCGAGCCAGGCGTGGGCCAGCATCGTGAACCGTTTGGCGTAGCTGTAGCCGAGCAGCCAGGCGAGCACAGGCAGCGCGAGGGCCACGGGGAGCCAGTTGGGCAGGAACAAGAGCGTGCCCGCCACGAAGCCGACGCACGACGCCGCGATCAGCGCCATCACCTCGGCCACCCCGACGTCGCCCCGCGGCAGGTGCCGCGATGCGGTCCGCGGATTGGCGGCGTCGATCGTGCGATCCACGAGCCGGTTGAAGGCCATGGCGGCGGTGCGGGCCGTGACCATGCAGACGAGGATTCCCGCCAGCGGGCCGGGCCCGGGGAGCCCGGCGGCGCCCCCTTTGCGGATCGCGATCAGCACCGCCATCAACGCGAAGGGCAGGGCGAAGATCGTGTGGCTGAACCGCACGAGCTCGAGGTAGGTCCGCAGGCGGGAGTGCTTGGGGGCTGCGTCGGTCGCCATCAGGTCTGCTCTCCCCAGCGGCGGACGAGTGCGTTGTCGACGCCCAGTTGGTCGCAGATCCGCGCGACCACGAAATCGACGAGGTCGTTCACGGTGCTCGCGCCGTGATAGAAGCCCGGGGACGCCGGGAGCACGACCGCGCCCGCCTCGTGGATCGCCTGCATGTTCTTCAGCTGCGGCAACGAGAGCGGGGTCTCGCGGGGCACCACGACGAGCTTCCGCCGCTCCTTCAGGTGCACCTCGGCGGCCCGGTGGATGAGGTTTTCGCCGACGGAGTGCGCGACGGCCGCCAGCGTGCTGCCGCTGCACGGGCAGATCACCATCCCGGACGTGAGAAACGAGCCGCTGGCGATCGGGGCCATCAGGTTCTTGTGGTGGAAGTATTCCAGGCGACCGGGCGGCGGCGGGGGACCGCCCAGCAGCGCCCGCGGATCGAACCGCTCGAGGTCGAGCCGCCGCCCGAGTTCGGTGTCGATCACGGCCTGTCCCGAAGGACTGACGGCCAGATGCACCTCGCGGCCGGCCGCGAGGAGCACCTCGACGAGCCGTACGGCATAGGCGGCTCCGGAGGCGCCGGTGATGCCGACGACGAGCGGCGGGACGGGGCGATCGGCGGGCGTCACGGAAGCCATCACGAGCCTCGCGTGGCGATGGTGAGGGTGGCGATGCCGAACGTCAGCGGCAGCATCTCCACGCGGTCGAAGCCGGCCGCGCGGACGAGGTCCGCCAGCCGCTCTCCCGACGGAAACTCCTCGACGCTCTGATTCAAGTACGTGTAGGCATTCGACGCGTTGCGGGCGACTGCGTTGCCCAGCAGCGGCAGCACGTTCCGGAAGTACCAGAGATACGCCGCTCGGACCGGTGCGAACCTCGGCAGGGAGAACTCCAGGATCGCCAGGCGACCGCCGGGCCGGCACACGCGGGCCATCTCCGCCAGTCCGCCGGACGTGTCGGCGATGTTGCGGAGCCCGAAGGCCACCGTGACGAGATCAAAGCTCGCGGAGGGGAAGGGGAGGGACAGGGCGTCGGCCTCCACCCACTCGACGTCCGCGCCCGTCCGCTCGGCCTTCCCGATGCCGCGATCGAGCATCGGCCGGCAGAAGTCGCTCGCGACGACGCGGACTCCCGGGGCGGCCTTCGCGCGGTAGGCGAGCGCGAGGTCGCCCGTGCCCGTGCAGACGTCGAGGATCGCCCCGGATGCGGGCGGCGGCGCGCGGGAGACGGTCACGTGCCGCCACCAGACGTCGATTCCGCCGGAAAGCATCCGGTTGACCAGGTCATATCGCGGCGCGATCTCGGCGAACATGCCGCGCACGCGGCTGCCGCTCTTGTCCACGCCCTGCTCGACGCCGTCTGGGGCGTGGTCTATCGTTGCGGCTCGCTGGAAAGTCACGTTCGCTCCCGGATCACCATGCGCTGGCACTGCCACGAACTGTTCAATCGTATGCCGCCGGGGGCCGTCGCGGGAGGGATCGCCGTCGTGATCGACGTGCTGCGGGCCTCCACGACGATCGTCACGGCCCTGGCAAACGCCGCCTCCCGCATCCGCCCGGTACCCGCCGTGGCCGAGGCCCTGGCGCTGGCGGAGGCGTCCGGCGCGGGCCGGCCGCTCCTGGGGGGCGAGCGGGGGGGAGTCAGGATCGCCGGCTTCGACCTCGGCAACTCGCCGCTGGAGTACTCGCCGGCGGCGGTCGCCGGCCGCGAGATCGTCGTCACCACCACGAATGGCACCGCCGCCCTCGAGGCCTGCCGCGCCGCGGACGAGGTGCTCGTGGGGGCGATCGTCAATCGCACCGCCGTCGCCAGGCTGGCCCGCGATCTCGCCCGGCGGCGTGGTGGGGCTGACATCCATCTGGTCTGTGCGGGGACCGACGGTCACGTCACCGAGGAAGACGTTTTGGCGGCCGGCTCCATTCTCGAAGCGGCATGCCGGCTGCCCGACGGAGCGGCCGACCTGCTCGATCCCGCCGCGGCAGCGGCCCGCGCCGATTTTCGCCGCGTCGTGGGGCAGGCTGCGAGCCCGCGGGAGGCGATCGTCTCGGCGTTCGCGGTGTCGCGCGGCGGCACAAACCTCCTCTCCCTCGGTATGGATGCCGACCTGCCCGCCGCCGCCGCGATCGACACGATTCGCATCGTGCCGCGGCTCGATCCGGCGACTGGCTGGCTCGTCCCCGAACTCCCCGACGCTGGACTTTCCGCGGAGCGGCCGCATTGACCCGCTTTTTGGCAGGGCAATAGACTCGCCCGGCATTCCCAGCACCTCTTTTCTTTCTCCCGTTCCTCCCGCGCGAACCGGAATCTCATGGCCGACAAACAGGACAAACAGAACGACCAGTCGCGGATGGACAGGATCGTCTCGCTCGCCAAGCGGCGGGGCTTCATCTTCCAGTCGAGCGAGATCTACGGCGGCCTGAACGGCTTCTGGGACTACGGGCCGCTCGGCGTCGCCCTGAAGCGCAACCTCAAGGACTGCTGGTGGCACGACATGGTGTCGGGGCACGACGAGCTTGCGACGCTCCCCGGGGCCCCGGCGCCCTACGAGATGACCGGCCTCGACTGCACGATCATCATGCATCCGCAGGTCTGGAAGTGCTCGGGCCATTTCGATCTCTTCCACGACTGGCTCGTCGACTGCCGCGAGTCGAAGCGGCGATATCGCTTCGACCATCTCCAGGGCCGCTGGGCCGCCCACCGGGGCAAGCGGGCCTTCATCGTCACCGACCAGTCGGGCGACGACGCCCTGTCGCACACCGTGCTGCGGGCGCAGAAGGCCTTCGGCCTGCGGGCGAAGCAGATCGAGGAGATCGAATGGGACGGTGGGCTCGTGCCGCTCGCGGCCGGCGTGGCGGCGGGCACGGTGACCCTGGCCACGGCGCTCGGTCCCGACGCCTCGGAGCCCGGCACGCTGACCGCCCCCCGCGAGTTCAACCTGATGTTCGAGACGCGGATCGGGGCGCTCGCCGGCGACGACGACGACCGCGCCTTCCTGCGGCCTGAGACGGCGCAGGGCATCTTCATGAACTTCAAGAACGTGCTCGACACGTCGCGGGTGAGCGTGCCCTTCGGCATCGCCCAGATCGGCAAGAGCTTCCGCAACGAGATCACGCCGCGAAACTTCACCTTCCGCTCGCGCGAGTTCGAGCAGATGGAGATCGAGTTCTTCTGCAAGCCGTCCGACTCCGCGGCGTGGTACCGCTACTGGCGCGACCGCCGCTGGAACTGGTACCTGAGCCTGGGCCTCACTCCCGGGCGGCTCCAGCTCCGCGAGCACGACGCCGACGAGCTCTCGCACTATTCCGTCGGCACCGCCGACATCGAGTATGCGTTTCCCTTCCTGGCGGCGGGTGAGTTCGGCGAACTCGAGGGGATCGCCCATCGCGGCGACTTCGACCTGCGGAGCCACATGGAAGGCAAGCTCGTGCGGCAGGACGGGGCGCTCGTCGTCGAGCTCGGTCCCGACGGCAAGCCCCGCCATCGTGGCAGCGGCAAGGACCTCTCCTACTTCGACGACGCGACGCGCGAGCGGTACGTGCCGCACGTCATCGAACCCTCCGCGGGCGCCGACCGGGCGGTGCTGGCCTTCCTCTGCGATGCCTATCACGAGGACGAGGTGCCCGACGAGGACGGCAAGCCGCGCAGCCGCACCGTGCTCAAGCTCCATCCCCGGCTCGCGCCGCTCAAGGCGGCGGTGCTGCCGCTGGTGAAGAAGGACGGCATGCCCGAAGTGGCGATCGACCTCTACCGGCGGCTCAAGGCCCGCATGCCCTGCATGTACGACGAGAAGGGATCCGTCGGCCGGCGCTATGCCCGGCAGGACGAGGCGGGCACGCCCTGGTGCCTGACGATCGACGGCCAGACGCTCACCGACCGCACCGTCACGCTCCGCGACCGCGATACGCTCACGCAGACCCGCGTGCCGATCGACGAGTGCGCCGACATGCTCGCCGAACGCCTCCGCTGACTGCCTGTGGAAAAACCCTCCCTGGCCTGTTCACCGCCGAAGAGCCCTTATTGATGCGTGCCGCGCTCTCCACCGCCTGTTCGCTCGACGCGCCGCTCGAGACGGTGATCGAGGACTACGCGGCCGGCCACTGCGACGCGGTCGACCTCTGGCTCGGCCAGGCGGAGCGGTTTCTCGAGACCCGGGATCGGGCGGCGCTCGCCGATCTCTTCGCCCGGCAGGGCGTGAGCCCCGTGGCGGCGAGCTTCCAGGGCGGGCTGCTCGAGCGGGAGGCTGGTCCGCGGGAGGCCCACTGGCGGCACTTCGAGGAGCGGCTCGGCTTGCTGCGCGACCTGCGCATCCCGGTGCTCGTCGTCGCCGGCGACGCGTTCGGCCCGCTCGACGTCCAGGATCTCTCGCGGCTCTCCACGAGCCTCGCGCAGGCGGCCCGCCTGGCGGCCGA
>JBJOKF010000114.1:0-11268 GCA_046046235.1 Planctomycetota bacterium | reverse complement strand
TGCGGGCGAACCTGCGGCTGGTGGTGAACATCGCCCGCGGCTACGGCAACCGCGGCCTGCCGCTGCCCGACCTCATCGAGGAGGGCAACCTCGGCCTGCTGCGGGCCGTCGAGGGCTTCGACCCGACCATGGGCACCCGGTTCAGCACCTACGCCAGCTACTGGATCAAGCAGTCGATCAAGCGGGCGCTCATCAACTCCGGCAAGACGATCCGCATTCCCGCCTACATGGTGGAGCTGTTGTCGAAGTGGCGGCGGGCGACGGCCCGGCTCTCCGACAGCCTCGGCCGGACGCCCACGCCGGAGGAGGTCGCGCGGATGCTCGGCCTGGCGCGGAAGAAGCTGCCGATCATCAAGAAGGCGATCCATGTCCACCAAAACGCCCCGCAGACGGAGCAAGCCGAAGGCGGCTGGTCGCTCGGCGAGCTTGTCCGTGACGAGGCCGCGAAGTGCCCCGCGGAGGTGCTGCTCGACGAGGACACGCTGCGGCACGTCATGGCCCGCATCGACCAGCTCGACGAACGGGCCGCGAAGATCATCCGGCTGCGGTTCGGACTGGGCGGTGCCGAGCCGATGACGCTCAAGGAGATCGGCGCTGTGCTCGGCCTGACGCGGGAGCGGGTGCGGCAGATCGAGTCGGAGACGCTCGCCAACCTGGCACTGGCGATCGACGGCGCCCCGCAGGCGACGGTGCGGCTCAGGCACGGGGCCTGACGCGGGGGCGGAAGAGAGGGTAGGATCCCCGCATGGACCTCGCCCCCTTCATCCGCCCCGTGCCCGACTTCCCCAAGCCGGGCATCCTCTTTCGCGACATCACGCCGCTCCTCGCCCACCCGCAGGCGCTCGCGGCGGCGGTGGAGCGGCTGGCCGCGCCCTGGCGGCGCGAACGGCTCGACGCGATCGCGGCGGTCGAGGCCCGCGGATTTCTCTTCGCCACGCCGCTCGCGCTCGAGCTGGGCGTCGGCGTGATCCCGGTCCGCAAGCCGGGCAAGCTGCCGGCCGACACGCTCGAGCACGAATACGAGCTCGAGTACGGCCGCGACCGGCTGCAGATGCACGCGGGAGTCCTCGCGCCGGGGGCGCGGGTGCTCGTGGTCGACGACGTGCTGGCCACCGGCGGCACGGCGGCCGCCTGCATGCGGCTGGTCGAGGCGGGCGGCGGGCAGGTGGCGGGGGCCGCCTTCCTGATCGAACTGGCCGCCCTCGGCGGCCGCGGCCGCATGGCGCCGCACCGCGTGGAAACGGCACTCGTCTACTGACACGCTCATCCGGCCGGGTGGGGGCTGCCATGTCGCGGATCGTGGTCGCGATGTCGGGCGGGGTCGACTCGAGCGTGGCGGCGAGCATCCTGGTCGCGGCCGGCCACGAATGCGTCGGCGTCTTCATGCGGCAGGCCGCGCCCGCCATGGCACCCCCGATCCCGCCCGCGGCGGCGGGACCGGCGGCGCTGCCCGTCCTGGACGGCGCCGCGTTGCCGGCCGCGGCCACGCAGGCCGCCCATCAGGGCTGCTGCAGCGTCGCCGACGCGGTCGATGCCCGGCGGGTCGCCGACCGGCTGGGCATCCCGCTCTACGCCCTCGACCTGACGGCCGACTTTTCCAGGGTGATCGACTACTTCGTCGCCGAGTACGGCCGCGGCCGTACCCCCAACCCCTGCGTGCGGTGCAACTCCTGGATCAAGTTCGGGCGGCTCTTCGAGCATGCCGAAGCGATCGGCGCCGACTTCGTGGCCACGGGCCACTACGCCCGCTTGGATCGCGGGGCCGACGGCCGGCCCCGGCTCATCCGCGGCCTCGACCCGGCCCGCGACCAGTCGTACGTGCTCTTCGAGGTCGCCGCTGCCCGGCTCGGCCGGATGCTCCTGCCGGTGGGCGATCTCGCGAAGGCCGAGGTGCGAAGACGGGCCGCCGCACTGGGGCTGGCAACCGCCGACAAGCCCGACAGCCAGGAAATCTGCTTCGTGCCCTCCGGCGAGCATGCGCGGCTGGTCGCGAGTCGGCTCGGTGGCTCCCGCGCCGGCGAGATCGTGACCACCGACGGGCGGGTGCTCGGCCGCCATCCGGGCATCGAGCAGTTCACGGTCGGGCAGCGGCAGGGCCTGGGCGTCGCCGTCGGCCGGCCCCTGTACGTCGTCCGCATCGAGGCGGAGACGTGCCGCGTGGTGGTGGGAGACCGCGACGACGTGCCCGAGATGTCGCTCGTCGCCGGCGAGGCGTCGTGGCTCGAGCCGGTGCCGGAGGAGCCGTTCGCCTGTCTCGTGCAGTGCCGGGCCCAGCGGGGGCCGGCCCCGGCGGTCGTGACCCCGCTCTCCGGCGGCCGGTTCGCGGCCCGGTTCACGGGGGGGCCGGACCGGTCTCCGGGGCCAATTTCGCCGGGTCAGCCGGCGGTCTGCTACGACGGCCCCCGGGTGCTCGGTGGTGGCTGGATCGAGGCCTGAGACCCGAGGCCGGCCTCTCCCCGGGGCCGTGACTGGCCCCCCGCCGAAACCGGAACTAGGCTTGCCTGACCCGGCGGATCGGCCACCGGAGGCCTCCTGCGAGTCAACCGGAATCTTCCCATGAATGCCCTGCCTTCCAGCGTGCCGATGCCGATCCTCGCCGGGGCGGGACTGCTGCTCGGGATCCTGGCGCTGGCGATGCTGCTGTTGGGCGTCAACTATGGCCAGCTCTGGTTCCAGGCTTTCTGGTCGAAAGCGCCGGTGAAGTTTCTGGAACTGTTGGGCATGAGCCTCCGCAAGGTCAACGCCCGCACGATCGTCCAGGCGCGGATCATGGCCACGCAGGCCGGCCTGGGCAACGAGATCACTCCGCGCAAGCTCGAGGCGCATTACCTCGCCGGCGGCGACGTGCCCCGCGTGATCCGGGCGCTCATCGTGGCGCAACGGGCCGACCTCGACCTCGACTTCGACCGCGCCTGCGCCATCGACCTGGCTGGACGCGACGTCCTCGACGCCGTCCAGACGAGCGTCAATCCGAAGGTGATCGACTGCCCAGACGTCGGCAGCGGCAAGTCGACGCTGTCGGCGGTGGCGAAGAATGGCGTCGAGCTCAAGATTCGCGCCCGCGTCACGGTGCGGACGAACCTACAGCAGCTCATCGGCGGCGCGACCGAGGAGACGATCATCGCACGGGTCGGCGAGGGGATCATCACCTCGATCGGATCGGCCGGCAGCCACTTCGAGGTGATGGAGCATCCCGACACGATCTCCAAGGCGGTGCTGCAGCGCGGCCTCGACGCCCAGACGGCGTTCCAGATCGTCTCGATCGACATCGCCGACATCGAGGTGGGCGAGAACATCGGCGCGCGGCTGCAGGCCGACCAGGCCGAGGCCGACACCCGCGTCGCCCGGGCGAAGGCGGAGGAGCGACGGAGCGTGGCGATCGCCCGCGAGCAGGAGATGAAGGCGGCCACGGCCGAGAACCGGGCGCGGCTGTTTCAGGCCGAGGCCCTCGTGCCCCAGTCGATCGGCGACGCCTTCCGTGCCGGCCGCGTGCGGCACGAGCCGGCGGGACCAGCCGCCGTCGGTCCCGGTCGTGTCTGACGGCACGGGCCAGACTGCCCCGCTTGCCCGACTCCTGCGGTCGACCGCCTCCGTGGGCGCCATCCGGGAAAATCGGCCAAACATTGCGGGGTCGTTCTGCCGATAGCAGTTCTAGCGGTGGCGCACGTCAGGAGGACGTCCGCCCCGCAGGATGGAGTTCGCTCCGTCCCCGGCGAACCTTCAGCAAGGGAGTGTGCGGCATGGCCATGCGTCGTCTGCGGGTCTACACGGGTCCTGATTTCGATACGCAGCCCCAAGCGGCCTCGGTCCTCGAGCAGGCCCGAGACAACAGCGTGCGGGTCGCCCTGGGCGAGGTTCTGCCGCTCCTGGCCGACGCCGTCGTCAGCAACCGCACCTGGCTGGGCGACTTCAAGGACGACGAGATCTCGATCTCGTCCGACCTCTTCGACGTGCTGCAAGCCTACCGGCATTTTCGGCGGCCCAGTGCCTGACCGAGGGCAGCGGCCGAATGACATGAACGCTTGAATACTCGCGAAAAGATGGGGGAACCCCTCTTGCGAGTGACAGGCGGCGAAGCGATAATCGGCGGCCCTCCGCCGTTCCACCGCTCGCGACCTGCATGTCTAGCGCCGTCAATCTTGCCGATCTTGGCCGTCGCGTCCGTGCCGCGCGGCTGGCACGACGGCTGACGCTCGAGGATGTCGTCCGCCGGGCCAACTTCACCGTCAGCTGGCTGTCGAAGCTCGAAAACGGCCAGCTCACGCCCTCCCTCGAGGGCCTCGTCAAGCTCGCCGGTGTGCTCGGCTGCGGCGTGGACAAACTGGTGGAAGGCCTGTGTGTGCCTCCGCGGTACGAGGTGGTGAAGCGGCGCGCCGTCCGGCCGGAGCCGTCGGGCGACGGCCGGGGTGGCTATGCGGTCGAGCCGATCACCGACGGCTGGCGGGACCGGGCGATGCATCCCGTGATCCTGCACCTCAGCGGCGTGGGCAACAGGCATCATCCCGACAACCACGACGGCGAGCGGTTTCTGCTTGTCCTGGATGGGGACGTGCGGATCGAGTACGGCGACGAAGTCATCCATCTCGAGGAAGGGGACAGCGTCTACATCTACGCCGGCATCCCGCACGCGCTCTCCCCGGCGGGTCGGACCGCGGCGAAGGTGCTGAGCGTCTCTTATCTGCCGGCAGGCCAGCCCAACCTGCCGTTGGCCTCAGGCACGCGCGGGGATCGCGGTCGTCGCAAGAGCGGCGCGGCCCGGAAGCCGGGCGGATCCAACCGGTCGCACGGCGACTGAGGCCGGCCCACGCACCGCCGAGGGGGACTCTTCCCGTCCACACTGCAGGGGGGGCGCGTGGGATCCGACGGTTGCATCGTGTAGCCTCGCGGACCATCGGTCGATGTTGGAGAGGAAGTCCGCTGCCGCGCCCTCGGGGAGTCCACCCATGCCGCTGTCCCGCCGTGATCTGCTCGAGTCCGCCCTGTCGGTGGCCGCCGCCTCGCTGGCGGTGATGTCCCAGAGCGGCGCCGCGGAGCCGGCACCGGCCCGGCGGCCGGTTTCCGCCGGCGAGAAGCTGCGCGTCGCGACGATCGGCGTCAACGGTCAGGGGGCGCAGCACGTCGGCGAGTGGCTGGCCAACCCCGACTGCGAGCTCGTCGCGATCTGCGACGTCGACCCCGCCGCGTACGTGCGGCTGTGCGAGAAGCGGTTCGCCGACGCGCTCCATCCGCCCGCCTACGAGCAGGATGTCCGCCGGCTTCTCGACCGCAAGGACATCGACGCGGTCTCGATCGCCACCCCCAACCACTGGCACGCCCTGATGGCCATCTGGGCGATGCAGTCGGGCAAGGACGTCTACGTCGAGAAGCCCTGCAGCCACAACGTCGAGGAGGGCCGCGTGATGACGCAGTGGGCCCGCAAGCTCGGCCGGATGTGCCAGATGGGCGTGCAGAGCCGCAGCATGACAGGCATGCGACAGGTGCTCGACTTCATCAAGAGCGGGGGCATCGGCGATGTGAAGGTGGCGAAGGCGATCTGCTACCGCAACCGGCCCAGCATCGGCCTGGTCGACACGCCCGCCCCGCTGCCCCCCGGTCTCGACTTCGACCTCTGGGCGGGACCGGCGCCGGCGGAGGTGCCCGTCCGCAAGCGGCTGCACTACGACTGGCACTGGAATCACGTCACCGGCAACGGCGACCTGGGCAACCAGAATCCGCACGAGCTCGACAAGGCCCGCTGGGGCCTCGGCAAGCAGGAGCTACCGAAGAAGGTCGTGAGCCTGGGCGGTCGGCTCGGCTATGTCGACAACGGCGACGTGGCCAACTGCCAGGTGACGCTCTTCCAGTGGGACGACGCCCTGCTCATCTCCGATGTCCGGGGACTGCCGATCAAGTCGCCGATCACCTTCGGCTTGAAGTCGGGTTCGCTCACCGGCGCCGCGAATGTCTGGTACGGCACCAAGGGCTACGTCGTCGCCCCGAACTACACCTCGGGCGTGGCGTTCGATCTCGACGGCCACGAGATCGGCAAGTGGAGCGGCGGCAGCTACCAGCAGCATTTCGCCAACTTCGTCGACGCGGTCAGGAGCCGCGACCACCGAAAGCTGCACCTCGACATCGAGGACGGCCACCTCTCGAGCGCCCTGGCGCACCTGGGCAACGTGTCGTGGGCGCTCGGCGCGACCGTCCCGCCCGGCACGCGACCCTCGCTCGCCGCCCAAGAAAAGCACGTCGCGGAGACGTTCGACAGCTTCGACGGCTATCTGAAAGAGCACGCCATTGACTACGCGGCCACGAAGCTTTCCCTCGGCCGCGAGCTCACGATCGATCCCGGCACCGAGCGCTCGACCGATGCCGACGCCAATCGACTCTTCTCGCGCGAGTATCGCAAGGGCTACGAACTGCCGCGGGTGTAGCTGGCCTCGGCGAGGTACCGCGGATCGTTGTTCGGCAGGATTCGCTGCCAGAACTCGAGGTCGAGCCAGCGGTCGAACTTGAAGCCCGCCTCGCGGACCGTGCCGACGTGGGCGAAGCCGAACCGGCGGTGCAGCTCACGGCTGGCCGTGTTGGCGGCGTCGATGCCGCCGACGAGCACATGGAGCCGCCGGGCGACCGCCTCGCGGATCACGGCCTCCAGGATCGCCGCACCGACGCCGCGACGGCGGTACCGCGGGTCGACGTAGACCGAATGCTCGACAGAATGCAGGTAGGCCGGAAACGGCCGGAACGGCCCCCAGGTGGCGAATCCCGCAAGCTGGCCCGGATCGAGCTCGACGCCGAAGACCGGGATGTCGCCGGCGGCCTTCGTCGCCCACCAGGCGGCCATGACGTCGGCCGACCGCGGCTCGTACTCGTAGAGCGCGGTGCCGTGGACGATCTCGTGGTTGTAGATCGCGCGGATCGCCTCGAGATGCTCAGGCCCGCAGCGGATCACCCGCAGGGCTTCAGCCATTGCCGGGGCTCCCCGGCCGCGC
This sequence comes from Planctomycetota bacterium, assembly GCA_046046235.1. Classification (GTDB taxonomy): domain Bacteria; phylum Planctomycetota; class Planctomycetia; order Pirellulales; family UBA1268; genus CAMCQY01. The sequence continues at coordinate 4,297 of JBJOKF010000114.1, read as the reverse complement.
GGCGGCCGGCTTCTTTCCGCGGCCGTTCATCGGCTCGGTCCGCCACCAATCCGGCCCCTCCGCCTCGATCTCCCCCTGGAGCACCCGCAGGCGGGCCATCATCGCGGAGAGCCGCTCCGCCTCGCGGGCGCCGAGGTCGGTCGTCTCCGCTCGATCCTCCGCGAGGTTGTAGAGTTCCGGCTTCTCGAGGGCCTCGTCCACGACGATCTTCCACGGCCCTTCGCGGTAGGCCACGAAGCCGCCCCACCGCCAGTAAAGCGGCCGGGGCTCCTCGACGGCGGGATCGCTGATGTCGACGCCGTCGAGCGTCCGCTCCGGCGGCGCGAGTCCGGCCGCCCGGAGGGCCGTCGGGAAAAAATCGCTGCCGATCACCGGGATCTCGCTCACGGTGCCCGGTGCGATCTTGCCCGGCCAGCGGACCATGCCGGGCACGCGATGGCCGCCCTCGTACATCGACCGCTTGCGGCCCCGGAGCCCGCCGGCGAGGCCGCGGCCCGGGCCCTTGTCGCCCGCGCCCTCGGGACCGTTGTCGCTTGTGAAGAAGACGAGCGTCGAGTCGGTCGCCCCGACGGTCTCGAGCGCCTGCATGACGGTGCCGAAGGCGTCGTCGAGCTGCGTGACGTTCGCCCGGTAGGTCCGCTCCTCGGGGTCGGCGATCCGCTCGTGGAGCTTCTCGTACCGCTCGGCCGACGCGATCGGGTAGTGCGGCTCGTGCGTCCAGACGGCGAGGAAGAAGGGCTTGGACGGATCCCGCTTCGTCTCGAGCCAGGTTGCCGCCTCCCGCGCGATGAACGGCGCCGAATAGTCGTCGACCTTGCCGATGGCAGTGCCATTGCGGACGAAGTTTTCCGGAAACGCGTGGCTCGGGGCGGCGTTGTTCTGGGTGGCCAGCCACCAGTCGTAGCCGTGGGCATCGGGCTGCGGCTGCTGGGAGGCGTTGAACAGGCCGTTCAAGTGCCATTTTCCCACGTGGCAGGTCTCGTAGCCCGCCGCCTTCAGCAGTTTCGGGAGCGCGATCTCGCTGGTCCGCAGGTGGATCGGACTCTTCTCCGGGATCCAGGTGAACACGCCGTTGCGGTAGGGCGTGCGGCCGGTGAGCAGGGCCGACCGTGACGGCGAGCAGACGCTCGACGCCGAATGGCAGTCGGTGAACTTCAGAGCTTCGGCCGCGAACCGGTCGAGGTTGGGCGTGATCGCCGCGGTGTTGCCGTAGCAACCGAGTTCGCCGTAGCCGAGGTCGTCGGCGAGGAAGAGCACGATATTGGGGCGCGTCGCCGACGCAGCCTGGGCGGCCTGCTTCTGCCCCTTGTCCTGCTTCGGCGGCTGTGGAACCGTCGGGTAGATCGTCTGTGGGTTCGCGACGCTGCCCGCGGGCCGGCGGCCCGGCGCCTTCGGCCCCAGATCCTTCTGCATCGCCACCGCCAGGCTCGTGAGCTCCGCCACGACGACTGGCTGGGCCGCCGCCACATTCGTGGTCTCGCCGATGTCGGTGGTGAGGTCATAGAGCCGAGGTGCGTCCATGCTGGCCGGCTCGGCCGCCTGGGCGTTCTTCTTGCCCATGCCGGCGGCCTGCGGCGCGATCGCCAGCTTCCATCGGCCCTTCCGCACCGCCTGCAGGCCGTTGCCCAAAAAGTAGTAGTGGGCCTCGCGCGGCGGCTGGCAGGCCCCGCCCATGAGCAATCCCGACAAGTCACGGCCGTCGATGACCGGCTCGGGCGGCACGGTGCCACCGGCCAGCCGCACGAATGTCGGCAGGAGATCGATCGTCCCGGCGACGGCGTCGCAGGCCGAGCCCGGCGGAACGTGGCCGGGCCAGCGAAGAATCGTCGGCACCCGCACGCCACCCTCCCAGGTGCTCCCCTTGCTGCCCCGCAGCGGCCCGGCGGTGGTCGCGTCACCGACGACGCCCGTCCAGGGTCCGTTGTCGCTCGTGAAGATCACGAGCGTGTTGTCGTCGAGGCCGAGGCGGCGCAGCGTGCCGAGGATCTCGCCCACGCTCCAGTCAACTTCTTCGACCCAATCGCCGAACTTGCCATTCCGACTCTTTCCCTGGAACCGCTTCCCCGGCACGATCGGCGCGTGCACGGCGGTATGCGGCAGGTAGAGGAAGAAGGGGCGTTCCTGCGACTCCTCGATGAACCGGACCGCCTCGGCCGTGCACTTCTCCACGATCGCCGTCTGCATCTCGTCGGTCAGCAACGCTTCCACCTTCTCGTCACGGAGCAGGGGCACGACCCGCGCGCCCGAGTCGGTCGACACCCGCTGCATGTCGTTGGAGTAGGGAATGCCGTAGTAGTGATCGAAGCCCTGGCGGGTGGGGAGAAACTCGGGCTGGTCACCGAGGTGCCACTTGCCGACGCAGGCGGTCGCATAGCCCAGGGCTTTGAGCCGCTCGGCGATCGTGATCTCGGCGGGGTGCAGGCCCTGTGGGCCGGCGGGAAAATAGACTGCGGGCACGCCGACCCGCAGGCCATAGCAGCCGGTGAGCAACTGTGCCCGCGACACCGAGCAGACCGGCGCCGCATAGAAGCTCGTAAGCTTCATCCCCTCGGCCGCCATCCGGTCGAGGTGCGGCGTCTTCTGCTTGGTGGCGCCGAACGGCCCGATGTCGCCGTAGCCCAGATCGTCGACGAAGATCACGACGAAGTTCGGGGGCCGGTCCGCGGCGAGGGCCGCGGCGCTGGTTGCCACGCCGCTCGACAGGAGACTCGCCAGAACGATCGCGAGGCGGGTCAGGGCGCCGGTGGTCATGGCGGGGGCTCCTGCGCAGGCTGGTCCGAGAACCGGAACGGGTCGTCATGCCGCCGCATCTCCGCCAGGAGCAACGCTTCGAGCTCCGCACGCTTGGCGGCGTGGGCCGGATCATCGGCGAGGTTTTTTTGATGGGGGCGGGGCGGCTCCGGCAGCGCCCGGGCGACCGCCGGATCATGGTGCTCGGCCAGGAACTCCTGCGGGTTGTCCTTCAGATTGAACAGCTGCGCGTGCAGGCCGCCGGACGGCGACTCGTACTTGACGAGCTTCCAATCCCCCCGGCGGACGCTGCGCATGCCGGGCTTCTGGCCGCCGCAGTAGACGCCGTACAGCACGTCGCGGACCGTCTCCTGCTTTCCCGCGAGGACCGGCAGGAAGCTTCGGCCCTCGTCCGACTCGGGCGGCGACACGCCGGCGATGTCGCAGAGCGTCGCCAGCGTGTCGCCCAGGTAGATGTTGCCAGGTGCCCGGCTGCCGGGCCGCACACCCGGCCCCTTCACGATGAAGGGCACCCGCCAGGTGTGCTCGTAGAGATTCTGCTTGCCCTGCAGACCGTGGCGGCCGATCGCCATGCCATGGTCGGCCGTGTAGACGATCCACGTATTGTCGAGCTCGCCCATGGCCGCGAGCTTGTCGATCACCCGGCCGATCTGGCGGTCGATGTTCTCGCTGCAGGCGTATTCGCGTCCGAGCTCGTTGCGGATCGTCCGCTCGTCGCGGTTCTTCCAGACGCCGCTGACGGCCACCTCGTCGCGGACGTCCATGTGGCCGTGGTCGAAGGGATGGCCGGGCAGCCAGTTCGGCGGCAGCGGCGGCTGCCGTGAGTCGGCGGCCGGGAGCGTCGCTCGGTCGGCATGGTTCGTGGCGCCGTACTTCGCGAGGAGGTCGGGCGTGCCGTCGCGGGTGTCGTGCGGGTGCGAGAAGCCGAAGTAGATCAGGAACGGCTCGCGATCCTGGGAACGCTCACGCTCTGCGAGGTACTCGAGCACACGGTCGCCATGCCAGCCGCTGCCCCCCTCGTGCGTCCCCTCCCGCTTGGTGGCGTCGTGCCGGATCGTGAACAGCCGATCGGCCGCCTCGTAGGCATTGCCCTGCTTGCAGGTCCGCATCGTCTCGTAGCCGGCCCGGTTGAAGACCGGCGCCAGCGTGAACTCGGCGATGTTCGCCGGGCAGTGCGGCGCCGGCACGGCCTCAGGCTGCCGGCGGCCCTGCTTCTTCCCGGAAGAGTGAGGGCCGATCGGCAAGTGCCAGACCGACCGGCCGCACATCACCATGTGCCGCGACGGCGTGCAGACGGCGCCGGAGAACGAACCCATGTGGTAGGCGGCGTCGAAGACCATCCCCTCGGCCGCGAGCCGCTCGATCGTCGGGGCGTGGAGCGTGGAGGCCGGGTTGTAGCACTTGAGATCAAACGGTGACTGGTCGTCGACGATGATGTAGAGGATGTTCGGCCGCCGCTGCGGCGCGTGCGGGGCTGCCGCCGAACGCGCGGGCTTGGCCGTGGCGTCGGCGAAAGGGAGCGGCCAGTCCGGATGCGGTGTGTGCT
>JBJOKF010000086.1:0-7970 GCA_046046235.1 Planctomycetota bacterium | reverse complement strand
TGAGCCACTCGTGGAGGTCGAGGTGGGCCGCCATGTTGTAGCGGTACCGCGGCTGGTCGAAGCTGCGGGCGTCCTCGGCGAACCAGTCGCCGATCTGGATCCCGTAGCGGAAGGCGCACAGTTCCAGCAGCGGCAGGTCGAAGCCGCGGCCGTTGAAGGTCACGAGCGTGGGCCGGTCGTACTTCCGCCAGCCCTCCCAGAACTTCCGCGCGATCTCGTGCGGTCGCGATTCGGCCTCGTCGAGCGCGACTAAGTCGATGAGCGTGTAGTCGCGGGCCACCTTCGCGATCACGAGCGAGACCGGCAGCTGGTAGGTGTAGGGGATGAAGTCTTTGCCGTTCTCCGCGAGCAGCTCGGCTCGAAACTTCGCGATCGCCGCGGCACCGTCGAGCCCCTGGCCCGGATACTTCATCCGCGAGACGAGCGCGCCGTCGGCCACGCTCTCGATGTCGAAGACGAGATAGGCGGTGTCACTCTTGGCCATGGCTGCGGTCATCGGCGCGCCAGCGGGTGCTTGAGCGGCAGCCAGGCGCCGTCCGCCTTGCTCGACGCCACCGACTGCTCGATGAAATACATCCCCTCGACGCCGTCATGGATGTTGGGATAGACGGTGTCGACCCTCTCGAACGTCTTCCCGGCCGCCGCCAGCTCCATCGCGTCGAAGGCGGCGCGGTAGATGTTGGCGAAGGCCTCGAAGAAGGCCTCCGGATGGCCCGACGGCAGGCGGCAGGAGGCCTTGGCCAAGGGAAGCGTGTAGGGAGCGTTTGGATCACGCGTGTAGATGGCGTGGGGCTGGCCGTTGCGCCGCACGAAGAGCTGGTTGGGGTTTTCCTGGTGCCACTCGAGGCTCGCCTTCGTGCCGTCGATCTGGATCCGCACGTCGTTCTCGCGGCCGTGGCTGATCTGGGAGGCGGTGACCGTCCCCAGGCCGCCGTTCTCGTAGCGGATCACCGCGTGGCCGTAGTCGTCGAGCGGCCGTCCGGGCACGAAGATCTTGAGGTTGGCGCTGATCTTCTCGGGCAGGAGGCCCGTCATCCACCGGCCGAGGTTGTAGGCGTGCGTGCCGATGTCGCCGAAGCAGCCGGCGGCGCCGCTCTTGCTCGGGTCGGTCCGCCAGGCGGCCTGCTTCTGGCCCTCGCTCTCGAGCTTGGTTCGCAGCCAGCCCTGGATGTATTCGGCGCGGACCGCCTGGATCTCGCCCAACTCGCCGGCCAGCGCCATCTCGCGGGCCTGCCGCACGAGCGGATAGCCGGTGTAGTTGTGCGTCACGGCGAAGACGACGCTCGACCGCTTCACCACCTCCGCCAGGGCCTCGGCCTCCGCGAGCGTGAGCGTGAGCGGCTTGTCGCAGACGACGTGGAAGCCCGCCTCGACGGCGGCCTTTGCCACCGGGAAGTGCATGTGGTTGGGGGTGGCGATCGAGACGAAGTCGATCCGCCGGTCGGTGGGCAGCGCCCGCTCCCGGTCAAACATCTCCTGGTACGACGCGTAGGCCCGGGCCGGGTCGATGTCGTAGTCGGCGGCGCTGGCCTTGGCCCGGTCGGGATCGCTCGACAGGGCGCCCGCCACCAGGGCCGCGCGGTTGTCGAGCACGGCCGCCGTGACGTGCACGCGGCCGATGAACGACCCCTGGCCGCCCCCCACGATCCCCATCCGCAACTTCCTGCCCAGCGTCCCGTTGGTGGCCATCTGCTCGACCCCTCCTGCTCGTCTCGAGTTCCCGTGTCGGCCCCGAGCCCGTCGCTCGGGCAGCCGCCAACCGGGCCGCACTCTAGCACATGCCCGGAGGCGTCCCCAGTGGCCCGCCGCGACCGCCCGTTGCCGCCGACCGCGACGCCGTCCTACGATGCGGAGAGAGTCCGGCCGCAGCGACGCGGCCCCGTTCCCGCCCGCTCCTCCCGGCGCCACACCCATGGGTTTGTCAGACCGCGGCTACTCGCGCGACTCCGGTCCGCCATTCATGGCCGACTGGACGGCCGTGATGACGATCATGGTGGCCAACATCGCCCTCTGGGTGGCGAACCTCGTCATGGCCGGCGAGTTCCGGATCACGGAGTTTTTGTCGCTCGAAGTCGACATGCCGAGCCACCTCATGAAGGCCTGGCAGCTCGTGACCTATGGCTTCGTGCACGACCCGACCACGCCCTGGCACCTCGTGGGCAACATGCTGATGCTCTGGTTCTTCGGCCGGGAGGTCGAGGAGATCATGGGCCGCGGCGAATTCTTCCGCTTCTACTTCACCGCCGTCGTGCTCGCCGGACTGGCCTGGCTCGCCAGCGTGCACCTCTTCCCCGACCACGGTTCGGTCGCCCACCTGCGGCTCCTGGGCGCCAGCGGCGCGATCATGGCGGTCTTCGCGGTCTTCGTCTGGTACTTCCCGAACCAGACGGTCCTGCTCTGGTTCGTGCTGCCGGTGCCGGTCTGGGCGCTCGGCCTGCTCTATCTCGTGCTCGATGTGCAAGGCGCCGCCAACGGCGGCGGCCACGTGGCCCACGTCGCCCACGTGGCGGGCGGCCTCTTTGGTCTCTGCTACGCCTGGCGGGGCTGGAACCTCTCCGGCCTCGGCGACTTCTCCGACGGGCTCTCCCGTCGCCTCCGCAGCTTCCGCCGCGGCATGCGGGTGGTCCGGCCGCCTGACGACGACGATGATCGCCCGTCACCGCGCCACGATCACGATCACGACGACGCGGCACTGCAGGACGCGGTGGACCGCATCCTCGAGAAGATCAGCCGCTCGGGCGAAGCGAGCCTGACGACCGCCGAGCGCGAGACGCTCACGCAGGCCAGTCGCCGCCTCAAGGAACGGATGCGTTAGGCGGTCACGGCCCGCCATTGCCCCCGCCGGTTTTCGCCGGTCGACGTCTCCCGGTGGGCTTCTCCCGTGGCGACAAGTTTTTCAACTTGTCGAATCCGTGTTGCCAGCGCGCCGGCGAGGGACCACCGACGCCCCGTCGCCGGACGTTCGCGTCGGCCTTCCGGGCCTCCGCTCTCTCGGATGCTGACTTCGCTTCGGCCTCCAGCCTGCGCACGTCATCATACGCCGGCTCTCGGGGCATCGGCGGCCCCTCGCCTCCGGTTTCAGATCGTCAGCGCCCGTGACTCTCGACGGCAGGGGTCGCCCGCGTCCTCGAGCGGGCTGTGAAACCAAGCGCAGCAAGGATTGCGGAGCGCAAGGTTTCACCGCAGCGAACGTCCGGCGAGAGGGCGCGGGCGACCCCGGCCCAGCTCTGAAACGGCTGTCTACCGGCGGACGGCAGTCGGAAGGGCTGCCGTGCTCTGGCCGCCCTGGCCGGGGAACGACCGCATCCGGATCTGGTCGACCTCGGCGGCGAGCTCCTTGAACTCAAGTTCATCCAAGTGGCCGCTGCGCACGCTGTACTTGCGGCCCTGCGTGTCGAGCACCACGACATTCGGACCGCCGGGCACCATGCCGAATGAGCTTTCCAGGACGCCCTCGAAGTCGAGCCAGACGGGGACGTGCGGCGAATCCGTCCGCAGCCGCGCCCGGGCCACGTGCTCGAGCGGCTTGGGCACCTCCGGCATGCAGGCGACCGGGATCACGTGCACGTCGGGCACGCGGACGTTGGCCGGCCAGCCCGGCAGGCCGACGACCGGCTGGCGCGACCACTCGGAGGCGGAGACCTGCGCGGCGGTGGGGTGAAAGAGGAGGTGCAGCTTGCGGCCCAGATCGAGCGCCGCCTCCGCTCCCTTCCGCTCCGCATAGACGAGCACGACCACGTCGCCGCGGAGCGCGCCGGTCTCGCGGCGGTTGCGGAACTGGTCCTCCATGACGACGTTCACGACGCGGTCGGCGGTCTGGCTCAAGGCGGTGGAGGCCGCGGGGAGGAGCGAGGCCGTCAGGAGCGTGACGGCCAGCAAGCGGCGAAGCATCATCGTTACACCTCGGTGGGGCACTGGTCAGTCGGTCAGGCGGCGCGACGGCGGCCGGTCGGTGCGAAGGGCACGGTGACGGCGTCGGCCGCAGCCGCATCGTCGACGGTCTCGGGCTCGGGCGGGGAGTCATCCGCGTCCGCTTCGGCCGCGGGCCGACCCCAGACATGCACGAGCCGCAGCACGGCGGGCAGGAACACGAGCGACGTGAGCGTGCAGGTCGTCACGCCGAGCGTGAGCACGCGGCCGAGGCTCTCGAGCCCCCGGTGGCTGGCCACCATGAGCGCGCCGAAGCCGAGGATCGTCGTCAGGGCGTCGACGAGCACCGAATTGGCCGTCGAGGCGCTGATGGTGTAGGGACCGGGCCGCTCCAGGCTGTCGTGCACGATGTGCACGCCGTAGTCGACGGCGATGCCGAGGATCAGCGGGATGCCGATCAGGTTGGCCGGATTCAGGTCGATGCCCAGGAGGCCCATGAGTCCGAGGGTCTGGGCCATGCCGAGGGCCAGCGGCAGCGCGGCCAGGAGGCTCTGGGGGATGCTGCGGAAGTCGAGCCAGAGCACGATCAGGATGACCACGAGCGCCGAGAGCCCCGCCTGCTCGTAGCTGCGTTTCATCTCGAGCGACGCCTCGTAGGCCTGGAGCGGGTTGCCCGTGGCCTTCGGATCGACGCTGCGGACCTCCTTCACGAACCGCTCGAGCGAATCGAAGTGCCAGATGTCGCCCCGGCCGTAGATCTTGAGCAGGTGCCGGCCGCTTTGGCCGACGAACCGGTCGACGAGGCTCGGTGGCAGGTCCGCGAGCGCCGGCGGCTCGGGATCGGCGACGGACGAGAGCGCATGGAGCCGCGTGAGGAGTTCTCCGGCCGACTGCTGCTGGAAGGCGGCGAGCGCCCGGAAGCACTCCTCCGGCCCCATGCGCCTGAGCATTTCGCGGGATCGCTCCAGGTGCCAGGCGGTCCGCAGGCCGCCCGGCCGCTTGGCCGCCTCGCCCTGCGCCCACGCGAGCGTCTCCCCGAGGCCGTCGAGCCGGTCGAGCGGGATCTCGGGCGGCCGTTCCGGCAGCCCGGCGAGCTGGCCGCGGATCCGCTCGATGACCGGTCGCTTGAGATCCTCGTCCACCGGGAGGAGCGACGCGATCTCGTCCACCCGTTCCACGGTCGGCAGCTGCGTCAGCCGCTCCTTGCGGGCCAGCAGCTCCTCCCGCGAGTCGGCGATCGACAAGGCGTACCAGACGCTCTGGTCGCACTCCTCGAGGAGCTTCTTCTCGACGGCGACGCTCTCGAGGCCGTCGGCCTGCATGTTGAGCAGGTTGTGATCGTAGCCCAGGTCGTGGAAGCCGGAGACCACCGCCATCGTCAGCGCCATGCCGGCGAGCGCCACGAATCGCGGGTGGCGGGCGACCGGCGCGAGCCACTCGTGCACCGGCACCGGTGTCGGCAGGCGGTCTCCCCACGGGCCGCGGTCGACGATGGCCACCACGGCCGGCAGCACGAGCAGCTCGGCGGCGCAGCAGAGGAGGATGCCGCCGCCGGCGATCATACCGAGCTCCGCCACGCCGACGAAGCTCGTCAGCGCCGCCGCGAAGAAGGCGACCGATGTCGTGATCGCGCCGGTGAGGATGCCCGGCCCGACGCTCGCGCTCGTTTCGAGCAGCGCCGCCTCGCAGCCCAGCCCGCGGCGACGCATCTCGAGGTAGCGGCCGATGTAGTAGGTGCCGTAGTCGATGCCGACGCCGATCATGGTGACCGTGAAGGTCACGCTCAGGATGTTCAGGTGGCCGACGCTCGCGGTGGCCCAGGCGAAGGCCCAGGCCATGCCCACGACGAGCACGGCGTTGGCCATGAGCGCGTGCCGCACGCCACCGAAACCGGCGATGATGACGACGATCACCGCCGCCAGGGAGAGTCCGCTCGCCCAGACCATCGACTGCTGGCTGGTTCGCATCTCGTCGTCTTCCATCACCGGCAGGCCGGTGAGGCCGATCTCGACGTCGGCGTGCCGCTCGCCCACCGTGCGGATGATGCGGCGCAGCTCGTCGGTGGCGGCCGAGGCGCCGGCGAACCCCCCCTCCGCCTTGGCGAGCCGCAAGAGCACGAATCCCAGCCGCCCCTCCTTGGCCAGGAGATGCTGGCTCGAGAGGTCGCCGAGGGTGGTGAGCGACTCGGGGCTGCGCGGCCACGGGGAGACGTGCGCGGCGGGATCGTCGGCCGCGTTCCGGCGGCCCGCCTCGAGCGCGGCCAGCAGGCTCTCGGCATACCGCTCGAGCGCCACGAGCGGCGGCTCCTCCAACCCGCCGCCGCCCTGGGCCGCGCCGGCCGACTGCCCCGCGACCATGCGGCCGGCCAAGCCGCCGACCATGCTCGTCACCCGCAGGTGCGCCCACCCGCCGTCGATGATCGGCTTGGTCTGCTCGATGAAGCGATCGATGTCGGCCAAATCGGAAGGGGCGATGTAGTGCAGCCCCTTGGCCCGGATCTTCGAGAGATCGACCTCGTGCAGGACGGACCGGAAGAGCGTGTCGTCCTTGGCGATCTCCCGCGAGACCTCTTCCAGCACCTTGACCACCTGCCCGCGGTCCGGTCCCTCCACGACGACGACGGCGTCGTCGTCCTCGCCGAACTCGCGCATGTAGTCGAGCCAGAGCTTGTTGTAGTCGCTCTTGGGATCGAGCAGGTCGACGCGGCTCACCTTGTAGCCGAGCGACTGCGACGTCCAGAGGCCGGCCGCCACGGCCGAGACCACGGCGGCGAGCACGATCATCCAGGGCGCCCGCAGGCAGAGCCGCGTCCAGACGACCAAGCCTCGGCCCAGCAGGCTCGACGGCTCCGGAGCCGCGACGCCCCTCTGGTCACGATCATCCACCGGCGACTGGTCGTCGGGGGAGTCGGCGGCGGGGTCGTGGCGTCGCAGCATCGGCGCGGGTTCCTTCGCGTGCAGGGGCGGGGAACGTAGCGAACCTGCGGCGGCCGGCCAACAGCGTCTTTTTGGCGGCCAGTGAACCTGGAGAAGCGGGGCAATCGCTCGGGATTTTCAGGCGGAATGATTGGTTCGAAAGGTCCGCGCAGGCCGAAATCCTTTCCAGCGTCGGACGGCTGCGGCCGGCTCGGGCGCTGGTTTGCGAGGGGGGGAACAGCATGCGGATTGCGCGGCCTTGGATTGTCTTGGCCGCCGGCGCGATGGCGCTGGCGGGATCGTTCCACGTGCGGGCCGGCACCGCCGACCCGGCCGGCGGAGCCACGACGAAGCTCGACGCCGGCTCTTCGAGCCGCGACGCGCGGCGGCGGGCGCTGGCGAGCCTGCCGCTGGATCGCATCCCGGAACCGCAGCGGCGGCAGCTCGAGCCCTGCCTCAAGTCGGCGACGCTCTACCGGCGGCTGCCTGTCGAGACGGTCGTCTGCGATGCCGAGCTGCTCGACTTCGCGCTCGCCAAGCCGGAGGTGATCGTCGACATCTGGCGGGTGCTCGGCATCAGCCGTCTCGCACTCGATCCGGCCGGCCCGCGGCAGTGGCGGCTCAGCGACGGCTACGGCACCGTGGGCGTGTTGCGGCTCGTCCACCAGGAGCAGCACGGCCGGTCCGGCCTGCTCGTCTTCCACGGCAAGGGCGCCTACACCGGCCCGCTCTCGCCCAAAAACCTCACCGGCGGCTGCGTGATCCTCGTGCGGCACGAGCCGGCCATGGCGGCGGTCGACGGCCGCGAGCGGCAGTCGGTCCAGATCGACACGTTCCTCGACATGGACGGCGTCGGCCTCGAGATCGTGACCAAGACGCTCCAGCCGCTGATCGTCCGGTCTGCCGCCTCGAACTTCCACGAGATCTGCCTGTTCATCTCGTCGCTCTCGGAATCAGCCCGGACGAATCCGGAGGGGCTCGCCCAGTTGGCTGGCCGCCTCGAACGGACAGACGCGGCCGACCGGCAGGCGCTCGCCGCCATCGCCCGGCGCACGGCCGCCGCGGCGGGCCGACGCGACGGGCAGCGCGACGTGCATGACGTGGCCGCCGCCGATAGGCTGCAGACGGAACTCGCCTCCCGCTGGCTGTCGGCCGACGAGCTCGACCGCATGCAGCGGAAGTAAT
>JBJOKF010000082.1:0-7014 GCA_046046235.1 Planctomycetota bacterium | reverse complement strand
GCCCGCGGTCCGGGATCGGCGTTTCGGAGACGCTCCCCGGATGCTCCCTGTTTTTCCTTCTGGAGGTGAGCGATGCGTCTGATGCTCGAAGCCGCGCCTGCGCGGCGGAGGCTCCTTTCGTCGTGCCCCCCGTCGCGTGGCGGCGGGCGCACGCCGGCCGGCTGAATCTCGCATCGGCCCGGCCGGAACCACCGGTGGCGGCCGGACGCACGGCGCGACCGTCGTCCGTCGGTGGGTGAACCCTCACGAAAGGATCCTGTGTGATGATGCGTTCGATGTGGCGGATGGATAGCCTGGCGGCGGCTGTCGCGGCCGGCATGGCATGGTGCGGCGGAACCTGGGCGGAAGCCGCGGGCGAGCAGGTGGCGCAGGCCGTGCCTCACCTCAAGGGAACGTACGACACCGGCTCGATCGCCTGGGTGCTCGTGAGCGCGGCGCTCGTCTTCTTCATGATGCCGGGGCTCGCCCTCTTCTATGGCGGCATGGTGCGGGCCAAGAACGTGCTCAACATGTTCCTGCTCGTCATGGTCTGCATTCCGATCGTCGCCATCGAATGGGTGGCCTACGGCTACAACATGGCCTTCGCGGTGCCATCCGCGATCGCGGTCGACGCCGGCAAGGGTCCCGACGGCCAGGACTTGCCCAAGCACAGCTACCTCGGCTGGGATCCGGGGCTCGTGTTCATGAAGTCGTTCGCGGAGCTGTCCGTCGACGGCGCCAATGCCTACGAGCGGGTCGTGACCTCGGGCGACACCGTGGAAGCCGCCCCCAACGGCGTTCCCGAACTGCTCTTCGCCATGTTTCAGATGATGTTCGCGATCATCACGCCGGCACTCATCGTGGGGGCCGTGGCCGAGCGGGTGAAGTTCGGGCCGTGGTGCCTGTTCACCTTGCTCTGGGCGACGCTCGTCTACAACCCGGTCTGCCACTGGGTCTGGAACGTCAATGGCTGGCTGTTTCAGAAGGGCGTGCTCGACTTCGCGGGTGGGACGGTCGTGCACGTCCTCGCGGGCGTGTCGGCGCTGGCGCTGCTGCTGATCCTTCCCAAGCGGAAGGGCTACCCAGGCGCCCAGTTCGTGCCGCACAGTGTCGGTTGGACCCTGATCGGCGCCGCGATGCTGATGGTCGGCTGGTTCGGCTTCAACGCCGGCTCGGCGATCGCGGTCGGCAAGGACTTCCTGCCGGTCGCCGGCGGCGTCGCCGTGCTGGCCTTCGCCACGACGGCGATCGCGGGCAGCGCGGCGGCCGGGGCCTGGCTGTTCGCGGAGTGGTGGAAGGTCGGCAAGCCGACCGCGCTCGGCTTCGCCTCCGGCATGGTGGCGGGGCTCGTCACGATCACCCCGTGCGCCGGGCACGTGAGTCCGGCGGGGGCGCTCGTCATCGGCATCCTCGGCGGCGTGGTCTGCTTCCTCGCCGTACAGGCCAAGCCGCGGCTCGGCTACGACGACTCGCTCGACGTGGTCGGCGTGCACGGCGTCGGCGGGGCGCTGGGGGCTCTGCTCGTCGGCCTGTTCGCCATCCGGCCGGCGGTCGGCGGGCTTGGACAGTTCCTTCTGCAACTGGAGGGTCTGCTCTGGAGCGGCGGCTACGCCTTCGTCTGCACGCTCCTGCTGGGACTCCTCATCGAGAAGACGATCGGGTTCACGGTTTCCCCGCGGATCCAGGACGAGGGTCTCGACATCGCCGAGCACGGCGAATCGGCCTACCACCTCGCCTGACGCGGTCGATTGCGAGCCAGAAGGGTGCCCCAACGGCTCGGGCGCGTACTCCGAAAATGACGCGCCCGGGCCGGGGCATCATCCGGCTTCGTTCCCTTCCTTCGGTTCGGCTTGTTTCGAGTCCCCGCCCGGCCTAATATCTGACTGACCGGTCAGATATTAAAGGTGCCCCGTGGTCTCCACCCGCAAGCCAGGCCGTCCCGTCGACCCGGTGCTCCAGGAGCGCCGCCGCGGCGACATCCTCGACGCCGCCGGCCGGCTCTTCGCCGCCCACGGCTACGCCGCCGCCGACACTCAAGCGCTCGCCGACGCCCTGGGCATCGCCAAGGGGACGGTCTTCCGCTACTTCCCCACGAAGCGGGAGCTCTTCGTCGCCTGCATCGGGCGAGCCCTCGACCGCCTGGGGGCCGCCGTCGAGGACGCCGCCGCGCAGGCGACCGACCCGCTCGACAGGCTCGAGCACGGCATGCGGGCCTACCTGCGGTTTTTCGACGAGCATCCGGAGGTGGTGGAGCTGATGATCCTGGAGCGGGCCGAGCTCAAGGATCGCAAAAGCACCTACTTCGACCGTCGCGACCGCGACACCGCGTCACAGCGCGGCTGGCGGGATCTCGTCGCCGGGCTCGTCGCCGCCGGCCGCATCCGGCCGCTCCCGCCCGAGAAGGTACTGGCCTTCGTCGGCGACCTGCTCTACGGGGCCGTCTTCTCCCGGCAGATGTCGGGCGACCGCCGCCCCCTTGCGGCCCGCTATCCCGAACTCCGCGACCTGGTCCGCCATGCGTTGGGAGCCGACGGCGGCCGCGCGGGCGGCCGTCCGGCCGCAAGCCGCCGCCGTTCCCTCCCGCGCCCCCGCAGACGCCCCTCATGAAGCGACTCTTTCGCGGACTCTTCCCGATCACGGTCCTGGCCGCCCTCGGCCTCGCGGCCGCCTGGCGTTTTGGGCTCCTTCCTCCCGGCCTGGGCCGGCCGGCCGCCGAACCGGCCGCGCACTCGGCACCGGGGGCCCCGGTGCGGCAGCCGGAAGCGGTGGCCGTGACCGTCGCCGCTCCCGTGCCGCGGCCGGTCGATCGCCGCGTGCGCACGGTCGGCACGCTTCACGGCTTCGAGGAGATCGACATCAGCCCGCTCGTCGACGGCACCATCCGCCGGCTTGTCCGCGACGTGGGTGACGTCGTCAGGCCGGGTGAACCGCTGCTCGAGATCGACGCCACCGATTTCCAACTGGCCGTGCAGGAGGCCTCCCGCGCGCTCGACCTGGAGCTGGCCCGGCTCGGCCTCACGGCGCTCCCCGACGGCTCCTTCGACATCGCGGCCCTGCCGGCCGTCGAGCGGGCCCGGCTCGTGGAGCGCAACGCCGCCGAGACACTCGAGCGCTACCGCGGCCTCGTGGCGCGAAACGTCACGACCAAGGACGAGTTCGAGAAGGCGGAGCTCGCCTTCGACACCGCCAAGCTCGACACGAAGCAGCGGCTCCTGGAGGCCGAGCAGACGCTCGCCGCCGTGCGGCACCGCCAGGCGATCCTCGAGACCGCCCGCAAGCGGCTCAGCGACACCCTTATCGTGGCCCCGGAGCTCACGGCCCGCGCCGCCGACGGCGCCGGGGGAGCCGCGCCGCCGCTCTCCTACACCGTCGCCGAGCGGTTCGTCTCGGAGGGGGAGATCGTCCGCGCCGCGCCGCCGACAAAGCTCTTTCGCCTGATCGTCGAAGACGTGCTCAAGCTCAAGGCCGCCGTGCCCGAACGGCATGCCAGCCAGGTGAAGCCGGGCCAGGCGGTCGAACTGGCCGTCGAAAGCCTGCCGGGCCGCAAGGTCGCCGGGCGGGTGGTCCGCGTCAATCCCACGATCGACACCGCCAGCCGCACGTTCGAGATCGAGGTCCAGGTGCCCAACGGCGAGCGGCTCTTGAAGAGCGGCGCCTTCGCCACCGCCTCCGTGCTCGTCGGCGTCGAGGCCAGCGCGGTGACGGTGCCCGAGGAGGCGATCGTGCGGTTCGCCGGGGTGACGAAGCTGTTCGCGGTCGTCGCCGACCAGGCGGTCGCCGTGCCGGTGACGGTCGGCGCGCGGATGGATGTCGCCGAGCCGGGAGGCCCGCGCCGCAGCTGGATCGAGGTCGCCGGTGACTTCCCGCCCGGGGCCCCGGTCGTGACCAGCGGCCAATCGCAGCTCGCCGCGGGCACCGCGGTGCGGATCCGCCCCGCGGCCCAGCCCGACTCGACCGACCTGCGCGCGGCCCGCCACGACGCGCCGACGGCCGCCGCGGAGACCGCCCGATGACGATCTGGGATCTCTGCATCCGCCGGCCGATCTTCACGGCGATGCTCGTCACGGCCCCGATCGTCCTGGGGCTGGCGAGCTATCCCCGGCTCGGCGTGGAGCTGTTTCCAAACGTCGACCTGCCGCTCGTGACCGTCACCACCACGCTGCGCGGCGCGAGCGTCGAGGAGATGGAGACGGGCGTCACCAAGCCGATCGAGGAGATCGTCAACACCGTCTCCGGCATCGAGCAGCTGCGGTCCACGACCAAGGAGGGGATCTCGCAGATCACGATCGAGTTCGTGCTGCAGAAGGACGGCGCGGTGGCCGCCCAGGAGGTCGACGCCAAGGTGCGGACGATCCTCGGCCAGCTGCCGGAGGGGGTCGACGCCCCGATCATCGACAAGTTCGCACTCGACGCGGCCCCGGTGCTGACGCTCGCGATCTCCGGCCGCCGCGACGCCCGCGAGATCACCGAGATCGCCCGCCGCCGCATCAAGGAAGACCTCGAATCGCTCGCCGGTGTCGGTGCCGTGATCCTCGTGGGCGGCCGCCAGCGGGCGATCCAGATCTCGATCGACACCGACCGGCTGCAGAAGTATCCACGGCTCACGATCGAGGACGTCCGCCAGGCGCTCGTCCGCGAGAACCAGGAGCAGCCCGGCGGCCGGATCGACCAGGGAGCCCGCGAGCTCGTGCTGCGGACGATGGGCCGGGTCCGCGAGCCGGCCGACTTCGCCGAGCTGATCGTGGCCAACCGGTCCGGCCAACCGATCCGCATCAAGGACATCGGCACGGTCACCGACTCCTTCGAGGAGCCCCGCGGCTCGAGCCGGCTCTGGACCCGCGCCGGCTCCGCCGGCGCCGCTCCGGGCGACCCGGCCGTGAGCCTCATCGTCCAGAAGCAGTCCGGCACCAACACCGTCGCCGTGGTGGAGCGGGTGAAGCACCGGCTCGAGGAGATCCGCCAGCTCCTCCCGGCCGACATCGAGGTCGAGATCATCCGGGACCAGTCCCGCTTCATCGAGAACTCGATCCACGAGGTGCAGGTGCATCTGCTCCTGGCGGCGGTGCTCGTGAGCCTGACGATCCTCCTCTTCATGCGGGACTGGCGGACCACGATCATCGCCACGCTCTCCATCCCCACGTCGATGATCGCGACCTTCGCCTTCATGGATGCGATGGGCTTCACGCTCAACAACATCACCATGCTCGGGCTCATCCTCGCCATCGGCATCGTCGTCGACGACGCGGTCGTGGTGCACGAGAACATCTTCCGCCACATGGAGGAGGAGGGCCTGCCCGCCCGCGAGGCGGCGGCCAGCGCCACCCGCGAGATCGCCCTGGCCGTCGTCGCGACGACGCTCTCGCTGCTCGTGATCTTCATCCCGGTGGTCTTCATGGGCGGCCGGGTGGGCCGGTTCTTCTCGAGCTTCGGCTACGTCGTCGCCTTCTCGATCCTGATGAGCATGTTCATCTCCTTCACGATGACGCCGATGCTCTGCTCGCGGTTTCTCGTGGCCGAGGAGGGGCACGCCTCGAGCAAGTCGGGGCCGATCTGGCGGCTCGTCGAGGGCTTCTACATGCTCTGCCTGCGGTTCTCGTTGCGGCACCGCTGGCTCGTCATTCTCGTCACGGTCGGGGTGCTCGCCTCGACGCCCACGCTCATGCGGATCGTGGGCAAGGACTTCGTGCCCCGCGACGACACGAGCGAGTTCGAAGTGGCCGTCACGTTGCCGGAAGGCTCCTCGCTCGACCGCGCCGACGAGCTGCTCGTCGAGGTCGAGAGCCGCCTGCGGGGCCTGCGGGGCGTGGAGAAGACATTCATCACCATCGGCGACACGACCGGCCGCACCGTCCGCGGCGCCGGCGAGGTCACCAAGGCGACGATCTACTGCAAGCTCACCGACTTGAAGGCCCGCGACTACAGCCAGTTCGACGTCATGGCCGACGCCCGGAGGATCATCGCCGACTATCCCGACCTGCGGGCGGCGGTCCAGGACGTCGCGGCGATCTCCGGCGCCGGCTTCCGACAGGTGATGGTCGACCTGAACCTCCGCGGCCCCGACATGGACAAGCTCCAGGAGTACTCCACGCGGATCACCGACTGGATGCGGTCCCGCGGGCACTACGTCGACGTCGACACGAGCCTTTCCTTCCGCAAGCCCGAGGTGCGGATCGTCCCGAACCGCGAGCGGGCCAGCGAGCTGGGCGTCTCGATCCAGGCGATCTCGTCGACGACGAACGTGCTCGTGGGCGGCGAGCCGGTCAGCAAGTACAAGGAGGCCGACCAGCAGTACGACGTCTGGCTGCGGGCCGAGCGGCCCTTCCGGGGCGACGCCGACGAGATCGCCCGGCTGACGGTGCCCTCCCACAAGCCGGGCGTGGGCGTGGTGGAGCTGGGCAACGTCGCCGCCTTCGAGGAGGCGCAGGGCCCGAGCACGATCGAGCGATTCGCCAGGCAGCGCCAGGTGGTGGTGTCGGCGAACCTCGAGGGCAAGGCGCTCGGCGAGGGGGTGCAGGAGCTCGGCGACTTCGTGCAGACGCTCGACCTGCCGGCCGACTACCGCTGGGATTTTCTCGGGCAGGCCAAGAGCCTGAAGGAAACCAACGCCAACTTCCTCATCGCCTTCGGGCTGGCCTTCCTCTTCATGTACATGATCCTGGCGGCCCAGTTCGAGAGCCTCGTGCACCCGATCACGATCCTCCTGGCGCTGCCGCTGACGGTCCCCTTCGCGGTGCTGTCGCTGATCCTCCTGCGGACCAACCTCGACATCTACGCGATGTTCGGCCTGTTCATGCTCTTCGGGATCGTGAAGAAGAACGGCATCCTGCAGGTCGACTACACCAACGTCCTGCGGGAGCGGGGCCTGCCGCGGGACCAGGCGATCCTCGAGGCCAACGCCGTGCGGCTGCGGCCGATCCTGATGACGACGGTGATGCTCGTGGCGGCGATGGTGCCGATGGCCTTGGGCGAGGGGCCGGGCGCGGCCTCGCGGGCCGGCATGGCGAAGGTGATCTTGGGCGGCCAGGTGCTCTCGCT
>JBJOKF010000076.1:0-11665 GCA_046046235.1 Planctomycetota bacterium | reverse complement strand
GCGGTCGCACCCGCAGCGGCGAAGGCGCGCCGAAGCCGCGAGCCTCGCCAGGATGGCGGGCCTGGCCGGCGAGGCACACCTTGGCTGTGCCTCCGCCTGCCCCAAGCGAAAACGGCCAGGTTGGCCGTGTTTCGCGATCAATAGCGAAAACGGCCAGGATGGCCGTGTTTCGCGATCAATAGCGAAAACGGCCAGGATGGCCGTGTTTCGCGCTCAATCCAGAAAGCCGGACAGCTCCTCGCTGCGGGCCGGGGCCTGCAGCTTGCGGACCGCCTTCGCCTCGATCTGCCGGATCCGCTCGCGGGTCACCTTGAAGATGTGGCCCACTTCCTCGAGCGTGTAGCTGTAGCCGTCGCCCAGGCCGTAGCGGAGCTTGATGATCTCCCGCTCCCGGTAGGAGAGCGACTTGAGCACCTTCGCGATCCGGTTGCGGAGCATCTCCTGCGCGGCGCCGACCGCCGGGTTCTCGGCGCCGGTGTCGGGCAGCAGGTCGCCGAAGTGGCTGTCCTCGCTGTTGCCCACCGGCCGGTCGAGGCTGATCGGGTAGCGGCTCATCGCCGTCACGCGACGCGTCTCGTCCACCGGCGTGCCGGCCCGGGCGGCGATCTCCTCGATCGTCGGCTCCCGGCCGTATTCCTGGAGCAGCTGCCGGGCGACGTTCCGCACGCGGGACATCGTCTCGACCATGTGCACCGGGATACGGATCGTCCGGCTCTGGTCGGCCACGGCACGGGTGATCGCCTGCCGGATCCACCAGGTGGCGTAGGTGCAGAACTTGAAGCCGCGGCGGTATTCGAACTTGTCCACGGCCCGCATCAGGCCGGCGTTGCCTTCCTGGATCAGGTCGAGGAAGGACAGGCCCCGGTTGCGATACTTCTTCGCGATCGAGACGACCAGCCGCAGATTGCCCTCCGACAGACCGCGCTTCGCCTTTTGGTAGCGGGCGTAGATCTCGCGGATCTCGTCCATCCGCCGCTTCAGGCTCCTGGGCGTCTCCTGGCAGGCCTTGAGGATCGCGCGATATTCCTCGACGAGCTTCTGCCGCCCGGACGGCGGCTGCTTCGACCGCTTGTGGGCGTCGATCTTGGTCCGCAGCTCCTTGAGACGGACGACGAAGTTGTCGAGGGTCGGGATCATCGCCTCGATGCGTTGCGTGCGCAGGCCGAGTTCCTCGACGAGCCGCACGCAGCGGCGCCGGCGGTGGCCGAGCCGCGCCCATGCCTCGCGCCGTTCCGCCATCTTCCGCTTCTTCGAGAGGGAGATGCGGTAATCGGCGCGATTTTGCTGGAGGAGCACCTCGAGTGTCCGCAGGTTGTGCGGCAGACGGCCGAGGATCTGGTCCTTCTCCAGCCGGTCGGTGACCGAGACCTGCACGGTGCGGTCGAACGGCAGTTCGCCGCGATGCACCCGCGAGAGCACCTTGAACGCCTGCTGGCAGACGTATTCGCATTCGAGCAGCTTCGCACGGAACTGCGCCCGTGTCGTCTCGATCTGCCGGGCCAGATAGATCTCCTGGGCGCGGGTGAGCAGCGGGATCTCGCCCATCTGCGTCAGGTACATCCGCACCGGATCGTCCGACCAGTTTTCAGCCTGCTCGATGAGCGACTCTTCGCCCTCGTTGTTGGATTCGACCTCAGACTCGACCTCGGCTTCGAGTTCGCCCTCGGGGAGCGTGACGGCGTCGGTGTCTTCGGCGAGCAGGTCGGCATCGGCCTCCTCGGCGTCCACGACCTTGTCGGCCAGTTCCTCGACCTCCTGAGGATTGGAGACAACGTCGTCCTCGAGTTCGTCCAGCAGCGAGTCGTACAAGGCAAAGCTCCTTCTTGGATCTCGGGGTCAGCGCCATCCGCAGTAAAGGGCGCGAACCGTCGAGCGGAGGGCGGTGTGGCCACCGCCCGTTGCATCATTCGAAGTGTCGCGAGTGTGATTCAAGGGTCGGGGAAATCCAGCCACCGGACAGGGCATGTCCGGGAGCCTGGATTACCTGACCTGCCCGATCGGACGCCACCGGCGGGAGATGCCTTCGCTTGTCCACTCCGGCGGCCGGGGCAGGCCGGGTGGGATGCGGAAAGGCTGAGGGCGCTTGGCTCATCTGTTCCGGGGTCCGGGAGGCTCAAGATTATGCCCCTGTCCGTTGAGAAAAGCCAGCAATTTTTTCGCGGAAAAGAGCCGGGGATTCGAGCCCGGGGTGCCGGAATGGTAAAAGGAATCGGCCGGAGAACTTCTGCGTCCTCCGGCCGACGTCTTCGCCCGCCGCAGCCTGGACGCCGACCGGATCGGCCCCCCCGCTGCTCCCGGTGGGATGTCCCGCGGAGAACGGCCGCGGTGACGGGGGATGCACCGCGGGTTGGACGCGATACGGGCTCGAAAAAGAGACTGACACCGCATGGATCCACACCGGACTCACCGCCAGAGAGACGGCGCCGCGAAGGTCTTTTTGCTGCCGTGCACCCGTTGCGACGCGGACCTCGAGATCGTTGCCGGGCAGGCGGGGGGGACCGCGAACTGCCCGGCGTGCGGCGCCGGTTGCGACGTGCCGAAGCTTCGTGAGTTGGGCGTGCTTCGACTCAAGCCCGTCGCATCGAGCCGGAGCGGCCGTGGCGGGGGATGGGGGCTGCCGCAGGCGGTGGCCCTGGCGGGGCTGGCCTGTGCGATCGCGTCGTTCGGGGCCGTCGCCCTGCTCGGTTCGCCGCCGACCTCGGCGGTCAGCTTCGCGGAAACTCGGGCGCGGATTCAGGCCGCAGGCGACAAGGCGCTCTACGAATCGCTCGAGCAACTGAGCCAGGCGACGGTTGAGCGGATGCCGTTGCCGGAGGAGGTCGGCTTGCAGCGGCAGGCTCGGTTCATCGAGGGGATCTCGCGGGTGTTCTATGCCCTAGGGGGCTTGGGGACACTCGCGGCGGCGGCCGCCGGCATCGCGCTGATCGCGGGCCGGAAGTCGTCATGAGCACCGCGTCCTCGGCCGGCTCCAAGGGCACGATGCAGGCGGCCTTCATCCGCCGGACCGGCAGCCCGGACGTGATCGAGGTCGGCTCCCTGCCCGTGCCGGCGCCCGAACCTCGCGAGGTGCTCGTGCGCGTGGCGGCGGCCGCCGTGAACCCGATCGACACCTACATCCGCGCCGGCACCGTCGCGATGCCGTTGCCCTTCCCATTCGTGGTGGGCTGCGATCTGGCAGGCACGGTGGCGGCCGTCGGAGCGGACGTCGAGTCACTGCGACCGGGTGATCGGGTCTGGGGCTCCAATCAGGGATTGCTCGGCCGACAAGGCACGTGCGCGGAGTTCGCCGCGGTCGACGAGCGGTGGCTTTACCGCACGCCGGCGGCGGTCTCCGACCGCGACGCGGCCGCCGCGGCGCTCGTCTCGATCACCGCCCACCTGGGGCTCGTCGACAGCGCGGCGGTCACGGCCGGCGAGACGATCTTCGTCAACGGCGGTTCCGGGGGCGTCGGGACGGCCGTGGTGCAGATCGCGAAGGCCCTCGGAGCCCGCGTGATCGCGTCGGCCGGGACGCCCGAGAAACGCGACCGCGTGCGGGCGCTCGGTGCCGACGTCGTCCTCGACTATCGCCGCGACGATCTCGTCGAGGCGGTCCGTGAGGTCGCGGCCGAAGGGGTGCACGTCTACTGGGAGACGCTCCGGGAGCCGGCCTTCGATCAGGCCGTCGCCATGCTCGGCGAAGGGGGCCGGATGGTGCTCATGGCCGGCCGCGATGCCCGGCCGGCATTCCCCGTCGGGCCGTTCTACGTCAAGGGCTGCAAGCTCTTCGGCTTCGCGATGTTCAAGGCTTCGGCCGGGCGACAGGCGGCCGCCGCGGCCGACATCAACCGCTGGCTCGCGGCCGGCCGGCTGCGGCCCTGCATCGACCGCGTGCTGCCGCTCGAGCGGACGGCCGAAGCCCATGCGGTCCAGGAGGCCGCCACGATCCAACGGTCGGGCGGACTGGCCGGCAAGATCGTCATCGAGCCGTGACGGGCCGTTGCCGCGACGCGGGCTGTTCGTCGGCGGTCGTGCGATCGCGACGGATCCGGCCCCATTCTCCTTCGATCACTTCGATGCCGGCGGAGATGTTGGGGAACATCGCGGCGCCGAGCCGTGGCTGGCTCGTGGGGCCAGTGGCCGTGCCGTTGCCTGCGCCGGTCGCCGGCGCGGGCTGACGGCCCTGCCGTTGCTGCGGCTGCCGCGGTTCCTGGCCGACGGCCTGACGCTGCTGCTGGGCCGGCTGAGCCGACGGCCGATTGCGGGGCGCGGCGACGGTCGAGCCGGTCGTCGGCGGGAGTTGCTGGACGCCGACGGGACCCGACACGGCCCGCTGGCTCTCCGCCGGCGGCACCGGCGTGGTCGGGATCGCGAAGGAGCGGTCGGCCTGGACGGCGATGTTTTCGGGCACCACGAGATACCGCAACAGGGGTCGCACGGCGACCTCGGCGACGGGCGGCGGGGCGGGCGCGGCCGGCGCCGTCGCGACCACCGACACGGGTTCGGCCACCGGCTCGGGCGCGACGATGTCGGCGACGACCGTCGGCGTCTGAGGCAGCGCCGCGGTCTCCGCAGGTGGCTCGGCAACCGGACTCACATCGACTGCGGCGGCGACCGGTGCCGGCGCGACCGCCTCGGGCTGCGAAGCGGCGGACAGCGAGGTCGTGTCGGGGCCGGCCGGGGAGCCTGAGGGTGTCCCCGCAGGCTGCGTCGCCTGATCACCGACGATCTGGTCGGCACGAGGCTGGTCAGTCGGCGTCGTCTGCCCCGCAGCCGTCTGCGCTGCAGCGGCCTCGGGCCGTCCGGGCTGGCTGTCCACGGACGAAGCAACGACCGGCGTAGGCGCAGTGCTCAAGGGGGATGCGGCAGGAGCAGGCACGTCCGTGGGCGGAACCACCGGCTGTGGCCAAGCGACCGTTTCCTGGGCGGTTGGTGTGCTGGCGGCCGGCGCTGGCTGCGCCGCGGCGGGCGTTACGGGCTGTGATTCGGCCGTGGCGGGGGGCGCGGCCGGCGGCGGTGCCGCCGGCTCGACCGGTGCCCACAGGTCAGCCTCCACCGGCGGCTTCACCGGCGCCGAGACCTGCGTGTAGGCGGCGGGGGGCGGCGTCGGCTGTGCGTCCGCAGGGCCGCCGGTCTCGCTGGACGCGGGCATGAGCTGGATTGCCAAGAGTGGCTGTCCTTCGCGGAGCGGATGCCGGAGCACCTGACCGGTGAACGAATCGTGGGCCCGCAGCGCCGACGCGGGCAGCATCGCCTTGGGCCAGTCGCGAAGCGCCACGTCCCAGACCGTCACCGGCGTGCCCTGCGGCAGCGACCGGAGGGCCACGAAAATCGCCTCGCTCTCCACCCGAGGCTTCGCCTGCGCGAGCCTGACGTCGAGGGCCCGATTCACACCCACCGCCGCGGCCGCGCCGGCGACGAACGCCGCCGCGAAGACGGTGACGGCGCGAGGGCGATGCGACTGTTTCCGGGCCAGTTGCTGGGGCAGTGCGGTGCGCATGGAGAGTGTCTCTTCGCTCGGATGCCGATGGCCTGACGATTCCTGTCGGAACGAGGACTGCCGGCTTCCATCGACACGATCGGCAGGGTGCGTAAAGCCTGCCACGGGTGGCGATTGCCACTTGCCAGGACTCCGCAGCCTCGCCCTCGGGAGCGGCTTCCTCGGCTTCGCGGGCCTGTGCAGCTTGCCAGGGCAACGCGACCGGCAGCGGCCGGTTCTCGTCGGGCGTCGCTTCAGTCGGCGGCGGCGGTGTCGGTGGAGCTTGGCGCGAACATCGGATCGACCGCGCGGTTGCCGGCGAGCGGGCGGATCGCCAGGAGCCGCCGGCCCGACCGGCTGCCGGCCTTGTCGCGAAAGAGCGCGTCGCCCGCCGTCGACGCGGGCGCGCCGGAGCAGCCCACGAGGAGCATCGAGCCGCTCGGCACCGTCGCCTCGAACTCGAGCCCCTGGAGCACGTCGCGGCGTTGACCGGCCTCCAGGCGGAACATGCCGTCCTCGCCGACCCATGATCGTTCCATCGGCCCATGCTTGATCGTCGGCTCGAGCCGGAGCTTCACGCGGCCGTCGGCCGCCGGCCAGGCCTTCAGCGCAAAAAGCGCGCTGGCGTCGCGGTAGGTGCCGCCGTGCACGCCGTCGGCGTCGTGCCGCAGCACGACGAGTTCCGCCAGGCCCGCTGCCGCCAGCACGTCGCTCGACCGGCCCGGCAGCAGCCGCAACAGGTGCCGCACGAGGGCCGGGTTGTCGGGGAGCGCCGCCGGCAGGCTGTCGCCCGGGCCGGCGGCGGTGGGCTCGAACCGCTCGGCCAGATGCGGCGGCAGGGTCGCCGTGACCACGCCCGCCCGCAGGCCGTTGGCGCTGAGCCGGCGCCTGAGCGCCTCGTCGAAAGCCTGTTCATCGACCAGATTCCAGAGTTCGTCCCGCATGATTGTGTCGTGCTCCTCGTGCCGCACGAAGATCAGCTCGAGCGGGATCGTCTGCGGTGCCGTCCGCGGCCGGTCGTCGGCCACCGGCAGCGCCGCATCGGTCGCGAGGCCGGCTGCACGGTCGGGCGCGAGGCCGCCACGGCAGCCGACGCCGAGGACTGCGACGAGCCCGATGGCGACGGCACGGCGGATCGCGCGAGCGAGCAGCACGGCGGTGGGACGCTTGAGAGGGCGCGGACTGGGACGGCCCTGTCAGGGCCGCGCAGGAGCAGGCGGCCCCATTTCGGGCGCCTGGGAAGGCGGGGAGGGTAGGGAGGGGGCAGCGACGCGTCAACGGCGTCCCGCTCGCCGATTCCAGGGCCTCGGCAGTCCTCGGCAGTGCCTTACGACACCGCCTTCACGGCGTTCGCAAACATCGAAAGTCCCGCGCCAGCGGCCTGCGGATCGAGCCGGCCGCTCCAGCAGGGATGCTGCACGGCGTCGATGAACCGCTCGGGGTGCGGCATGAGGCCGAAGACGCGGCCCGTCTCGTCGCACACGCCGGCCACGTCCCCTTCGGCGCCATTGGGATTGGCGGCACTGCCGTCGGCCGCGGTGCCATAGCGGAGGACAAGCTGGCCCGCCGCGTCGAGCGCCGCGAAGTCGTCGCGTGAGCGGGCCACGAACCGGCCCTCGCCGTGGGCCACCGGCAGCTCGAACCGATCCATACCCTGCAGGAAGACGCAGCGACCGGGAACCGCCCGCAGCGGCACCCAGCGGTCGAGAAAGGTGCCGGAGCGGTTGTGCGCCAGGCTCGCGCGGGCCGCGCCCGACTGCGGGTCGGCGAGCAAGAGGCCGGTCTGCAGGAGCACCTGGAAGCCGTTGCAGATGCCGAGCACGAGCCCGCCCTTGTCGCGGAACCGGGCGAGCGCGTCGGCCAGGCGGGTCTTCAGCTCGAGCGCGAAGATCCGGCCGCTGGCGATGTCGTCGCCATACGAGAAGCCGCCGGGGATGCAGAGGATCTGGAAGTCGTCGGCCAGCGCCGGCCGCTCCGCGAAGGCCCGCACGTGGACCCGCCTGGCGATCGCGCCCGCCCGCTCGAAGGCGTGGGCCGTCTCGTGGTCGCAGTTGGTGCCCGGCGCCCGCAGGATCATCGCCCGTGGTGACAGCATGCTCACGCTCCTCCTCGCCACGCCCGCGAAAGTTCCGCCACCGGCACCGTCGCCGTCGCGCCGGCCGTGGAGACGATCTCCAGCCGGTCGCCGGCGAGCACACTCCCCATCCAGGCCCAGGGCACGCCGGCCATCCGCGCGGCGAACCGGTCGGTGGCCGCCTCGGGCACTTCGCAGACGAAGCGGCCGGGTGTCTCGGTGAACGCGATCACGATGTCGCGGTGGGCGGGAGTCGCCGTGTCGCTCGTGGCCAGCGGCACTGCCGCCAGTTCGATCCGTGCGCCCGTGCCGCCGCCGATCGCCATCTCGGCGACCGCCGTGAGGATGCCGCCGTCGGAGCAGTCGTGGCAGGCGGCGACGAGCCCGTCGCGCTGGGCAGCGGTCACCGCTTGAAACGCGGCGCGGCAGGCCGCCACGTCGACCTGCGGCACGCGGCCGCCCCGCACCCGGCCCACCAGCTCGAGCTGGCTGCCGGCGAGGTCGTCGCGCGAAAGTCCCACCACGGCCAGGCGATTGCCCGGCCGCTTGAGATCGGGGGTGGTGCAGCGGCGGACATCGTCCACCTGGCCGAGCGCGGTGGCCAGGAGCGTCGGCGGGATCGACCGCTCGTGGTGCTTGCCGCCGGCGTCGGTCCAGGCGAAGACGTTGTTGAGGCTGTCCTTGCCGCTGACGAACGGCGCGGCGAAGGCGATGGCGATATCGTGGCAGGCCCGGCAGGCCTCGACGAGCGTGCCGAGCGACTCCTCGCGGCGGCAGTCGCCCCAGCAGAAGTTGTCGAGCAGGGCGATCCGCGCCGGGTCGGCGCCGGCGGCGATGCAGTTGGCGATCGCTTCGACGATGCCGCCGGCCGCCATCTGATACGGATCGAGCGTGCCGAGTCGGTGCCGCAGGCCAACCCCGAGCACGATGCCCCGGTCGCGGCCGAGCACGCCGCGGATCACCGTGCCGTCGGCCGGGCCCTCGCCGGGGCCCAACAGCGGCTTGACCACGCTCGCCCCCTGCACCTCGTGGTCGTACTGGCGCACGATCCATTCCTTGCTGGCGACGTCGGGGGCTGCGAGCAGGTCGAGCAGGCACGAGGCGAGCGGCTCGTCGGCGCGGGCGGTCCAGGCGGTCGGCGCGGACGGCGGCGGCACGTACCGCGACAGGAGCCGACGGCGGGGGCGGCCCTCGTGGAGGAAGTGACAGTCGAGTTCGCCGGCCGTGCGGCCCTGCCAGCGGAGCACGAGCCGGCCCGTGCCGGTGAAGGTGCCGATGGCGGTGGCCTCGACGCCCTCGTCGGCCGCGATCCGCGCGAGCTTCTCCCAGTCGGCAGGCGCCACGGCGAGCACCATCCGCTCCTGCGCCTCCGAGATCCAGGCCTCGGTCGCCGAGAGCCCGTCGTACTTCAACGGCACGCGGTCGAGGTCCACCTCCGCGCCGAGCGTGGCACCCATCTCGCCGACGGCGCTCGAGAGCCCGCCGGCGCCGCAGTCGGTGATCGCGTGGAAGAGCCGCTGCCGCGACGCCTCGAGCACGAAGTCGGCGAGCATCTTCTCGTGGATCGCGTGGCCGATCTGCACCGCGCCGCCGGACTGGCTCTCGCTGTCGCTCGACAGTTCGATGCTCGAGAAGGTGGCGCCGTGGATGCCGTCGCGTCCGGTGCGGCCGCCCGCCACGACGACCAAGTCGCCCGGCTGCACGGCGGCGTCGGCCGAGTGCCGCGGCATGATGCCGACGGTGCCGCAGAAGACGAGCGGGTTGCCGATGTAGCCGGGGTCGTAGGCGACCGCGCCGGCGATCGTGGGGATGCCCATGCGGTTGCCATAGTCGCGGACGCCCGCCACCACGCCCGCGAGCAGCCGCCGCGGCGGGATCACTCCCGGTGGCAGGTCGGCGGCCGGCGTGTCCACGGGGCCGACGCAGAACACGTCGAGGTTGGCGATCGGCCTGGCACCCAGGCCCGTGCCGAGCACGTCACGGATCACGCCGCCCAGGCCGGTGGCCGCGCCGCCGTAGGGCTCGATCGCGGAGGGATGGTTGTGGGTCTCGACCTTCACGCAGATGTCGTTGTCACCGTCGAACCGCACCACCCCCGAGTTGTCGCGGAACACGCTCACGCACCAGTCGTCGGCGCCGAGCCGCCGCCGCACCTCGCGGGTCGCCGCGAAGACCGTCTCTTTCAGCAGGTTGTCGTAGCGGACGGAGCCTGCGGGGCCGACATGGTCGATCGGGCTGCCGAGCGTCTTGTGGCAGCAGTGCTCGCTCCAGGTCTGCGCGATCGTCTCGAGCTCGATCTCGAAGGGATCGCGGCCCGCGCTCCGGAAGTGGTCGCGGACGGCCGTCAGCTCCGCCGCCGAGAGCGCCAGGCACCGCTCGCGGCTGAGCCGCTCGAGCGCGGTGTCGTCGAGCCCCTCGAGCCGCACCGACTCCTGCGCGAACGACCAGGGACGGCCGCCGGCCAGCGTGCGATGGGGCAGCGGGCCGATGACGACGTCGTGGATCGCCTCGCTCGCCAGCAGCTTCCAGGCCAGCCGGTCGGCGTCGGCCGGGGCGATCGCGGGCAGCCAATACTTCTTGACGCTGCGGACCGCCGTCGGCCGCAGCCCGAGCAGGCCGCAGGCTTCGAGCGCCGATTCGGCGGCCGGGTCGGTGACGCCGGCCTTGGGCAGGACGTGGAGCACGGTGGACAGGGCTCCGGCGTCGGCCGCGGCGACGAGGCGGGCGTCGCCCGCCGTCGCCACGGTGAACTGCTCGGTGACCGGGTCGGCGAAGACGGCGGCCGCGAGCCGCTCCACGTCGGCCTGCGAGAGATCCCCCTCGACCAGCCAGCTGGCGGCGGTGCGGGCGTGCGTGCAGCCGCCGATGCCCAGTTCGGCGGCGCCGGCCACGACCGCCCGGGCGGCATGGTCCGCGGCGGCATCCCGCAAGAGAACGTCAACTTCCCACAGCATCGCGGTCTTCCTTGGCACGCTTGAGCAACGACACGAGTCGGCGGCGGTCGCCCGACTCGAGCGCCGCCAGGATCTTTTCCGTCACCGCCGCGATCCGCGACAGCGCCTTCGCCACGTCGCCGGCGTTGTCGAGCAGGATGTCGGCCCAGAGGTCCGGATCGCCGGCCGCGATCCGGGTGGTGTCGCGCCAGCCGCCGGCCGTGAGCCGACGGGCCTCGGCGGGCGTGGCCGCGGCGATCGCGGCGGCGATCACGTGCGGCGCGTGGCTCGTCATCGCCAGGAGCCGGTCATGCTCCCGCGGCGGCATCATGAAGACGGTGGATCCGAGGGCCGACCAGAAGCCGGCGACCGACTCGGTGTCGGCGGCGGGCGTGGCGGCGACCGGCGTGACGACCGTGACGCGGCCTTCGAAGAGCCTGGCGTCGGCGGCGTCGGGGCCGCGACGATGGCTGCCGGCGATCGGGTGCCCGCCGACGAACCGCCCGCGGCGCGAGCGCCTCCGCTTTTCCCAGGCGGCGACGATCGACTTCTTCGTGCTGCCCGCGTCGGTCAGCAGCGTGCCGGGCCGGACCACCGCGTCGACCTGATCGAGCAGTGCTGGGATCGAGCCGACGGCCGTCGCCACGACGACGAGGTCGGCGGCTGCCACGGCGGCGACGTCGGTCGCGACCTCGTCGACGAGGCCCTGCCGCTTGGCGGCGGCGAGCGACGCGGCCGAACGTCCCACGCCGATGACGCGGTCGGCGAGGCGACGGGCGCGGAGGGCGGCCGCGATCGAGCCGCCGATCATGCCCACACCCACGATGGCGACGGTCGGCCAGGGAGCGTGGGGAACCTTCATGGGCGGGGCGGACGCGGACGCGGGTGCGATGCTGGGGGCGTACTGACTGGCAGACGCTTTTTACCAGATCGAAACCCGCTGGGACGAGGGTGTGCGTCGAATCGGCCGTTTCACATGGGCTCTCCCATTTTTGGCTCTGGCTCTGGCTCTGGCTCTGGGCCGTCGTGGCGACACGTTTTTCAACTTGTCGAATCCGCGTAGACAAGTGCGCCGGCGAGGCGCCGCCCACGCCGCGAAAGCCGGACGTTCGTGCAGGCCCTCCAGGCCTTCACGCACTCGGATGCCGACTTCGCTTCGCCATCCTGGCTGCGCTCGTCGGCATACGCCGGCTCTCGGGG
>JBJOKF010000065.1:0-26190 GCA_046046235.1 Planctomycetota bacterium | reverse complement strand
GTGGGGATGATGCAGTTCACGCGGCCCGCCTGGTCGCAGACCTGGATGCCCATGCGCGTGGCCACGTAGAGCCTGCCGTCCCGATCGACCCGCATCCCGTCGGCGCCCGAGTCGTCGGCGGTGTCGGGCACATGCAGATGGTAGAACCGCTGCTTGTTGGCGAGCGTGCCGTCGGGCTGGACGGAATAGCTGTAGACCCAGTGCGTGCGGCTGTCGGCGACGTAGAGCAGGCTCTGGTCGGGCGACAGGCAGATGCCGTTGGAGAACTTGAGCCCCGTGTCGACGACGGTGTCGGTGAACGTGCCGTCTGCGGCGGGACGCAGGCAATGGATTTTGCTCGGCGCCTTGCCGTCCCAACCGGGCTCGGTCACGTAGATCGTGCCGGCGGCGGTCACGACGAGGTCGTTGCCCCGCCAGCCTTCGATAAGCTTGGCCGGCTTGCCCGCCGGATCCCAGGCGAGGATCGCGGTGTCGGCGGCGCTCGCCGCCACCAGCCGCCCATCGGGAGCAAAGTTCTGGCCGTCCCCCCTGCGCGAATCGTCGAGCCAGACCTCGGCCTTCCAATCGGGCGTGACCCGGTAGGTCTTGCCGCCGCCGACGTCGTTGAAAAAGAACTCGCCGCGGGCATTGGCCGCGGGGCCCTCGGTGAACTTGTAGCCCTCGCCGACGAGCCGCCAGTCCTCGTCCGGGAGGAGGATGTCGCGGAGCTGCTGGCTGCCCTGGCCGCGGCCCACCGGTCGCGGCCAGTCCTTCCACAGCCACGCGACCGCTTCAGGGAACAGCTCGGTCGCATGCTTGCCGTTGTGAGCTCCGTCGCCCCAGGCGTGCCGCACTTCGTAGCCGGCGAACTCGAGCGACCGCTGCATGGCCTGGTTGGCCGTCCACCAGTCGCCGGCATAGATGTTGAGATCGTTCGACCCGTCCTCGAGGAAGATCCGCAGCGGCTTCGGCTCCACCTTGCGGACGAGCGTGGAATAGGCATGACCGCCGCGGAGACCGACGTAGGTGCCGATGCCGCTGAAGACCCGCGTGAAGGCGTCGGGACGCTCCCAGGCCGCCGTGAAGGCGGCGATCGCCCCGCTCGACGTGCCGCCGATGGCGCGGTCGTTGCCCGCTTGCGACAGCACGATCTGGCGGCCGTCGGCGGTCTTGCGGGCGGCGACCGCCGGCAGCAGTTCGTCGAGCAGGAAGCGGGCGTAGTCGGGGCCGAGCCCGTCGTACTCGAAGCTGCGGTTGTAGCGGTCGAGGGCGCCCTCCCGCGCCGCGGGCACGACGCCCGGCTTCACGAACACGCCGATCGTCACCGGCATCTTCCGCTCGTGAATGAGCCGGTCGAAGACCGCCGGCGCGTCGAACTGGACGCCGTCCTGATTGACGTGCACGCAGGCGGGGGTCTTGCCGTCGAACTGGGCCGGCACGTAGACGGCGACTTCCCGCCGGGTGCCCGGAAAGACCTTGCTGCCTTCGAAGGTGAACGTGGTCAGCTCGCCTTTCGGGATCGCGGCGTCGGCCGCCGCGGCCTGTGCCTCAGGCGGCGCCGGCGCAGCGGCCGCCTGCCGCCGGAAGTGCGCCGCCTTGGCCGGCACGCCGCCGGCCGGCTTCTCGATGCGGTAGAGAGCCTTGTCGGTGCGGAGATACAGAGACCGGTCGACCGCGGCCGGCGTGGCCATGATCTGGCCGTCGAGCTGGTTGGTCGCCTCCAGCTCGTACGTGCGGCCCGGCTTGATCACGAACGTGGCCCCGTCGCGGTTGCCGACGTAGATCCGCCCGTCGGCGCAGAGCGGCGACGACGAGAAGTTGCCGCCGAGCCGCTGTGACCAGACCGCGGCGCCGGTCTTCGCGTCGAGGCAGGTGGCCACTCCCTTGTCGCTCACCATGTACAGCTCGTCGCCGACGATCAGGGGCGAGGGCATCGCGGGCACGCCCTTCTTCTCCCGCCAGACGATCTCGGGCGCGGCCGTGCCGTCGCCGAGCCGCAGCGCGAGCAGCTCCGGCTGCATGAAGCTCGTGCTCATGTAGAGCAGCCCGTGGGCCGTGACCGGCCGCGGCACGATCGAGAAGCCGAGCACTCCGTAGCCCATCTTCCAGAGTTCCTCGCCGGTGGCGGGGTCGTAGCCGTAGAGCCAGTCCGCCGCCGGCGAAACGAGCACGTCGCGGCCGCCGAGCGCGAGCACCAGCGGCGTGCCATAGGCCTTCTTGAGCTGCGGGTCGTCGCGGAGCGTGCCGCTGCGGGGCGTCTGCCAGGCCACGGCGCCGGTCGCCGTGTCGAGGGCGACGATCGACTGCGTGTCGCTGCCGTCGCAGTGGAAGATCAGCCGATCCTTCCAGAGGATGGGCGTGCTGCCGGGGCCGTTCTCGTGGTTGAGCCGCTGCTCCCGCGTGGTCCAGAGCACGCGGGCCGTGGCGGTGTCGACCGCCGCCGTGCCGAAGTCGCCGAAGTGGCAGTAGAGCCGCCCGTCGGCGAGCACCGGCGACGGCGAGGCGAAGGAGTTGAGCGCGTGAATCGGCTGCGGGTCGTCCACGACCATGAGCTTCACGTCGTGGAGCAAGCGGCCCGACTCGCGGTCGACGCACAGGGCGTGCAGGGCGACGGGGCCGGAGACCGACATGGGAAGCTTGGTGTTGATCGTCTTGAGCCGCCGCTCGCGTTCCTCGGGCGACAGTTCCGACTCGATCGCGGTCGTCATCCAGATCGCACTGCCGTCGATCACCGGCGACGACCAGCCGCGGCCCGGCAGCGGCGTCTTCCAGGCGACGTTTTCCGTCTCGCTCCAGCGCACCGGCAGATCGTGGGCGGATGGCGCGTGGCCCTGGCCCTCGGGCCCGCGCCACTGCGGCCACTCGGCGCCGTCCGCCGGCGCCGCCAGGATCGAACAGACGACGGCAAATAGCGCCGCGATGACGCAGCGGTACGCAGTTGCTCGCATGCGGGCGAAGGAAACGGCATCCGGCATGGGTCGACTCTCCAGGGAAAGATCGGCTCGGGCGGGTGGCCCGCTGCGCTAAGAGCATCCCGCAATCCGCGGCGAACGGCAACTCGCGCTCAGCACCCGGTGGCTTCGACTCCCCTCACGCCCAGGAAACGGGAACGTCATCGCGCCCAACCGCCGGCGGGCGGTACAAGTCTCGTCGCGAGAGTATTTCGCGTCGAACTCGCCTGCCGCTGCTCACGTCCAGTGGGCGAAATCCTCAAAGCTCCTCGAGCTTGCACCGACCCGCCGGCTGCCTTGTGTGGGGGGAAGGGCCGGGGCCGCCCACGCCCCGAGAGCCGGCGTATGCCGACAAGCGCAGCCAGGATGGCGAAGCGAAGTCGGCATCCGAGTGAGCAACGGACAGGATGTCCGTTGTGAACGTCCGGCGACGGGGCTTGGGTGGTGCCGGCCCGTGCGATGACTTTGTCCACGGGTTTCTAAACGAGTGGCGGTTGGCCGGTGGCTTCGAGGACCGAGAGCCAGAGGTCGCCGTCCGGGGCCACCTGGTTGCGGTGGCTCACCGCCAGGGGGATCGGAATGTGGACGAAGCGGCCGTGCCAGCGGCCCACCACCATCTCGGTGCGGCCGGCGAGCGCCGCGTGGACCGCGTTCTGCGCGAGCCTGAGGCAGTAGACGCTGTCGTAGGGGTTGCTCGGAATGCTGCGGATCAGATAGCTCGGGTCGATGTACTTGAGGTTCAGTTCCGTGCCCGCCGCCGCGAAGTGCCGCTCGATGCGGGCTTTCAGGAACAGTCCGACGTCCTGCAGCCGGCGGTTGCCCGACGCGTCGACGCCACAGTCCTCCGCCATCAGGTCCTGGCCGGCCCCCTCGGCGGCGACGATCACGGCGTGGCCCTTCTGCCGTACGCGGTCGTGCAGTTGCGCCAGGAGCCCGCCCGGGCCGTCGAGCCGGAAGGGCACCTCCGGGATGAGGACGTAGTTCGCGTCGGGTTCGGCGAGCGAGGCGTAGCAGGCGATGAAGCCCGAGTGGCGGCCCATCAGCTTGACGAGCCCCACGCCGTTGGGCGAGGCCTTGGCCTCGGCATGCGCCGACTGGATCGCCTTGGTCGCCTCGCCGAAGGCGGTCTGAAACCCGAAGCTCTGGTCGATGAAGGGGATGTCGTTGTCGATCGTCTTCGGCACGCCCACCACCGCGATCTTGCCGTCCCGCTCGGCGACCGCGGCCGCGATCTGCATCGCGCCCCGCAGCGAGCCGTCCCCGCCGATCACGAACAGGGCGCTCAGGTTCATCCGCTCCAGGCAGTCGACGATCTCCTGCGGATCCTGGCCGCCCCGCGAGGTGCCGAGGATCGTGCCGCCGTCCTCGTCGATGTTGCTCACGAGGTCGGGCGTGAGCTCGACGACATCGTGGCCGTACTTCGCCACGAAGCCCTGGTAGCCGTTGCGGAAGCCGTAGATCCGCTTGACGCCGTAGTGGAACGTGAGCTCCATCACGAGGCCGCGGATCACGTCGTTGATGCCCGGGCAGAGGCCGCCGCAGGTGACGATGCCGACCCGCATCTTCGCGGGATCGAAGAAGATCTTGCGCCGCGGGCCGGCGGGCTCGAATCCCGGCAGCTGGTCGAGCGGGCAGCCGCTGGCCGCGACGAGGTTCAGCGTGTCGTGGAAGAGCACGCGGTCGTCCTCGCCCACGTAGTGCACCGTCGTGCGGCGCGATTCGAGCCGGTCCCGCAGCGGCGAGTCGATGCGGCACGGACCGAGCGTCTTGATCACGAGGTCGGCGGCGGTCGTCATGGGGCTGGGTCCTGCGTCTGCAAGGGATGCACGGGTGGCTAGCCTGTCGTCCGCATGCCGGCGGCGATGCCCTGCACGCAGAGCCGCAGCAGGTCGCGGATCGATTCGTCCTCCGGCGCCGCCCGGCGGCGGCGCATGAACTCGATCTGGATGAGGTTCAGCGGGTCGATGGAGGGATTGCGGGCCTCGATCGATCGCTGGAACCAGGGGGTGGTGGCGAGCAGTTCGCCGCCGCCGACGATGTCGAGGATCGCCTGGCGGGTGCGGTCGCGCTCGGCGGCGATCCGCTGCCAGATCGGCCGGCGGACATCGGCGTCGTCGACCAGCTCGGAATACCGCTGCGCGATGTACATGTCGGCCTTGGCCAGGGCGAGGGTGGCGTTGTCGATCGTGGCCTGGAAGAACGGCCACTGCCGGTACATGTCGCAGACCCGTTGCCAGGCATGGCGGTCGTCGTACTTCACCTCCACGAGCGCCGTGCCCAGGCCGTACCAGGCCGGGATCATGCAACGGCTCTGCGTCCAGGCGAAGACCCAGGGGATCGCGCGCAGGTCGTCGAGCGTCCGCTCGCCGCGCCGCCGCGAGGGCCGCGATGCGATCGGCAGCGTCTCGATGTCGTCGATCGGCGTCGTCTCGGAGAAGTAGCGGATGAAGCCCGGCAGGTCGACCAGCTCACGGTAGGCCGCCCACGACCGCTCCGCCATGCGGGCGGAGAGGTCGGTCCACTCGGGTTTCGGCTCCCCCCGACGGACGCTCGAGGCCACGAGGGTCGCCCAGGAGACCTGCTCGAGATGCCGGCAGGCCACCTCGACGTCGTCGTACCGCTCGGCGAGCACCTCGCCCTGTTCGGTGAGCCGCAGGCTGCCGTCGAGCGTCTCGGACGGGAGCGAGAGGATGCCGCGGGCCGCGGGGCCGCCGCCACGGCCGAGCGATCCGCCACGCCCGTGGAAGAAGGTCAGGCTCACGCCCCGCGCCGCCGCGGCCGCGTGGAGCCGCGCCTGCGCCGTCTGCAGCCCGTGGCAGGCGGCGAAGTAGCCGCCGTCCTTCGTGCTGTCGGAGTAGCCCACCATCACGATCTGCCGATCGCCGCGGCCCGTGAGATGCTCGCGGTAGGCGGACTCGTCGAGGATGGCGGCGAGCGTCTCGTGGGCGCAGGCGAGGTCGTGGATCTTCTCGAAGAGCGGCACGACGGCGATGTCGCCCGCGGAGATTCGCTCGCCCCGGGCCGCGGCGGTGGCCCGGGCCCACCGCCAGAGCCACAACACCGAGAGCACGTCGGCCGGCCCACGCGTGAGGCTGATGATCGCCGCCCCGACGCACTCCGGCCCGCCGCGGACGACCGCCCGGTGGAGCAGCGCGAAGAGGTCGAGGGTGTCGGCCGCGAGGGGCCCGAGCCGGTCCCGGGCCACGGTGGGAGGCGGGGCTGCGCCGGCCGCGGCGGGCATGCTGCGGAGGAGGGCCGATCGGCGGGCGGGTTCGTCGGCGGCGGCGTAGGCGGCCGCATCGGCGACGACACCCGCGGCCGCGAGCACCTCTCCCATGATGTCGGCGTAGGCGCGGGCGTCCTGCCGCACGTCGAGCCGCGTCATGTGGAGGCCGAAAGTGCGCACGAGGTCGAGCCAGCCGACGGCCGGCGAGGCGTCGACCGATCCCTGGTCGCGGCCCAGGCAGTCCACGAGCGCCGCCACGTCGGCCTCGAACTCGTGGCTGGAGAGGTAGCCACCCGGGCGGGACGGCGCGGCGAACGACTCGAACCGCGACCGCTCGAGGCGGAAGCGAATCATGCGGATATAGCGGCGATAGGTCTCGTGGGCCGCGACCGAGTCGACCGCCGCCGCCAGTTCGGGCGACGCGGCCGCCAGCTCCGTCAGCCGCTCGGCCAGCGGCCGGCAGCCGGCCGCGGCGTGCGCCGAGATCGTGAGCAGGTCGTGCAGCCGCGAGCACCATTCCAGGTGCCGGTCGATCGCCGCCTCGCGCAGCTTGAGGAGCGTCCGTTCGGTGATCTCGGCGGTGACGAAGGGATTGCCGTCGCGGTC
Organism: Planctomycetota bacterium; assembly: GCA_046046235.1. GTDB lineage: Bacteria > Planctomycetota > Planctomycetia > Pirellulales > UBA1268 > CAMCQY01. The sequence goes on along the minus strand of JBJOKF010000065.1, from coordinate 19,428 downwards.
ACCCCCCATCCACGAGCCGAAGCTCAGGAAGGCGGGCACGCGGAAGGCGGCCGCGGGGAAGGAGGCGGCCAGGCCGCGGCGGAGCGACGCATAAACCTGCGGCACGGCTTCCCAGAGCCGTGGCATGATCGAGAGGCCGCGGTCGACTTCATCGAGCACCGTGGGGCGGGTGGGCCTGAGAAACTCCGTCTGCCAGAGCACCCGCAGCTCGCCCGCGAGTTGTGCCGCGTGCGTCGCCCGCTCGCGGGCGAGCAGGTCACCGCGGTCGAGCTCGCGGAGCGCGTGCCGCATCCGCCGGAGCTTGGCGCGGATCGACCGGCGCTTGGCCTCGCTCGGATGGGCCGTGAAGACCAGCTCGATCGAGAGCCGGTCGATCACCTCCTGGACGGCGTCCGCCGGCAAGCCCAGCTCTGCCAGTTCCGCGATGCCGGCCGCGAGCGATTCGCCGATCGGCATGTCGGCCCGGGCGGCCTCCCGCTCGCGAAGCACCCGCACCCGCTGCCGGTCTTCGGCGATGTTGACCAGGTCGAAGAAGATGCTGAGCGCCCGGGCGACCGTTTCCGCCTCGTGCGTGTCGAGCGACTCGATGCGGGCGGCCAGTGCCGGCTCGGCGTCGTGCCGCCCCGTGCGGCGGTCGCGGGCCAGACGGCGGATCTCCTCCACGAGTCTGAGGCTGTCCGGGCCTGCCAGTTCGACGATGACCTCGCCGAGCATGTCGTCGAGCAGGCGGACGTCGCGGCGCAGCAGGTCGTCGTGGGCCACGGGATGGGGCTCGGCGGGAGGTGGGAGATGTGACGGCGGTGGTCAATGTACCGCTTCGGCGACCGCGACCAACGGCATGCCGGGAGTCCTGGCGTGCAAACGCCGCGCCGGGGACAGCGCGGCGTCGCGCCGGCGCTGACGCCCGGCCCGGAATGCCCGCTCCCTGCGGCAGATGCCCGGCAGCGACGCCGTGATCGTGGGGGCGGCATGGCAATCCGGGTGCTCGCACTGCCCGTTGCTTGCACTGCGTTGCCCGCCGTCGCGGCAGGCCGCTCACCGCCCGGCCTCGCGATCGGGGAAGAGCGCAGCGGCCGCCGCCTCCTGAAACCGGCGGCGGACGTCGCTCGCGTCGCTGTTGGGGAAGTTCGCCCGCTGCACCATGAGCACGTAGGCCACCCCGCGGACGGGGTCGACCCAGGCCTGCGTGCCCCACGCGCCACCGTGTCCGAACGTGCCGGGCGACAGCATGGCGGCCACACCGTCGTGCGGTTCCCGCAGCACGCAGGTGCCCAGGCCCCACCCGTAGTTCGCGCCCCACCCGCCGGACTCGGCCGCCTGGAAGAAGCCCGTCGGCAGTGCCCCGGTCTGCACGGTCGACAGGGCCCGCATGCCCGCCTCCCCAAGATAGGCCCGGCCGTCGAGGGAGCCGCCGTTCAAGAGCATCCGCACGAAGCGTGTGTAGTCGCGCGGCGTCGAGTAGAGGCCGCCGTTGCCCTGCGGCGGGAGCGGCCGCGCGCCATACTCGGCCCGGGCCGGCGCCGGTTCGAGCCGGTCAGAGCCACGGACGTGCAGATAGCCAGTCGCCAGCCGGGCCCGCTGCGCGTCGGATGGATAGAAGGTCGTGTCGACCATGCCCAGCGGTCCGAAGAGCCGCTCTTCGAGGAACGCATCGAACGTCCGGCCGCTCACCTTCTCGACGATCAGGCCTGCGAGATTGATCCCCGATTGCGTGTAGGCCCACTTCTCGCCGGGTTCATTTTTCATCGGCGCGGCGAGCCAAGCGGGCACCAGGTCGGCCAGTGTGCGGGCCGCCCGGGTGGCGGCGACCGGCGCCTCGCCGAGCCCGGAGGTATGGGTGAGGATCTGGCGGATCGTGATGCGGGCCGGGCGGCCGGACGCGGTCACGAGGTTCGCGAACTCCGGCACGTACGTCTCGACCGGGTCGTCGATCGAGATCGTGCCCTCGTCGATCAGCATCGCCACGGCCGCGCCGGTGACGGGCTTCGTCATCGAGGCGATCCAGAAGAGGGTGTCGGGTGTCATCGGCCGGCCCGACGCGATGTCCGCCCAGCCGGTCGCATCCAGATGCAGGACTCCCTCGCGGCCGGCCACGACGGTCACCGCGCCGGCGACGTCGCGGGCCTCCACCAGTTCCTGCATCGCGGCAGCCACCTCGGGGAGCCATCTGTCGTCGGCGGCCACCGTGGCTGCCGAAGCGACGACGAGTGCCGCGGCGGCCAGCGGTCGCCGGGCGGACTGGAGGGCCGCGTGCATCGAGGCCTCTCCATGTTTTGTGATCACGGGTTTCGCTATCATGCACGCCATGTCTCCACGGACGAACCTCCCGAGCGGTCGCCGCGATCCGCGGCGGTGGGCCCGCCGTCTGCTTTTTACATCGACCGCCGCCCTCGTTGCGACCTGGCTGTCCGCCGACGGAGCCCGAGGCCAGTTCCCGCCCGCCCCGGCGGTCGGCCGATCGGCGGCGGATTCGATTCGGGCGCTCGAGGCCGCGGCCGAGGCGACCGGCCGGGCCGCCTGGGGCCACTGGGGCGACCAGCCCGACCGCTACATCTCCTGGTCGAACCACTCCAATCGGCTGATTCCGGTCTACACCTTCGGGATGACGCTCGACGCGGTGGCCGGGCGCAAGAGCGTCTACCGCGACGCGGCCGGGCTTGCGAAACTTTACGGTCGCGTCCCCGAGCACACGCTCAATCCCGAGGCCGACTACTTCGATCAGACCGACGTCTACAGGCTGCAGTTGGCCGCGGCCGAAGCCGGCAAGAAGCACATCATCCTCGTCGTCTTCGACGGCATGGACTGGACGACGACCCGCGCCGCGGCGATCGCGTCGCGCGGCCGGGTCTTGTACGACTCCGGCCGGGGCACCGGGCTCGGCTTCCAGGATTATGGAGTGCTCCCGCGGGCCGGACGCCGGCTCCCGCCGACCGACTTCGGCCTCTGCGTGACGAGCCCGGCCAACGATGGGACGAAGGTCGATGTCGACGCCCAGGCGATCCGCAACCCCGGGGGCGACAAGCCGGGGGGCTACGATCCGCGGCGCGGCGGCGCCACTCCCTGGGCGGCCGACGCCGACCCGCGGTATCTCATGGGCCGCGACCGAGGCCGACCACATGCCGTCACCGACTCGGCGGCGTCGGCGACGTCGCTCTGCACCGGCCATAAGACCTACAACGACTCGATCAACGTCGACGTCGAGGGCCGGCATCTCGAGCCGGTCGCCCGCACGCTGCAGGCCCGCGGGTATGCCGTGGGCGCCGTGACGAGCGTGCCGATCTCGCATGCCACCCCCGCCTGCAGCTATGCCAACAACGTGACCCGGGACGACTATCAGGACATCGCCCGCGACCTGGTCGGTCAGCCCTCGATCGCGCGGCGGAGCGTCCCGCTCGAGGGTCTCGACGTGCTCATCGGCGCGGGCTTCGGCGTGCAGGGCACGCTCGAAGGGGAGAAAGACCAAGGCCTCAACTTCGAGCCTGGCGGCAAGTACATCGCCGGCTCGACGCTCGCGGCGATCGACGCGGCCCGCGGCGGAAAGTATCGCGTCGTCATGCGATCCGCCGGTCGCCAGGGCGACCTCGTGCTGGCGGCGGCCGCGGAGGAGGCGATCGCCGCCAACCAGCGGCTCTTCGGGCTCTTCGGGGTGGCGGAAGGGAATCTGCCCTACCAGACGGCCGACGGTGATTTCGACCCCGTGGGCTGCCGGCCGGAAGCCGGCCCGCATGACGACCGGCTTCGCAAGAAGTTCTGCCCGATCAAGCCCTACAGCGAGGCCGACATCGTCGAAAATCCGACGCTCGCCGACATGGCGCGGGCGGCGCTCGACGTGCTGGCGGCCCGTGGCCGGTTCTGGCTCATGGTGGAGGCGGGCGACGTGGACTGGGCCTCGCACGCCAACGACATCGACGCGGCAATCGGCGCGGTGAAGAGCGGCGACGCGGCATTCCAGGCGGTGGTGGCCTGGATCGAGCGGCATGACGCCTGGGACGACTCGGTCGTGATCGTGACCTCCGACCACGGCCATATGTTCGTGCTCGACGACCCCGTGGCGTTGGCCGGTCCCTGACGTCCAGCGGGCCTGCTTTCGGGCCGGCGCGCCGCGGGGTAGGCTATCGCCCCCGCGGCCGGCCGTTGCGCCGGCCGCAAGCCGTCGCCATCCCGGGGCCCCGCAGTCATGTCCATGCCGCCGCCCGATCGGATCAGCCGCCGTGAGGCGATCCAGACCGTCTCCGTCCTGGGCGCCGCCATCGCGGCGGCGCCCGCCGTTCTCCATGCCGCAGAAGGAGTCTCTTCCATGAAGGGCCGCATCAAGCAGTCGCTCGTCTATTGGTGCTACAACGTCGCCGGCGACAAGTGGGACATCGAGAAGATGTGCCAGGTCGCCAAGGAGCTCGGCTGCACGTCGATCGAACTGGCCGATCCGAGTCTCTGGCCGACGATCAAGAAACACGGCCTCACCTGCGCCCTCGCGCCCAACGGCATGCCCGGCGCGCCCTTCATGCGCGGCTTCAACAACCCTCGCTATCAGGAGGAGGTCATCGCGCGGACGACTGAGATGATCGACGCCTGCGCCGATGCGGGCTTTCCCGCGGTGATCGCCTTCAACGGCTACACGTGGCGGGATGCGGACGATCCCAAGAGCGGCGAGATCAGCCTGGAAGAGGGCGCCGACAACTGCGTCAAGGGCCTGAAGGCGATCGCCGGCCATGCCGAGAAGAAGGGGGTCATGATCTGCCTCGAGCACTTGAACTCCCGTGACGACACGCACCCGATGAAGGGCCATCCCGGCTACCAGGGCGATGACGTGGACTATGTCGCCGGCATCGTCCGCCGCGTCGGCTCGGACCGCGTGAAGATGCTCTTCGACATCTACCACGTGTCGGTGATGAACGGCGACGTGATCCGGCGGATCGAGCAGTGCAAGGACGTGATCGGCCACATCCACACCGCCGGCAATCCCGGTCGCGGCGAGCTCGACGACAACCAGGAGATCAACTTCCCGCCGATCATGCGGAAGCTGCTCGACATCGGCTACCAGGGCTACGTGGGGCAGGAGTTCATCCCGACCCGCGACGCGATGGCCGGCCTGCGGCAGGCCGTGGAGCTCTGCGACGTCTGAGGCCGATTGGAAACGCTCGGGGTCGCCCGTACCATGTCGCCGGACGTTCGCTGCGGGCATCCTGCCCTCCGCTCACTCGGATGCTGACTGCGCTCCGCCATCCTGGCTGCGCTTGTCAGCATACGCCGGCTCTCATGGCACGGGCGACCCCTTCCCGAGCGCTGGACGTGCGTGGGGCAGGGATCCATGAGTGAACTCGCCGCGGCGGTTTTGGCCTCGTTCGCCGCCGCGGTGGTGAATGCGATCGCCGGCGGCGGCGGGCTGGTGTCGATCCCGATCCTGTTCGGGATCTTTCCGCAGGCGCCGCCCGCCACGCTCTTCGGCACGAACAAGTCGGCGATGGTCTGGGGCACGCTCTGGGCGTCGGTGTCGTATTCCCGGCATGTCCGGCTGCCCTGGGCGACGCTGCTGCCGGCCCTGGCGGCGGCCCTGGCGGGGGGCTGCCTGGGGGCGTGGCTCGTGTCGCAGGTGTCGGGGGCGTGGCTGCGACAGGCCTTGCCGGTGTTGCTCGCGATCGTGCTCGTCGCGACGCTTCTCGAGCAGGAGCTTGGCCGGCATCACGCGCCTCGGCACGGTGCCCGGGCCGAGGCCGCGTGGGCGACGCTGATCGCGGGTTGCCTGGGCGTCTACGACGGCTTTTTCGGGCCCGGCACCGGAAGCTTCTTCATCTTCGCGTTCGTGCGGGTGTTGGGCTTCGACTTCCTGCATGCGGTGGCCAGCGCCAAGGTGCTCAATACCGCCACAAACCTGGCGTCGCTCGCGGTCTTCGCCTGGACGGGCCACGTCTGGTGGCAGTTCATGATCCCGATGGCGGTGGCGAACGTGCTCGGCAGCATGGTGGGGACGCGGCTCGCGCTCAAGCATGGCTCTGGTTTCATCCGCGTCGTGTTCGCGGGGGTCGTCGGCATCCTCATCCTGAAGACGGGGTACGACGCCTACCTGCGGTAGCTGTGCCGACCGGATGTGGTGGTAGTCTGGAACGAGCCCGGGCCGCCCGGCGCAGGCGGGCGAGAGCCTGACGGGGCGGTGGTGCCGGGCATGCGGGGTGAGCGCGAGGGGACCAGCATGAACAGACGACCGACTTCTCGGCTGTGGCCGCTGCTGTGGGGCGGCGCACTGGCCGGCGCGGTTGTCTGGGAAATGATCGGCGCGACCCGGTGCGCCTCCGCCGCGGATGATCCGGGTGCCGGAAACGGCCTCACGCCGATCGCCGACGTCATCGACTTCGCGCCGCTCGAGGGCCGCGCGGAGGTGCTGGTTGAGGGCGTCGTCACGCTCAAGCTCGGCGAGGGGCTGGTCGTGCAGGACGACTCCGCCGGCGTCTGGATCGACGTCACGCAGGCGCGCCGACTCGACCGGCTCGAGACCGAACTCGCCGCCGTGCTCGCCATTCGCGAAGGGGAACTGATCGAGGTCGCGGGGCTTGCCAAACGCGGCGGCTACGCGCCGACGATCGTGCCGACGCGGATCCGCGTGCGGGGGGAGCGGCCGCTGCCGCCGGCCCGCCCCTACGATCGCAACCGGTTCTTTCTCGGCCTCGACGACTGCCTGCGCGTCGAAGCGGCAGGCATCGTGCGCGGGTTTCGCGAGGACGCGGGCAACGGCCGGCTGCTCTTTCTCGTGGCCGACGTGACCCGTGAGTTTTGGGTGGACGTGGCCCGGGCTGCTGTGCCTCTGGCTCCGGAGCGGTACGTCGATGCCACGATCCGCTGTGCCGGCGTGGCCACCGCCGAGATCAACAGCCGGGGCGAACTGCTCGCGCCCCGGATGAATGTCTGCTGCGCCGAGGACTTCAGCATCGTCACGCCCCCGGGCGCGATCCGCGACAAGCCGCTCGCCGAGGTCGGCCGTTATCGCGACGACGGGCACCGGATTCGGACGCAGGGCGTGGTGACCCACGCGGAGCCGGGGCGATTTCTCTATCTCCAAGCGGGCTTTGCGGGCGTGCTGGTGGAATCGGCGTCCACGGCGCCGCTCGCCGTGGGCGACTGGGTGGAGGTGGTCGGGTTCGTCGATGGCGCGGCGCCCGTCTTCAGCATCGCTGAAGCCGAGGTGCGCCGGGTGCGGTCGGGAACGCCGCCGGAGCCGATGGCCATCCAGCCGGCGGACATCATGCGGATCAACACCCTCGCTCTGTCCCGTTTCGACACGGCCGAACCGGGCGACTACTACGGCTGCCTCGTGACTTTTCCGGCGACGGTGGTGGACGTGAGTCCGGGACGCAGCGGCGGCGAGATTCGGCTGCTCGCCGAGGACGTGGGCCTGACGGCGGTCACTGGTCTGCTCGGGCTCGTGAAAGGCCGGCTGCTCGAGCCGGGCAGCCGCGTGCAGGTGACCGGCATCGTGCGGCCGGTCGGGGGAACGCGGCGCCACTCGCTCACCGCCGAGCGGCCGGCTTCGGCCCCGCCGCTCGAGATTCTGTTGCGCTCTCCCGAGGACCTCATGCTCGTGCGGGCGCCGTCGTGGTGGAAGCCGCACCGGCTCGCCGCGGTGATCGCGGCGCTGGCGGCGACGGTGCTGGCGGCGCTCGTCTGGGTGGGGCTGCTGCGGCGACAGGTGGCCAGGCAGGTGGGCATCATCGAGGAGAAGCTGCAGTTCGAGGCCGTGGCCGGCGAGCGGTTGCGGATCGCGCGGGAGTTTCACGACACGCTCGAGCAGGATCTGGCCGGCATCGCGCTGCGGCTCGACGCCGCCGCCGATCTCGCCGAGGACGACCGGTCGCGGGGCGTGCTCGAGCAGCAGCGGGGCCTGCTCGAGCAGGTGCGGCGGGAGACGCACGACTTCCTCTGGGACCTGCGCGACCCCACCCGCACCGACGGCACGCTCGTCGAGTCGCTGGCCGCTCAGGTGGCCTACCTGCGGACGTTGACGAACGTGCCGATCGGCCTGCGGCTGGAAACCTCCGCGCTGCTCGTGTCGCCCGCGGCCCAGTTTCACCTGCTGCGGATCGTGCGGGAGGCGGTGACCAACGCCCTCAAGCACGGTGGACCGACCCGCGTCGACGTGCGGCTGGCCGCGGCCGACGGCGGATGTTGCGTCGAGGTGCGGGACGACGGCAAGGGCTTCGAGGTGGCGGCCCGTGCGGGGCTGGAGGGCCACTTCGGGCTGCGGGGCATGGCGGAACGCGCGGGGCGGATGGGAGCGACGCTCACGATCGACAGCCGCCCCGGCCACGGGACGAGCGTGCGTGTCGAGATGCCCGGCGAACCGCCCGCCGGCGGCTAGCCGCCGAACGATCGCGGCGCGCCCGAGGGGCGAGCGAAAAACTTTCCTGGTTGGCAAATTTGCCAATGGCCGCCGCCCTCGCCAGTTCGTAGGGTTGGAGAAGAAGTGGGAGGGATGTTCCAGGCTGCTGCCAGTGCTCCCCTCGCGGCCCCGTTCCCCATCCGGCGTTGGATCGCCTCTTGTCTCGTCGTTGCCTTCCGGAGGAGCCCATCATCATGAAGACCGCCGCCCCAGCCCGCCGAGCCGCGTTCACGCTCGTCGAGCTTCTCGTCGTCATCGCCATCATCGGCACGCTCGTCGGCCTGCTGCTGCCGGCCGTGCAGGCCGCCCGCGAGGCGGCTCGCCGGTCCGCCTGCACGAACAATCTCAAGCAGATCGGCCTGGCCGTGGCCAACTACGAGTCGGCGCAGAAGAAGTTTCCCACGACGGGGCTCCACAAGCAGGCCTGGGCCGCCGGGTCATGGAACAACTCCAAGACACAGGACGGGCATTACGGCTCACCGGCACTGCCGTGGACGTTCCAGATCCTGCCCTACAGCGAAGAGCTCGCGATCGTCGACAAGCGTTCCGCCGGGCCGGACGGCTACCGCGACTGGGGACAGGGTTCGGCCTCGATGCACGCCCGGCCGGTCAACTTCTTCACCTGCCCGACCCGGGGCCTCCGGATCTCGAAGACGGCCCCCAACGGCACCAACTACGGCGTCAACAGCAGTCCCACGCCGCTGCTCGACTATGCCGCGGTCCATATCGGCGGCCACGGCGGACATTACGAGCAGCTCAACTGGGACGGCCCGAGCGGTGCGAACCAGACGTGGATGGAGAACAACTTCAACTCGATCATCCAGCCGGGCGGTTTGGTGGACTGGGGCGGCAGTCAGAAGCTCGAGATCCAGTATGCCCCGGTGACCGTCGCGAAGATCACCGACGGCACGACGAACACCATCATGCTCGTCGAGAAGGGCATCACGTCTCCCTCGTGGTACACCGGCGGCTCCGCCGACGGAGGGTACTTCGACTTCGAGAACAACGACGGCAGTTGGTCGTACATGCGACTCATCACGACGAACCACTACCCGAAAGAGGACTCCGAAATCAATCGACGCACCTACTCGTCGGGCAGCCCCACGGACTCGAACACGGTCAAGGGCAAGGATCTCGGCCCCGGGGCGGCCCATCCGGGCGGCTTCAATGCGGTCTTCGGTGACGGCTCGGTGCGGACGATCGGCTTTGCGGCCGACATCAATGGTGTCCTCCGGCCGCTCGTGTCGCGGGCTCAGGGCAACGGCCGCCAGGCCGACCTGTGATCGACCGGCTCGTCTTTGGCGGGCGGGGCCCGGCGGTTGCCGCGGGCCTCGACCGTCCCACGAACCCTTCTCAAACTTTCCACGGAGGTCTCAAGACATGCGGTTGTCTCGTCTGTCTGGTCTGCAGCGGTTCGTGCTAGTGCTTGGTATCGCGGCCGTGGCAGGCTGTCAGGCCTCGCCTGAGCAGCAGGTCAAGGACGCGTTTCGCAACGAGTTCCGGGAGAACGGCCGCCGGGTGGCGGTCATGTACGCCCGGTACATGTCGTCGCCGACGAAGCCCGTGACGGGGCGGGACGGTTTTGCCGGGCCGGCCGATGAGGCGGAACTCCGGCGGTTCATCGCCGCCACGCCCTCGGCGGCGCTCGAGGAGATCGGCATCAAGAGTGCCGAGTCGGCGGAGCTGTTCGCCTCCGAGCGGGACGGCCAGCCGTTTCGCGTCCGGTACGGCATCAAGGGGCCGCTCTCGACGACGTACGCGGTGCTCTGCGAGACCAAGGGCGTGAATGGCCGCGTGAAGGTGTTCAAGAGCGACGGGGCCTTCGTGGAGGTGCCGGCTGACGAGGCGGATGCGCACATGGCGGGCAAGCACGACGTGGCGTACGATCCAACAGCCTCCACACTCTGAAACTTCGTCCGAGTGCGTTGCGGTCGCCGTCCCGGTCGTCCTGGGGCGGTGTCGAAGCTCCGCTCAGGGCGTTCCTATGCCGGGCGACGACGAGAGGCTCGAGCAATGGTGACACCCACGGCCGTGATGACCGACATCCGGATCCTGATCGTGGACGACCATCCCCTGTTTCGGGAGGGGCTCGCGCACACGCTCGGCGCCGCCCGCGGAATGATGGTGGCGGCCCAGGCGGCAAGCGGCCGCGCGGCCCTCGATCAATGGCGTGACCTGCGGCCCGACGTGGCGCTCGTCGACATCAGCATGCCCGGCATGGACGGCATCGACACGGTGCGCCAGCTCAAAGCCCAGGATCCGCGGGCCAAGGTGCTCATGCTCACCTCGTCCGAGGAGCAGGACGACGTCGTCGCGGCGATCGACGCCGGAGCCCAAGGCTACGTCACCAAGAGCATCCGCTACGCAGACCTGGTCGCGGCGATTCGCGAGGTGCACGCCGGCGGCCGGCCGTTGGGAGAGACGGTCGCCCGCAAACTCGCCCGTCGCGACCGCGACAAGCCGCTGACCGCCCGCGAACTCGAGGTGCTCGCCGGACTGCGGGAGGGCCTGACGGCCGTGGAGATCGGCGCGCGGCTGGCCATCACGGCCCGCACCGCCCGGGCGCACGTCGAGGCGATCAAGGAAAAACTCGGCGCGGTCAACAGCGCCCAGGCCGTCGCCCGGGGCTTCGAACTGGGGCTTTTTCCCGCCACTCGCCGCGGCGGTTGATCGATCGCCGACGCGATGCCGTCGGTGCGGAGTCTGCTCCCTCCAGGTGGCGTTTTCGGGGCCCCGGATACCCGTACCGGGGGAGGGAGGGACGCTTCCGCAGCTGCGGCCATGTTGTCAGTAGTGACAATTGTGGGGGAGAAACGGTCGGCCTAGGATTCGAGAGTGCGGGGGAGGGGTCGCCCCATGCCCGTTACTTCGGGTCCGTGCTCTTGTTCCCGCTGTGTTTCCCGCCTGCTTGCCTCGTCATCGGGAGAAAAAGCCATGAGTGTCGCTCCTCGGAGCCGGCGAGCGGGGTTCACGCTCGTCGAGCTTCTCGTCGTCATCGCCATCATCGGCACGCTCGTCGGCCTGCTGCTGCCGGCCGTGCAGGCCGCCCGCGAGGCGGCCCGTCGGTCGACCTGCACGAACAATCTCAAGCAGATCTGCCTGGCCATCGCCAGTCACGAGTCGGCGCTGAAGCGGCTGCCGACCTCCGGGCTCTACAAGGGGGCGTGGCAGGGCGGGGGCTGGAACGCCTCGAGAACCCGGGAGATCTACGGCTCGCCCATGCTGCCGTGGACCTTCCAGATCCTGCCGTACTGCGAGGAAAACGCGATCTACGATCTTCGCTTCGCCGGCAACGGCTACCGCGACTGGGGCAACGGCTCCGCTTCCATGCACGCCCGTCCGATCGGTTCCTTTACCTGCCCGACCCGCGGCCTGCGGATCTCGCAGACCGCGCCGAACGGCACCAACTGGGGCGTGAATAACAGTCCGACCCCGCTGCTCGACTACGCGGCGGTTCATGCGGCGACCAATAGCGGCCCCTACGATCAGTTGAACTGGGACAGCCCGACGAGCTGCAACAACGCCTGGCTGGAGAGCAATTTCAACTCGATCATCCAGCCTGGCGGGATGGTCGACTGGGGCGGCAGTTCGACACTCGAGATCAAGTATCCGATCGTGACCGCCGGCAAGATCACCGACGGCACGACGAACACCATCATGCTCCTCGAGAAAGGGGTCACGTCGCCGGCTTGGTATACCGGCAGCACGTCCGACAGCGGCGCCTTCAAGAACAACCACACGGATTCCAGCATCTGGACGTACATGCGGGTCATCACCACGACCCACTATCCGAAGCAGGATGCCGAGGTGGGCCGGCCGACGCTCGCGTCGGCCGGCGCAGGCTGGACGCCCGCCGGCAAGGATGCGGGGCCGGGGTCGGCGCATGGGGGCGGATTCATGGCCGCCTTCGGCGACGGCTCGGTGCGGATGATCGGCTTCGATGCCGACATCAACGGCGTCTTGCGGCCGCTCCTTTCGCGGGCCGGCGGCAACGGCCGCCAGGGGGCTTTGTAGTGCAGTGCCTCGTCGGGCGGACGGGCTTGGGCGACGCCCGCCGGCCCCGCCTGCCATGCCCGTCAACGCCCGTGTCTTCCTGCAGTTCCTCCCGAGCTTGTCCGACATGAATGGTTCGTGCATCCGTTCCCGTTCCTGGCTCTTGGCCGCCGTGTTGGCGACGGGTGCCGCGGCCGGCTGCCAGCAGCCGGCCGAGCAGCAGATAAAAGACGCGTTTCGCAGGGAGTTTCGCGAGAACGGTCGGCGGTTGGCCGCCTTCTACTCGCGATTCATGTCGTCGCCGACGAAGCCGGTGGCGGGGCCGAACGGCTTCAGCGGCCCGAAGGACGAATCGGAACTGCGGTCCTTCATCGCCGCTTCGCCTTCGACGGCGCTCGACGAGATGGGGATCAGAAGTGCCGAGGCGGCCGAGCTCTTCATGTCGGAGCGGGACGGCCTGCCGTTTCGGGTGCGGTATGGCATCAAGGGGTCGCTGTCGACCCTCTACGTGGTGCTCTGCGAGGCCAAGGGCGTGAACGGTCGCGTGAAGGTTTTCAAGATCGACGGATCTTCGCTCGAGGTGGCCGCGGACGAGGCCGAGGAGTACATGGAGGGCAGGCACGACGCCGCCCCCGATCCGGGCGAGGCGATCTAGCCGGCTGTGGAAAAAGCCCACGCCGAGGCTTTATCGCGGGCACATGCCGGTGCGTCTCACTGACCGTCAGGCTGCTGCCGATCCCGGGGCTGCCAGCGGTCCAGGGGCGTATTCAAGAGCAGGTAGACGAGCCGGCCCGTTTCCGAGACGTGCGGGCTTTCCGGATCGAGCCGGTCGTCGGGCGTGGTGCCCTCGGTGAAGCAGCCGAACACGCCGTCGCCCGGGCAGAAGTTCCAGTACGTCCAGCTGATGCCGCGACGGTCGAAGAGCTCGATCCAGGGCTGGGCCTTCACGAGGTCGTTCCTGCTCGTCCTTTGCCAGCTCGCCGCCGCCCACTCGGTGACGAAGATCGGCAGCCGACCGGCGAGCTCGTCGAGCGCGGTGTGAAAGGTGTGCCCGGCGGCGTAGGCGTGGACGACGTAGGCGACGTTCGGGTGGGCGAGGGGCGCCGCCGCGACCGCATGCCAGTCCTGCCCGCCGCTGATCCCGAACGAGCACCAGTCGGGCGTTCCCACGAGCACGAGAGCGGCGGGCGACCGATCGCGGATCACCGGGATGACCTCGTCGGCGTAGGCCCGGATGTCGGCCCAGCGCACCACACGTTCCGGCGCGACGCCCGCGAGGCCGGTGCGATTCGGCTCGTTGGCGATCTCGTAGATCACGTTCGGCAACCCGGCGTAGCGGCCGGCCATCGTGGCGAAAAACTCCTTCGCCTCGTCGATGAAGAGCAACGGATCGCCCGGGTGGTGGACGTGCCAGTCGATGATCACATAGACGCCCGCTTGCACGCAGCGCCGGACGATCGTGTCGATGATGGCCTCAACGTCGGCCCGGCCGGCGGCATCCTGCTGGAGGTAGCCGCCTTCATGGAGATAGACGGCGATCCGCACGACGTCGGCACCCCAGGCCGTGGCCGCGGCGTCGACGGCCCGGCCGTCACGGTAGAAGTCGCCGAACCACTGCAGCCCGTGCAGTGCGACGCCGCGGAGCTGCACCGGCTCGCCCGCCGCATTGACGAGGGCGTTGCCCCGCGTCCTCAAGTGGCCGTTCACCGCCACCGGTGAGCCGGCGGGCGGGGCGGGCAGCGGCTCGGCGGCCGTGGCCAGCCCGCACGCGAGGAACCAGGCGAGGAACCAGGCGGCGGCGGGGCGGCGGGAGAGCGACGGCGACGGTCGGGTCTCGAAGGCGGGCATGAAGCAATGCTCCCGGTGATGACGGTGATTGACGAGCCGGCATTCGAGACGAGCGCGCCCCGGAAAACCATTGGCAGTTTTGACAAGTCCCCGCGCGGCAGGCCGCCACGCTTGCGTGGCATGGGGCCGTGCTCCGACCGGACCGCCCTGGGGCCGCCAAAGTCCCAAGCAGTCAGCGGGGTGTCAGTGCAGACCAAAGGGGCCGAGTCGACCGTCCGGCGACGGGGAGCCGCATCGCGCCCGGTCCTGCAGTGCGGCGACGAGCGAATCCTCCGCGAACGGACCTGCGCCTGAAGTGGGAGCCCGTCGACGGCGTCGGCGCATGCGGGCAGTCGTGCCAACCAGCGCCGTGGCGACCAGTGCCATGGCGGACGGCTCCGGGACGGCAATCGGCGCCGCGAAGTTGAAGCCCAGGCTGTTCGTGGCGGATCCCATGTCGATCATGTATTCGAGGCCGCTGATCGGTTGCGAGGACTGAAGCGTCACAACCGGGTTGCTGAACCCGTACGGCGTGCCGCTCAGGAGCAGGCCGGAAAATCCCGCCTCGGGGTTCCACGTCGTGTTCACCGCGGTGCCGTTCGGATCCCCGCCATTCCACTTTGTGAACGTGAGATCCGCATAGGGAATGAGGGACGCATCGTTGTAGGCCCTCACGTATACCTTCTCCCCGAACTCGACGTCTGTGAACACGAGGTAGCTGTTCGACTGGAGCGGGGCGGTGAACGTGGACGTAAAGGTCATTACAGGGCTGGATCCGGTGCCGCTGTCGACGATGCCGAAGAAGTTCCGGGTGCCGGCGATCCAGTCCGGGTTGTCGTAGGGGCTCGCGGCGGAATAAGTGACGGTCCGGGTCGTGAGCGAGAGGCCGGTGTCGGTCGACGTGCTCCTCGTCATGTCGATTGGCCCACCAGATGCCGGGAACGCGAACTGACTCGGTGTCGTCCCGCTGGGGAACAGCCCGATCGTGAAGCCGTTGGTGTCGGCGTACTGGTAGACCTCGGCCGTCGCGATCGACGCCAGCGACACGGAAACCATGAAAGCGAAGGCGAGGCGCACCATGCGAATACTCGAATCAGATGAAAGCTTGAGGAGCTGGCGTGAGTGAACCATCAACGAGGCCGATGAACAAGCCTCCAGGCGGTGGCAGGATGCGGGGCAGGCAGAAAACAGCGAGAGACTCGTCGGGCCAGGACCGTCCGGCGTGCCCCATCATGTCGCGAATCCGTTCGGTTCTCCACGCGGCGTCGCGATGATCTCTATGGCTCCGACGTGCGCTAGCCGATCAGGGCCTTCATCTCGCGGACGGCCTGCGTGAAGCCCACGAGCACGGCCCGGGAGACGATCGAGTGGCCGATATTCAGCTCGCCCATGCCCTCCAGGCGGGCGACCGGCACGACGTTTCGGTAGGTGAGCCCGTGGCCGGCATTGAGCACGAGGCCGGCCTGTCGGATCATCGTGCCGGCTCGTGCCAGTTCGACCAGTTCCGCCTCGCGGGCGGCGTCGGTCGTGGCGTTGGCGTAGCAGCCCGTGTGCAGTTCGACGGCGGCGGCACCGAGGTCGACCGCCATATCGATCTGCCGTGGGCAGGGATCGAGGAAGAGCGACACGACGATGCCTGTTTCCTGGAGTCGCGCCACGGCCGCGGCCGTGGCGTCGCGGTGGACGACCACGTCGAGGCCGCCCTCCGTCGTCACCTCCTCCCGCTTCTCCGGCACGAGCGTGACCTGATCGGGACGGACGCGGCAGGCGATGTCGATCATCGCTGGGGAGATCGCCGCCTCGAGGTTGAGCTTCACCTGGACGGTGTTCTTCAGGACCTCGAGGTCGCGGTCCTGAATGTGGCGGCGATCTTCCCGCAGGTGAACCGTGATCGCGTCGGCACCGCCGAGTTCGGCAAGCGCCGCCGCCCACACCGGATCAGGTTCGATGGTGCGGCGGGCCTGCCGGACGGTGGCCACGTGGTCGATGTTGACGCCGAGGGTCGCCATGGGACGTCACTTTAGCATCCGGCGGCCGCCGGTCCCAGCGCCGGCGGCCGCGGAGGTGGTCCCCGTCCTGACGCCCGGAGCGGTCAGAGATCCTTCTTCAGGAGCACGATGCTGTTGCCGCGCGGCGTCCGCACCTGCAGCACCACGCCCTCCACCGGCGATTCCTTCTCGATCGCCGCGGCGAAGTCGGCGATCGAGCGGACGGGGGTCTTGCCGACCTTGCGGATCAGGACTCCCGGGCCGAGCCCGGCCTCCGCCGCCACTCCCTCGCTGTCGACGCGGTCGACCACGACTCCCTCGAAGCCCTCGTAGGCATCCTCGGCGAGCGAGGCTTTGTCGCGCACCTCCACGCCAAACGCCTCCGAATAGAAGGTCTCCTCCGGGCTCTCGGCCAGCTGGCGTCCTCGCGGTCCGCCCCGTTGGGCGAGCTTGTCGGGCAGCGGCTTGACCGAAATCGAGAGCGTCAGCGGCTTCCCGTCACGGAGCACCGTGAGCCTGTGCGGCCGGCCGATCGCCGATTTCTCGACGAGCTCCTGGAGCGTCCGCGGGCCGTCCACGGGCTGGTCGTCGAACGCGGTGATCACGTCGAGGTCTTGGACCCCGGCATCGGCGGCAGGGGTGTCGTCCATCACCTCGGTGACGAGCACGCCCTTGCGGCTGTTGACCCCGAGCTTCGAGGCCATGTCCTTCGTGAGGGGGCCGATCGAGACGCCGAGGTAGCCGCGTTCCACGGCGCCCTTGGCGATGAGCTGGCCGCTCACCCACTTCGCGAGATTGATCGGGATCGCGAAGCCGACGCCCTGGTAGGCGCCGGTGTTGGAGGCGATGGCGGTGTTGATGCCGATCACCTCGCCGGCCAGGTTGACGAGCGGGCCGCCCGAGTTGCCGGGATTGATCGCGGCGTCGGTCTGGAGGAACTTCGCGCGGCGGATGCTGCCGAGCTCGCGTCCCTTGCCGCTGATGATGCCGGCGCTGACCGTCGTCTCGAGCTCGAAGGGATTGCCGATCGCGATCACCCAGTCGCCGATCTCGAGCTTGTCCGAATCGCCGAGCTTGGCGACCGGCAGGTCTGCGGCTTTCTCCAGCCTGACGACGGCCAGGTCGCTCTCCGGGTCGGTCTTGATCTCGACGGCCTTGAATTCGCGGCCGTCGGGCAGCTCGACCGTCACCTCGTCGGCGCCGGCGACGACGTGGTTGTTGGTCAGCACCAGGCCGGAGGCATCGACGATGACGCCCGACCCCACGCCGGAGCGGGGCGGCATCCGGCCTCCTTCGGGAGCGTTGAACTCGAAGCCCTCGGGCATGCCGTCGCGGAAGAAGTCCTCGAAGGGGGTGCCCTTGAAGGGATTCTCCGCGCCGCCCCGGTCGTCGCCGCCCCGCTTGGGGCTGCGGGCGGCCTTGCGGGCCTTCGTCTCGCTGCGGACGACCACCACGCTCGGCGTGGCCCGCTCGGCCGCGGTGCGGAAGGCCTTGGAGAGGGCCGTGGCATGTGACATGGCGTCGGCGGTGGCGGTCGTCTCCTCGGCGCGGCTGGTGGCGGAGGCGCTGAACAACGTGGCGAGTCCGATGGCGGCCACGACTCCGGCCCAGCGGCGCGAAGACTGCCGCGGGGAATGGGGAAGCGAATGGGGCGAAACGGCGGTCATGGGCAGTTCCCTTTCTGGATGAGGATCAATGCAGGCTTGGCAAGAAGCCTGCCCTTGGCTGGGGAGAGGTTTGGGAGTGTGGGGCGCTGTGGCCGGTCGAAGTGTATGCGGGCCAGGCTCACCCGCGGACCCGCCGCAAACGCAGCCGTGCCGGCGGCCTTCCGGCCCCGGCTTTTTGTGTCTCGGGAGTCTGTACGCGGCGGGGAAGCCGAGTGTTCGCCTCCTCGCGAAAACGCTTTTTTAGCCGTGTTTTTGCCCCATTTGCGTTGACAGGACGCCGCGGGCGGGCGTACCCTTGCGCGAGCGGGAGAGCGACGATTACGGCTACGGGCACGGCATGAAGCGGACGGACCAACGGCGACGCGAACCTCCGCGAGTCGAGCGGCCGGAGACCCTCGGGCCGGCGGTCGACGTGGCCGAGTGCCAGCGGCGGATCGAATACGAGTTTCGCGACCCGTCGCTGCTCGTCGCTGCCTTCACGCACGCCTCCGGAGCCCAGCATCGGCTGGCGTCGAACGAGCGGCTCGAATTTCTCGGCGACTCGATTCTGGGGTTCGTCGTCTGCGAGCTGCTTTACCACCTCTTCCCCGACTCGCTCGAGGGCGATCTGACGCGGATCAAGTCGGTCGTCGTCAGCCGCGAGACATGCGGCCGGGTGACGGAACGCCTGCAGCTGATCGACTTTCTGATCGTGGGAAAGGGACTCGCGCTCAACCGACCGGTGCCCGCTTCGGTTCTTTCGGACCTCTTCGAGTCGGTCGTGGCTGCGATGTACCTCGACGGCGGGATCGACCCGGTACGGAAGCTCGTGTCGCGGATGCTCGAGCCGGAGATCGTGAAGGTGGCTTCGGGCGAGCAGGGGCTCAACCACAAGTCGCTCCTGCAGCAGCTCTCGCAGCGGGACTTCGGCGTGACGCCCACGTACGAGGTCGTGGAGGAGGCCGGCCCCGACCACAGCAAGAGCTTCCATGTGTCCGCTCAGATCGGCCCGCGGCGGTATCCGCCCGCGTGGGGGCGGAACAAGAAGGAAGCCGAGCAGCGGGCCGCTTCGAACGCCTTGATCGAGCTGCAGGTGCGATCAACGCCGCAGGCCGCCGCGGCCGGCGAGAGTTGAGCCCCGCGGTCCGGCGGTCGGGATTTGTCCGGCAGGCTCCTCGATCCGTAGCATGCAAAGGCCGCCTTTCGGCTGCAGGTTCTCTGCGGCGGGCTTGTCGCGCACGGGATTGGAAGATCGGGCGCGGGTTTCGGGCATGACGCCGGCCACGATGCCTCGCGTGACCCCATGCTCAATCGCAGTGCGGTGGTGATCGGCCACGAGCCGGCCTTCTATGGCTGGCTCAAGACGACGGGCATCGCCGACGAGGAACTGCGGCGGCTCGAACAGTTGCGGGAGCGGGCCGTGTACCTGATTCCGGCCTGTCATTTCCCCGAGGAAGCGGAGGAGGTGGTGGAGGATCTCTTCGAGGAGATCTTTCGCCGAGAGCTGACTGCCTGGCGGCCCGACGAGAGCCTCTGGCCCGACACGGCCGATTTCGACCTCTTCACCCGCTGGTTCACGGTCGAGCCGTTTCCCGTGGTCGACGAC
>JBJOKF010000064.1:0-6891 GCA_046046235.1 Planctomycetota bacterium | reverse complement strand
CGCTTCGCCATCCTGGCTTCGCTTGCTTCCATAGCCCGGCTCCCGGGGCACGGGCAGCCCCTCGCTGAGTTCGCGGCCGGGGAAGCCGCCGCGACTTAGCGGCGCCAGCGGCGCTGGGCCGTGCGGACCGTGGCACCGCCGTAGCCGCCCGCCCCCACGCCGCCGACGCTCACGGCGTTGCCGCGGGAAGCGCCGCGGGAGGGCGTGTTGTAGTAGGGCCAGACCCGCTTGCCCTGCCGCTGGGCCCGATCCCACTGCATCGCCCCGTAGTTGATCCCCGAGAGGTTGAAGCTCGAGTAGGGGTTCACCGGGCTGCGGGCCGCGGCCGAGCGGGCGCCGGCGAGGAGCAGGACCGAGGCGACGGCGACGACGGCGAGCGGGCGAACGAACCGCATGGTGGTGACTCCGGGAGGCTGACGGGCCACTGCTTTACGCGTCGGCCGACTCGACGGTTCGCGCCGGGGCCTCACGGTCGGCGACGACGTGGGATATCGGCCGATCGGCGGCGATGAACAGATACTCGGTGTTCCGCAGGTGGCCGACCGTGCCCACCTTCTCGCCCTGCGGATTGTGGATCCCGATGCGGGCGCCGACGTAGCGGCGGTAGTCGGTGGCGATCGTCGCCACGTGGGCCCGGCCGGCGAACAGTCCGGCGAGCATGGCCTCCATCCGCTCGCGGGCGATCCAGCCCTCGTTGCTGAACGAAACGACGATCACCGGGGCGCGGATGGCCGCGAGCAGGTCCCGCATCGCCGCCTCGCACCTCGGCCGCGAGTTGAACACACTGCGTCGTTCATGGCAGTCGGTCCGCTTGCAGGCCACGCCGTAGACCTCCGGCTTGTCCCAGCGGACGAGCGACTCCCAGACGTGGTAGTTGCCGAGGTAGGAATGCTGGTTGTAGGGCGGATCGACGTAGGCGACGTCGGCCGAGAGCCTCCGGGCCGCCTCGAGGGCGTCGAGGCAGTGGGCCTCGCAGCGGCCCGCGGCCGGGCGGGGGAGCACGTCGGGCATCCGCAGGCAGAGGTCGTTGAAGGCCCGCGGCGCCCATCGCTTGAGGTAGGCCATCTGGACGCCGGTCGTCGAGTCGACCCGGTCGGCCGCCTCCATCAGCGACACGAGCAGGACCGCCTCGAGGTCGGGCCGCAGCCCCTTCGCGGCGATCGCCTCGCGGATGGCGTCGATGCGGGCCCCATTCTTCGGCTGGAAGAACCGCGACCGCTCGCAGAAGGTTTCGGTGACGTAGCCGGGCCGCCCGGGCAGGCGGTTGAACTCGTCGATCAGGAGGCCCGCCTCGTGCACCACATCCTCGCGGTCGGCCTCCACGTAGCAGCGGGCCAGGGCATGCGCGTAGGCGTTGTGGTCGTTGGCGACCACGCGGAAGCCGCGGCGCTTGAGGGCGTGGCCCACCCGCGACGTGCCGCTGAACAGATCGAGCATCGTCGGCCCGGCCGCGACCTGCGAAACGACGTCGCCGATCCGGTCGAGGAGCAGCCGCTTGGAGCCGAGATACTTGATCATCCGTCGCCCTGGCCGGGCCGCTTGGGGCGATACCCGACGCTCTTGCGGTGGCGACCCTGCTTTCGAGGCGCCTTGCCCGCGGGGGGGCGGCCGCGCCCTTCTTCGCCCGTGGCGGGCCGGCCTCGCCCTTCGCCGGCCGCGGCAGGCCGGCCTCGGATGTGGTCGCCCGACGTTCCCTCGGTGAACGCCCGCGTCGCCTCGCTCCGCTTGCGGTCGAGGGCCTCCCTGGGGGGCCGCGCCGGGATCAGGCAGTCGCAGCCCGAGCCGATCAGGTCGTGCCGTCCCGCCTGCTCGAGCGCCCGGCGGACCTCGAAGTAGTTCTCGGGCTTGAAGAACTGCAGGAGCGCCCGCTGCATCCGCCGGTCGCGAAGGCCCTTCGTCACGGTCACGGGCTTGCGAGTCATCGGGTCGAGGCCCGTGTGGAACATGCAGGCGGCGATGTCGAACGGGCTGGGGATGAAATCCTGCACCTGGTCGGGCTTGTAGCTATTGCGCTTGAGGAACACCGCCAGCTCGATCATCTGCTCCACGCCGCTGCCCGGATGGCTCGCGATGAAGTAGGGGACCGTGTACTGCTTCTTGCCGACGCGGCGGCTGGCCTCCTTGAAGGCCTTGTCGAACTCGACGAAGTCGTCGGCCGACGGCTTCTTCATGAGGTTCAGCACCTCGGGATCGACATGCTCGGGCGCCACCTTCAAGTGGCCGCCGACATGATGCTCGGCCAGCTCGCGGAGATACTCGGGGTCTTTCCGGGCCAGGTCCATGCGGACGCCCGAGGCCACGAGCACCCGCTTCACGCCCTCCACGCTCCGGGCCGCCCGCATGACGTCCTTCAGCGGCCCGTGGTCGGTGCCCAGCAGCTTGCAGACGGTCGGATGCACGCAGGAGAGCCTGCGGCACTTCGCCTCGACCTCGGGTCGCGTGCACCGCATCTGGTACATGTTGGCCGTCGGGCCGCCGATGTCGGAGACCGTGCCCTTGAAGCCGGGCTGCGCGGCCAGGAGCTTGATCTCCGTGATGATCGAGTCCTGCGAGCGGCTCTGGATGATCCGCCCCTCATGGGCCGTGATCGAGCAGAACGTGCAGCCGCCGAAGCAGCCCCGCATGATCTGCACGCTCGTCTCCACGACCTCGAAGGCGGGGATCTTCGCGCCGCCGTAGGACGGATGCGGTCGGCGGGTGAAGGGCAGGCCGTAGACCTCGTCCATCTCGTCCTGCTCGAGGGGCAGGGCGGGCGGATTCACGACCACCGCCTCGCGGCCGTGCCGCTGCACGAGCCGGCGGGCGTTGTGGGGATTGGTCTCGAGGTGCGCGATGCGGGTCATCTCGCAGAAGGCGAGCTTGTCGCGAACCACCGCGTCGTAGTCGGGCAGTTCGAGCGTGTCAGGACCGGTCGGCGGCGGCTCGCTCGCGCCGAGCCGGTAGGCCACGCCGCGGCGGTCGCGGAGCGGCTTCACCATCGCCGCCGTGGCCGGGCCTTCAGCCGCCGCCGCCGCGAGGCTGCGGGCGATGTCGAGCACCGTCCGCTCACCCATGCCGAAGACGACGAGATCGGCCTTCGAGTCGAGCAGGATCGAGCGGCGGACGGTGTCGCTCCAGTAGTCGTAGTGGGCGATCCGCCGCAGGCTCGCCTCGACACCGCCGGCCACCACCGGCACGCCTGGATACGCCTCGCGCGACCGCTGGCAGTAGGCGAGCGTCGCCCGGTCGGGCCGCCGGCCGATCGTGCCGTTCGGCGAGTAGGCGTCGTCGTTGCGCACCTTCCGGTTGGCGGTGTAGTGGTTGATCATCGAGTCCATGTTGCCGGCCGACACGCCGAAGAACAGCCGCGGCCGGCCAAACTGTCGCCAGGGCTCGCAGCTGCTCCAGTCGGGCTGGGCGAGCACCGCCACGCGGAAGCCGGCCGCCTCGAGGAGCCGGCCGATCAGGGCGTTGGCGAAGCTCGGGTGGTCGACGTAGGCATCGCCCGTGACGATCACGACGTCGACCTCGTCCCAGCCCCGCGAGACCATTTCCGCACGGGTCATCGGGAGCGGTGGACGGGCCGCAGGGCCGGTGGCAATTGCGAGCGACATGGGACGGGCGGGAGGCGGGGACGTGGGGGTTCAGCAACGCAGTCTACCCCCGGGATTGCCGGCCGCCGGTGGCGTCCCGGACCGGCGGCCGGCAGTGGTATAGTTGGGCCATGACCGCCGCCCCATTCCTCACTGTCTTCGCAGGCCGGCGCTTCGGAAGCGTGCCGGCGGCGGTCGTCGCGGTCGTGGCGGCCCTGGCTCTGGCTGGGGGCGGGCCACCGGCCGGGGCGGCGGAAGTCCCTGACTCGCCGCCCGACGCGGCCCAGATCGACGGCTGGATCGAGCAGCTCGCCGCACCGCAGTTTTCCCAGCGCGAGGCCGCCACCCGCAGCCTCGTGGCGGCCGGTCGCCCCGTCATCGAGCCGGTCTCGGCGGCGATCCGGCGGGGCGACCTCGAGGTCAGCAGCCGGGCCGTCGAGATCCTGCGCGATCTGTTGGCCGCAGAGGACACCGAAGTCGCCAAGGCTGCCGAGGCGGCGCTCGAGGCGATCGCCGAAGGCGAGGACGGCAGCGTGGCGGCCTTGGCCGAGGCGACGCTCGACTTTCACACGCTCGGGCTCGCCGAAGCGGCCCGTGAGCGGCTCGAAATGCTCGGCGCCACCATCACCGAGGGCTTCCTGCCGTCCGGGCAGCGGGGCCTGCAGGTCCTGCTGAACGCCTCGTGGACCGGCACCACCGAAGATCTGCGGCTGCTGGCTCGGCTGCGGGGCGTGGCCCAGGTGGGGGTGCATGGGGTTCGGCTCGACGAGGCGGGCCTCGCGGTGCTCGGCCGTCTCCGTGGCGTGGAGCAGGTGCAGCTCTACGGCACTGGCGCCTCCGATGCGGCGGTCGCCGCACTCGCACAGAAGCTGCCCGGCTCCAAGGTCGACGTCCGCAAGGGTGGCAAGCTGGGCGTGGCCGGGATGCCGGCCATGGGGCCCTGCACCATCACACACGTGCAGGACGGGTCGGCCGCGGCCCGCGCCGGCCTGCAGATCGGCGACGTCGTCCAGCGGATCGACGGGACACCCGTCGGAAACTTCGACGCGCTCACCGAGCTCGTGGGCCGGCGCGGCCCCGGCGAGAAGATCGAGATGGAAGTGGACCGCGGCGGGCAGCCAGGCGTCGAGCCGCAGCGGCTGAAGCTCACGGTGGAGCTGGGCGGCTGGGACTGACGGCCGCAGCATGTCACGGTGCGGCCCCGCCCACGGGGCCCGCTTGCCGCGGCGAGCGACGAATCAAGAGGACCAGCGAGCGAGGAATCACGAGTGATGGCGAGCCAGCGAGCAGAGCAGGGATCGGGATCGCAGCCTGACGAGGTGATCGACGTCCGCTGGCATGCCCATGCCGTGAGCCGCCGGGAGCGGGAGCGGGCCGCGGGACACCGGGGCTGCGTGCTCTGGTTCACCGGTCTTTCGGGCTGCGGCAAGAGCACGCTCGCCAACCTCGTCGACCACCGGCTCCATGCCCGCGGCGTGCGGAGCTTCGTGCTCGATGGCGACAACGTGCGGCTGGGGCTCAACGCGGCGCCCGCGCTTCTGCGGGACCGGCACGGTGAAGATTTCGCCCGCCGCTTCGGGCTGGGGTTCGGGCCCCAGGATCGCGAGGAGAACATCCGCCGCATCGGGGCCGTGGCCGAACTCTTCGCCCAGGCCGGGATCGTGACCCTGACGGCCTTCATCAGCCCCTATCGCCGCGACCGCGACGCGGTGCGGGCCATGCTCGCCCCGGGCGACTTCGTCGAGATCCACGTGCGGGCGCCGCTCGAAGAGTGCGAGCGGCGGGATCCCAAGGGGCTCTACAAAAAGGCCCGCGCCGGCGAGATCAAGGGCTTCACGGGGATCGACGATCCCTACGAGGAGCCCCTGGCGGCCGAGATCGTGGTTGATTCGGCAGCCACGCCCGCCGACCAACTGGCCGACGTGGTGATCTCGTGGCTCGAGCAGGCGGGCACGATTCCGCGGGCGTGAAGCCCCCGCGCGATCAGCCCTTCTTGATCCACCAATGGTTCTGCTTCATCTCCTTCGCGGGGCACTTGGCGAAGGCGGGAGGCGACTTGCCCTGATACTGCTGGTGGCACCAGTTGCATTCCCACATCCCGTCGGCCATGGCGAGGCCGGCGAAGCCCGCCACGCTTGTCGCGGTCAGGAGGGCGATGGCCAGGATGCGGATGCACTCACGACGCTGCTGGGACATGAGGACGACTCCACGGAAGGACAGTGCAGGACCAACTCGTCCTGGAAAGGACGCCATCGAGGGCACCCGCTCACGACGGCGGTCGACCCCCGACGGCGAGGTATTCTAGGGTCGGCCGAGCCCGCGTCAACGACGCGGCCTGCAAGAACGCAGCCCTGGCCTCCGGCGACCGGTCACTTCCGCGGTCCGAGCAACTCGACGATGTTGCCGTCGGGATCGCGGACACAGGTCAGATGCACGCCCGGAGCAAGCGACGCGGGCAGGGCCACGGGCGACTTGGCCAGCGGCTTCACGCCGAGCTTCTCCAGCCGCGCGACCGCCGCGTCGGTATCGCTCACCGAGATCGTGAGATAGCGGAAGCCGGTGTGCGAGTGGATGAACTCGCTGTCGCCCACGCGGGGTGTCGTGCCGGCGACCTGCATGAGCTTGAGCTTCGTGGCGTCGGGGCCCTCGCCGAGCACGAGCACGCGGATCGAGAGAGGCTTCGCGTCGGTGAGGCCGGCGGCGGCGGCGATGTCGGCCGACACTTCGAATCCCTGAATCTCCCGGAAGCCGATGCCCTCGGTGTAGAAACGGACCGACTTCTCGAGGTCGGCAACGACCGTGCCGAGGTCGATCGTCGTCCGGGGAAACGCGGCCGGCTCCGCGGCGAATGCAGTCAGGCCGGCGAAGGCGACGAGGAGGCAGAGGCAGAGACGAAGCATCGGGAGGTTCTCCGGGAATCCTGGGTGATGAAGGGGCGGCGCATAAGTGAAGCTCGAATCGAGTGGTTCGGCAACGGTTCGGGGCGGCCCACGCCCCGTCGCCGGACGTTCGTTCGGGGCATCCTGCCCCTCACTCACTCGGATGCCGACTGCGCTTCGCCATCCTGGCTGCGCTTGTCGGCATACGCCGGCTCTCGGGGCATGGGCCGCCCCGAACCTTCCCGCATTGCGAGAAGCACGGTCAAGCGGTCGCACCCGCAGCGGCGAAGGCGCGCCGAAGCCGCGAGCCTCGCCAGGATGGCGGGCCTGGCCGGCGAGGCACACCTTGGCTGTGCCTCCGCCTGCCCCAAGCGAAAACGGCCAGGATGGCCGTGTTTCGCGATCAATAGCGAAAACGGCCAGGATGGCCGTGTTTCGCG
>JBJOKF010000015.1:0-13938 GCA_046046235.1 Planctomycetota bacterium | reverse complement strand
ATCCTCACCTCGGACCACCTCGCCGATCTGCATCGCATGGTCGTCGGCCACCACGGCGAGTTCGTAGGCCGGCAGGTCGTCCCGCCGCCAGACGACGAAGTCGCCGAAGTCGACGCCGGCGGTCCGCGCGACGCGGCCGGCCCGGCCGTCGTCGAAGGTGATCGTGCGGCCGTCCGGCACCCGAAACCGCCACGCCACGCCGCCGGGCGCCGGCGCCCGATCCCACGCCTGCGGCCGGAGGCTCGGCGGAAAGACCGGCTCCTCGGGCTCATCATCCGGCCGTGGCTCCTGCGGCGCGGAGGCCGCCGCCTCGACGTCGCGGCGGGAGTGCGGGCTCGGGTAGATCGCCCCGGCCGCCTCCAGCCGTCGCCAGACCTCGAGATGCCAGCCGCCGCGGTCACTCTGCACGTAGGGACCGTGCGGCCCGCCCACGTCGGGCCCCTCGGCCCAGTCAAAGCCCAGCCAGCGCAGGTCCTCCACCGCCGCGGCCACGTACTCTGGGCGGCACCGCGACCGGTCGAGGTCCTCGATCCGCAGGACGAGTCCACCCGTCGCCCGGGCCCGCGCCACGGCGAACGTGCGGGCATGGCCCACGTGCAGCAGCCCTGTGGGCGTGGGGGCGAGTCGGCCGCGCATGCGTGGAAGACCCCGCGAAAGTGCCGTGTCAGCCGGCTGCGACGGCCTGTCGCGATGCCGGACGGTCGAGTATATTCCGAGCTTCCGGTGGCCGGCCCTACCCGCTGCCGTTCCGTGTTTCCCCCTCCTGTTCCGTCCCCCCGCCCGAAGGTTTTCCGATCCATGGACCTGTCCAAGCTCCGCAACATGGGCATCTCGGCCCACATCGACTCCGGCAAGACGACGCTGTCCGAGCGGATCCTCTACTACGCGGGCCGCATCCACCGTATCCAGGAGGTGAAGGGCGGCGGTGACGGCGCGACCATGGACTACATGGACCTCGAGCGCGAGCGCGGCATCACGATCACGAGCGCGGCCACGAGCGTGAAGTGGCAGGATTGCGACATCAACCTCATCGACACGCCCGGCCACGTCGACTTCACCGTCGAGGTCGAGCGCAGCCTGCGGGTGCTCGACGGCGCGATCCTCGTGCTCTGCGCCGTCGGCGGCGTGCAGAGCCAGTCGATGACCGTCGACCGGCAGATGAAGCGGTACAAGGTGCCGCGGCTGGCGTTCGTCAACAAGATGGACCGCACCGGCGCCAACTTCGAGCGGGTCGTCGGCCAACTCCGGGAGAAGCTCGGCTGCGACGCGGTCCCGATGCAGATCCCGATCGGCAAGGAGGACAAGCTCCAGGGCGTGATCGACCTCGTCGCGATGAAGGCGGTCTACTTCGACGGCGACAACGGCGAGCACGTCCGCGAGGAGGCCATCCCCGGCGACCTCGCGAAGGCCGCGGCCGACGCCCGCCACGCGATGCTCGAAGCGCTCGCGATGTATTCCGACACGCTCATGGAGAAGCTGCTCAGCGAGCAGCCGGTGAGCGAAGACGAGATCCACGCCGTCGTGAAGGCGGCCGTGCAGAGCCAGAGCATCACGCCGGTCTTCTGCGGTTCGGCCTACAAGAACAAGGGCGTGCAGAAGCTGCTCGACGCGGTGGTCCGCTACCTGCCGAGCCCGCTGGAGCGGAAGGTCATCGCCAAGAAGTGGGACAACCCGGACGAGGCCTTCGACCTCACGCCCGATCCGAAGAAGCCGCTCGTCGCGATGGCCTTCAAGATCGTCGACGATCCCTACGGCCAGCTGACCTTCATGCGGATCTACCAGGGCACGATCACCAAGGGCGAGGCCTACATCAACCAGCGGACGAGCCAGAAGCAGCGGTTCAGCCGGATCGTGAAGATGCACGCCGACAAGCGCGAGGAGATCGACTCCGGCGAAGCGGGCGACATCGTGGCCGTGATGGGTGTCGACGCGGCCAGCGGCGACACCTACGCCGCCGACAACAAGTACTGCACGCTCGAGAACATGTTCGTGCCCGAGCCGGTGATCAAGATGTCGATCACGCCGACCAACCGCGACGGCCTCGACAAGCTCGGCAAAGCGCTGCAGCGGTTCAGCCGCGAGGATCCGACCTTCCGCGTCGCCACCGACGAGGAGACGGGCGAGACGCTGATCGCCGGCATGGGTGAGCTGCATCTCGACATCTACGTCGAGCGGATCAAGCGCGAGTTCAAGGTGGACGTCGAGGTGGGCGCGCCGAAGGTGAGCTACCGCGAGGCGCCGACCCGCTCGACCCCGTACGACTACAAGCACAAGAAGCAGACCGGCGGCTCCGGCCAGTATGCCCACATCATCGGCACGCTCGAACCGCTGCCCGAGGAATCGACCGACAACTTCATCTTCGAGGATGCGGTCGTGGGCGGCCGCGTGCCGCGGGAATACATCCCGTCGGTGGAGAAGGGTTTCCGTGCGGTGCTCTCCAAGGGCCCGATCGCCGGCTTCCCCATCGTGGGTGTCAAGGCGTCGCTCGTGGACGGTTCGTACCACGACGTCGACTCCTCCGACATGGCGTTCCAGATCTGTGCCCGGGCCGGCTTCCGCGAGGCGTTCCTGAACACCAAGCCGGTGCTGCTCGAGCCGATCATGAAGATGGAAGTGGAGGTGCCCTCCGACTTCCAGGGGCCGGTGACGGGCGAGCTCAACAAGCGCCGCGGCCTGATCGTCTCCACGGAGACGGTGGGCAAGACCTCGACGATCATCGCCGAGGTGCCGCTCGCCGAGACCTTCGGCTATTCGACCGACCTCCGCAGCATGACGCAGGGGCAGGGCGTGTTCACGATGGAGTTCTCCAAGTACCGCCCCACTCCCGGCAACATCCAGAAGGAAATCGTCGAGGAGCGAAAGAAGGCCGAGTTGGCGGCCTCGAAGTAGCCGAGGGCCGCCGAGCCGCGCCGCTTTTGGCCATCTGCAGGCGGATGATCGCTCACGCGTCGCCCGGCACGGCCGCGGCGATCGCGTGCCAGAGATCGATCCGCGCCTCGAGACAGCCGCGGGCCGTCTCCGAGGCCTCGCGCCACAGGACGGGATCGTCGCCGCAGAGGCGGCTCACCATCCGGCGGCAGATCGGAGCATGTCGCTCGTCGTCGTGCTCGATATGCCGCTCCAGGTAGAAGCGAAAGCTGCCCCATGCGGCCGGATCCTCGGCGGCGAGCGCCCCCACGAGGCTGCGGAACATGTCGGGGATGACGTCCTCGCGGCCGTAGGTGAAGGCGGCGACGATGCGATGCGTCGCTCCCGACTCGATCACGGCGAACGAACGGCGGACGAACTCGACCGCCGCGGCGGGCCCGCCGCAGGCCGCCAGCGCACGGCCGATCGGAGCGCCCTCCGTGAGCAACGCGAGCAGCCGCTCGATGGGAGCCGTATCGGCGCCCGCGTCCTGCATCGCCCGCAGATAGAGTTCGAAGTGCGAGGCGTGGCCGCCGCCCGGCAGCTCGTCCGACTCCTCGTCGAGCACGATCTCGTTGACGAGCCGCCGCGCCTCGGGATCGGGAGTCGGCAGCCAGGGCACCGTCGTGCAGGTGAGCTTCTGCTGCATCGCCTTCAAGAGGCTCTGAAAATCCCAGACGGCGAACACGTGGTGCTCCATGAACCGCCGCAGCCGCTCCGGGCCGTCGATCAGGCGGTACACCGGATGGGCCACGAGGCGGCGGCGGACATCACCGAGCTCGATGGTCGCCTCGGCACCGCGGAGGCGGGCGGCGGCGGGGGAGAGAGCGATCGGCGGGGCGGCGTCGAGGGGCATGGTCGTGGGTGTGGGGGGGCTGGCGGGGTGGGGCCCGGCGGGCCCGGCTAGTGGATTTGTAGACGGCTCGCCGGCGGAGGCGACGCCCGAAGGCCCCGGCCCCAGGGAAACCGCGGCGTCTCGGGCCCTTCTCCGTCCGGCACGGCCCATCTGGTAGCCTGTGCCATCATGTATCGTCCCGATCCCCTGCCCCTGTCCATCTGGATCGTCAATCCATTCGACGACATCCCGGGCGAGGGGCTACCACCCCTCCGCTATTGGTCGCTGGCCCGCGTGCTTGCCGGCCGCGGCCACGAGGTGGTCTGGTGGTCGGCCGACTGGAGCCACCGCCGCAAGGAACCGCGGACACCGCCGCGGGGCCTGGAGGAGGAGGAGGGATTCGCCGTGCGGCTGGTCGCCGTACGGCCCTATCGGAAGAACGTGTCGCTCGCACGGCTGCGGAGCCATCGCGACTTCGGCCGGACTTTCGAGCGGATCGCCACCGAACTGGTCGCGTCAGGACGGCTCGACAGGCCCGACGTGATCCTCGCGAGCCTGCCGCCGCTGGAGGGTCCGGAAGCGGCGGCCCGGCTCGCCCAGCGGCTCGACGCCACGCTCGTGGTCGATCTGATGGATGTCTGGCCCGACACGTTCACCCGGCTCCTGCCGGGGCCTCAATGGCTGCGGAAGACGTTGTCACCACTCTTCCTGGGCCGCCTCACCGCGCGGCGACGGGCCATCCTGGACGCGGCCGACGCGATCTCCAGTTGTGCGGATGCCTACTTCACGCAGATCCCGGAGGCGTCGGTCGGTGATCGGCCCCGGCATGTCTGCCATCTCGGAGCGTGGGTGGCGGAGTTTCCCCCGCCACCCCGGCTCGTCGATCACGTGCCCTCCACCGAGGAGGGTGTCGGCACCGCCGCCGCCGGCCGGCCCGCGCGAGCGCTCGAGTGCGTCTACGCTGGCAGTCTCGAAGTGGGCCAGGACCTCGACACCCTGTTGGCCGCCGTGCGGCAACTCTCCGCCGAGTCGGTGCCGGTGACGATCCACGTGGCGGGCACGGGCCGGCTCGAGGCGGCCGTGCGGGCGGCGGCCGACGCTTCGACCGGCAGCTGCCGACTCCAGATGCACGGCCTGCTCGGACGCCGCGATTACGTCCGGCTCCTGTCGCAGTGCGACGTGGGGCTCGTGCTCGTGAAGCCCGAGTCGCTCGTCGCGCTCCCTTACAAGGCCTGCGACTACGCCGCCGCGGGGCTCGCGATCGTGAATGCATTGCCCGGCGAACTCGAGGGGCTGCTGGAGCAATACCGCGCGGGCATCTCCTACACGGCGGGCCGGGGCGACTCCCTGGCCGCGGCGATCGCCGCACTGGCGGGGGATGAGCGCCGCCTGCTCGAACTGCGTCAGGGAGCCCGTCGGCTGGCCGAGGCGGAGTTCGACCGCGAGAAGACCTATGCGCGGTTCGCGGACTGGCTCGAGGGCCTGCCGCTCGAGACGAGCGAGCCCCGGTCCGCGGAGCATGTCTCGTCATGACCGACAGGCAACATATCGCCGATCCCCCGCAGACGCTCCTCGCCTCGCTGCGGCACCTCGGACCGGGCATCGTCTTGGCCAGCTCCATCGTCGGCAGCGGCGAGCTGATCGCGACCACGACCACCGGCGCCCAGGCGGGATTCCTGCTCCTGTGGCTCGTCCTGCTCGGCTGCGCGATCAAGGTCGCGGCCCAGGTCGAGATCGGCCGCACCACGCTCACCTGGGGCCGCACGCCACTCGACGCCTTCAATCGCGTGCCCGGCCCCCGTTTCGCCGGCATGGGATGGATCTACTGGGGCTGGGTCGTGATGACGGCGCTGGTCGTCGTGCAGCAGGGCGGGATCCTGGCTGGCGTCGGGCAGTCCCTCGCCGGAGGACTGCCGCTCACGTCCGCCGGCCGCGACTGGAATCGCCTGCACGACGAGGCGGCCGACAGCCGCATCGCGGAGGCGACCGCCCGCCGCCGTGGCGACACGTCCGCTGCCGACGCTCTGCACGCACGGCTCGAGGCGGCCGAGCAAGGGATCGCGAGCCTGCCCCCCTCGCCGGACGTCACGATCTGGACGATCGTCACGGCGATCGTCACGGCCGCGTTGCTGGCCGTCGGCAGGTACGGGCTGATCGAGCGGGTGTCGCTCCTGCTCGTCGGCACCTTCACGCTCGTGACGCTGCTGGCCCTGGCGATGATGCAGCTCGACCCGGCCTGGCGGATCTCCTGGGCCGAGCTTTCCAGCGGCCTGGTGCCCTCGATCCCGCCGGCAGTCGGCGGGCGATCGCCACTGGTGACGGCGCTGGCCACCTTCGGGATCATCGGCGTGGGGGCGAGCGAGTTGATGATTTATCCGTACTGGTGCCTCGAGAAGGGCTATGGCCAGGCCGTCGGCCCGCGTGACGAGAGCCCCGCCTGGGCGACGCGGGCCCGCGGCTGGCTCAAGGTGATGCAGCTCGATGCCTGGAGCTCGATGATCGTCTACACGCTCGTCACGGTCTGCTTCTACCTGCTGGGCGCCGCCACCCTGGGCCGGCTCAACGTGCGGCCCGAGGGCAGCGAGATGGTCCGCACCCTCGGCGCGATGTATGCGCCGGTCTTCGGCGAGTGGGCCCGGGGCGTGTTCCTCGTGGGCGCGTTCGCCGTGCTCTACTCGACGTTCTTCGTGGCCGCAGCGGGGAACGCGCGGATGGTCGTCGACGGGCTCGTCCTGGCGGGCTGGCTGCCGGCCGGTGAGGCCGCGCGGGCCACGTGGACCCGTCGGCTGTCGGTCGCGTGGCCACTCGTGGCGCTCGTGCTCGCGCTGGTCATCCGCGAGCCTGTCGGCATGGTGCTCGCCAGCGGGATCGCGCAGGCCATCATGCTCGCCGCGCTCGGCGTGGCCGTGCTCTATTTCCGGCACCGCGAGTTCGATCCGAGGCTCGCCCCCTCGCGGGCCTGGGACGTGCTCTTGTGGGCTTCGTCGCTGGGATTCATCGTCATGGGACTGTGGACGCTCTGGCAGCGGCTGTCGAGCCTCGTCGGGCTTGGATGAGCCGGGGGGCGATCGCGCCGTCGGCTATACTCGCGTGCATTCCGAGGAGGCCCGCCCATGCGAACACGACGCGACTTCCTGGCCGGCAGCCTGGCGGCTGTCGCCGCCGCTTCGGCCGACGCGCGGGGCCATGCCAATCCCCCCCCGCTCCGGCAGCGGCAGCTGCGGATCGCCCACCTCACCGACATCCACATCCAGCCTGAACTCGCCGCCGCCCGGGGCCTTTTCGCCTGCCTGGAGCACGTGCAGGCCCTGCCGGACCGTCCCGACCTGATCGTGACCGGCGGTGACACGATCATGGACGGCTTTTCGGCCGACTTCGCGCGGACCAAGCTCCAATGGGAGCTGTGGCGCAAGGCCAAGGCCGATCACTGCGGCCTGGAAGTGCACAGCGTGATCGGTAATCACGACATCTGGGGCTGGGATCGGCCGCGGGCCGGCACGGCCGGCTCAGAGCCGCTGTTCGGCAAGCGGTGGGCCTGCGACGAGTTCGGCCGCGACCTGCCCTACACGAGCTTCGACCGAGGCGGCTGGCACGTCGTCCTGCTCGACAGCGTTTCCCCGCACCCCGGAAAGGACGAACGCAGTTACATCGGCCGCCTCGACGAGCCGCAGTGGGAATGGCTCGAACGCGACCTCGCGGCGACGCCGCCGACCACGCACGTCCTCGTCGTCTCGCACATCCCGATCCTGTCGGCCACCCCGATCGCGGTGGCCGGGCCGGCCGCTCCGCAGGCCGCCGGCCTGCAGGTGCCGGGCGGCCGCATCCACGTCGATGCCGATCGCCTGCAGACGCTCTTCGCCCGTCATCGCAACGTGAAGGCGTGTGCCAGCGGCCACATGCACCTCCTCGAGCAGCTCGATTTCCAGGGCATCCGTTTCCTGTGCAACGGCGCCGTCTGCGGCGCATGGTGGAAGGGCAAGAACCGCGACACCGACTTCGGCTACGCCCTGATCGACCTTTTCGACGACGGCACCGTCGAGCGATCCTACGTGCCCTACGGCTGGACGGCCGCCACGTGAGCGACTCGAGCGGCCCTCCGCCCGCCACGCCCGACGAGCGGCCGGTCGTCCGGCTCCAGTTCGCCGGCTTCTGGGACGGTTTCGATCCGCACGACAACTACTTCACCCGGCTGCTGTCCCGGAGGTATCGCATCGAGCTCTGCGACGGCCCCGACTACCTGATCTATTCCTACGTCGGCAGCCGTCGCCACGACTATCTCCGCCATGACTGCGTGCGGATCTTCTACACCGGCGAGAACGTGCCGCCTGACTGGAGCAGGTGCGATTGGGCCTTCACGTTCGAGCACCTGTCCCATGCCCGCCACTTCCGTCTGCCGCACTGGCCGTTCTACGTCGATCCTGCGGCGCTCGTGAAGCCGCCCGACCACGACCCGGCGGCGATCCTCGAGCGGAAGACGAAGTTCTGCGCCTTCGTCGTCTCCAACCCGCTCTGCCGGACGCGAAACGACTTCTTCCGCCGGCTCTCCCGCTACAAGCCTGTCGACTCCGGCGGCAAGGTGCTCAACACGCTCGGCCACCGGGTGGGCGACAAGCTCGCGTTTCTCCGCGACTACAAGTTCACGATCGCCTTCGAGAACGAGTCGCATCCCGGCTACACGACCGAGAAGATCGCCGAGCCGATGCTCGCCGGGGCGCTGCCGATCTACTGGGGCGACCCCTACGTGGGCCGCGACTTCGACACCCGCAGCTTCCTCTCGGCACACGATTCCCGATCGCTCGAGGATCTGGTCGAACGGGTCGTCGCCGTGGATCGCGACCCCGATCTCCACCGCTCGATCCTCGGCAGGCCCTGGTACCACGGCAATCGGGTTCCGGCCTGCGCCGACGCCGATCGCCTGCTCGATCAGTTTGGCAGGATCTTCTCCACGCCGGTCCAGCCGATCGCCCGGAACCGGGCCGCGCGGCACCGCCTGGGAATGGACCGCCTGCCCGCGACGCTCGGCAGCATCCGCCGTCGGATCGTCCGCCGCTGCCGCAAGCTGACCTGCAACGCCTGAGCCCGCCCGGGGTGGACAACCTGCGCGGGGGGTGCTCAACTCCCCCGCGGGGCGCCCGTCGAGTCACGCGGGCACAATCGCAGATTTGGAGGATCATGATGACCACCGCCGCCGGCTACGTGACCGACGTTTCCTACGTGCCGGGCTTCTACCCGCAGATGGCGCCGCTGGCCATGCGGTACGTCGCCGCCCTCAACGGCATCGTGCCACCGAAGACAGCCGGCGGCTTCCGCTGGCTCGAACTCGGCTGCGGCCTGGGCCGGGTCGTGACGACGCTCGCCGCCGCCTGCCCCCAGGGCGAGTTCGTCGGCGTGGACGTCAATCCCGACCACACCGCCGTGGCTTCGCGCGACATCGCCGCCGGCGGTCTCGGCAACGCCCGGGTGATCACGGCCGACTTCGGGCACCTGCCCGACGACATCGGCTCGTTCGACTTCATCGCCATTCATGGCGTGTTCAGCTGGGTCGCACCGAGCGTCCGCGAGCAGATCCTCGCGATCGCGAAAGCGCGATTGGCACCCGGCGGCCTGCTCCTGGTCAGCTACAACGCCCTGCCCGGCTGGGCTCACCTGCAGCCGCTGCGCGGCATCCTCCGGCAGTATGCGGCGCTCCGGCAGGGAGACAGCGTACAGCGGGCGCGGGACGCGCTGGCCTACGTCGTCTTCCTGCGCGAGAAGCATGCCAAGTACTTCGATGACAACCCCGGCGCGGCGGCCTACGTCGACGGGCTGATCAAGCAGGATCCCCGGTACCTCGCCCACGAGTACTTGAACGAGCACTGGACCAGCTTCTACTTCGCCGAGGTCGCCGGGGCGTTCGGCGAGGCGGGACTCTCCTTCGTCGGCAGCCTGCCCGTCTACACGAACTTCTGGGATCTCTGCGTGCGGCCGGAGTTCCAAGAACTCTTCCGCACCACCACCAACCGGCTGGTGACCGAGGCACACAAGGACTTCTGCGCCAACACCGCCTTCCGCTGGGACGTGTACGCCCGTGACCCGCGGCCGATGAAGAGCATCGACGACCGGCTCCGCGAGGTGGACGACATCCACTACCGGGTGTCCCGGCCCGGCGTGACCCTCCCCTACCAGGCGAACCTCGGCGTGGTGACCTCGACCGTGCAGGGACCGCTGTACGAGTCGCTCGTCAAGCGGCTCTCCGGCCGCGGCCTCCCGCTGTCGGAGATCGTGGCCGACGCGGCGACCGTGGGGACGACGCCCGCCGACCTCGTCCGCGCGGTGGATGCGGGGGTGGCCATGGGGCTCTTCGACATCGCGTCGCATCCGCTCGTGGAGCCCCCCGCCGAGACGGCCGGGCAGTTCGAGGTCGCCCACCCCTTCAACCGTGCCGTCGTCGCGTCTGACGCGCTGGGTGGCCGGCCCGTGGCCCTGGCCAGCAGCCTCTCCGGCACCGGTCACTCCTTGGGCGACCTCGATGCGGCGATCCTGCACGAACTGGCGGAGGGCGGCCGGGAGGGGCTCGCCGCCCGCGTGGCGAACCGCCTCGTCACGAACGGACGGACACTGCAGCGCGACGGGAAGCCGGTGGAGGGTGCCGCCGTGGCGACGGCCGTCGCGGAGGCCTGCGATGAGTTTCTCACGAACGGCCTGCCGTCACTCATCCGGCTTGGCATCGTGAGCTGAGGCTCGGCCGCGTCAGCCCCGGAGGGCCGGCGAACTAGCGCTGGATCGGCACGAGCGGCGGATTCGTCGGGCTCGGCGGCGCGGGTGCCGCGGGCAGCGGCGGCGGCACCGCCCCCGGCCCGACGACCGGCACCGTTCCGGGAACCGGGCTCGGAACAGGAGCAGGCACCGGAGCCGCGGCCGACGGGATCGGCGGAAAAGCGACGGGCGTCGCCGGGTTCGCGGCGGCGGCCGGCGCCGCGTGAGCGGCGCTGCCGGAGCGGAAGTTCAAGTCGTCGATCAACTGCTGCACTTCGGGCCGGATGCCGAGACCGCGGTTTTGGAACACATCGGCGGGCGTGATGCCGAAGCGGCCGTAGAGCACCGCATTGGCGTTGTTGTCGACGGAGAGGTCTGCGCCGCCGAGCGACACGCCCATGAACAGCCCGCGGCTGCGGGCGTAGGAATAGATCTCCGCGCCGAGCCTGGCGTCGGTTCCCGCATTCGCCTGCACGCCCACGGGACCGGCCGCCACCGACGCATCGGCACCCAGCGTGACCTTCTGGCCCTGCAGCACGCCGTTGAGGCTTCGGGGCGTGGCGAAGACGAGCAGGATGTCGGCCGACTGAACGCCGACCTGAAAGCCCACGCTGCCGCCCCCCATGGTGACCATCACCGGGGCGCTCCAGGTGCGGTCGGGGTTGCGGACGTGCAAGACACCCCTGCCGTAGTTGACGCCGAGGATGAAGCCGCCCTTGATCATGTTGGGGAAGATCGCGACCCCCTCCGCCCGCTGCAGCATGGTGGCCGGCAGCGACTCGCCGGGGTTGGCGAAGAACTGGTCGAGTGACTGGCGGGCATTGACGACCGTCTGAGCCTCCTCGACGCCGCCGACGACCGGCATCTGGGCGGCCGCATCGCCGGCCCAGGGAAGCACGACGGCGGAGAGATAGACGGCTCGAAGAAGCCAGAGCGACGGCGCGGGCATCATGCAGTCCTCACGAGGCGGAATCGGAGCCGCAACGAGGCTCCCTCGAAAATCAGCCTAGCGGGAAATGTTCCGGACGGTCGACGCCAGTTTCGGCCAGAATGAGGCCGGTCTGGGGCATCGCCGCCGCTTGGTGTCAGCCCCTGGCTCCAGGTTTTGGCCCGTGCCGGCCGAGGCCAGGTCGGCAGGATGCCGAGTCTTGCCGTGCAGCCGCAACGCGAGCAGGATGCGAGATGTTTCGTGAAGCCGGCGCACGGTCAGCCCGGGCCGGCTTTTACACACCGGCCAGCCTGTCGTGGGCTTCGAGGAGGAGCTGCTCCGTCTCCTCCCAGCCGATGCAGCCGTCGGTCACCGACACGCCGTACTGCAGCTTGCTCCGGTCGCTCTGCACCGGCTGGTTGCCGGGATGGATGTTGCTCTCGAGCATCAGCCCCACGATCGACCGGTCGCCCGCCACCCGCTGCGCGAGCACGTCCCGCCACACGACCGACTGCCGCCGGTGATCCTTGCCCGAGTTGGCATGGCTGCAGTCGACGATGACCCGGCCCGGCAGCCCGGCGGCCTCGAGCTTCGCGCGGGCCTCGAGCAGGACTTCCGGGGAGTAGTTGGAGCCGGTGCGACCGCCGCGGAGCATGAGCACGCCCCAGGGATTGCCGGTGCTCGAGACGACGCAGATCCCGCCCTCGTCGTCGATCCCGAGGAAACTGTGCGCGGCCCGCGCCGACTGCATCGCGTCGACCGCGGCCTGCAGCGACCCGTCGGTCGAGTTCTTGAACCCGACCGGCATCGAGAGGCCGCTGGCCATCTGCCGGTGCGTGGGCGACTCCGTCGTCCGGGCGCCGATGGCTCCCAGGGCGATCGTGTCGGCGATGTACTGGGGCGTGATCGGCTCCAGAAACTCGGTCGCCGCCGACAGCCCCATCCGCGCGACCTCGATGAGCAGGCCCCGGGCCAGCCGCAAGCCTGTGGAGACGTCGAAGGAGTCGTCGAGGTGGGGATCGTTGATGAGGCCCTTCCAGCCGACGGTGGTCCGCGGCTTCTCGAAGTAGACCCGCATCACGACCAGCAGCCGGTCGTCCAGCTTGCGGGCGATCCCGGCGAGCCGCGTGGCGTAGTCCCGGGCGGCGTCGACGTCGTGGATCGAGCAGGGGCCGACGACGGCCAGAAGCCGTGCATCCTCGCCGGAGAGCACCCGCTCCACCGCGGCGCGGCCGGCGACGACCGTCCGCGCCGCCGCCTCGTCCAGCGGCAGCAGCGCCATCAGGCGCGCGGGGGGCACGAGCGGCTCGAGGCTCTTGATCCGCAGGTTCGACGTCGTCGGGGCGGGGGGGCGGACTGGGGCGGTGTTTTGCATCCCTCTACCTTACACCACGCCCTGCGCCCGTGAACCATGCGGGTTTCCCCGCCGTCACGACGGCCATTTGACCGACCGCGGCGCGGCTGGTTCAATCCGGTCAGCCCGGCTGGCGGCAGGGCGTCGAGGTGAATTGTGATCCGGCGGACGGGAAGGAGCTCGCGACGGTGACCAGGCACATCTTCGTGACCGGAGGCGTGGTCAGCTCGCTCGGCAAGGGCCTGACGAGCGCCTCGATCGGCATGCTGCTCGAGGCCCGCGGGCTGCGGGTCAAGATGCAGAAGCTCGATCCGTACATCAATGTCGACCCCGGCACGATGAGCCCCTACCAGCACGGGGAGGTGTACGTCCTCGACGACGGCAGCGAGACCGATCTCGACCTCGGCCACTACGAGCGGTTCACCTCCACGCCGCTGACCCGCAAGAGCAACTACACCACCGGCCAGATCTACCTGTCGGTGATCAACAAGGAACGGCGCGGCGAGTTTCTCGGCAAGACCGTGCAGGTGATCCCCCATGTCACCAACGAGATCAAGGAGGTGATCACGGGGCTCGGCGACGCCGACACCGACATCGCGATCACCGAGATCGGCGGCACGGTCGGCGATATCGAGAGCCTGCCGTTCCTCGAGGCCATCCGCCAGATCCCGCTGGAGGTGGGGCGTGAAAACTGCATGTTCATCCACCTCACGCTCGTGCCGTATCTCAAGGCGGCCGGCGAGCTGAAGACCAAGCCGACGCAGCACTCCGTGGGCCTCCTCCGTCAGATCGGCATCCAGCCCGACGTCCTCGTCTGCCGGACCGAACGTGCCTTGGACGTCTCCGACCGCGAGAAGATCGCGCTGTTTTGCAACGTGCCGCTCGAGGCCGTGATCGAGGAGCGTGACAAGGACTTCTCGATCTACGAGGTGCCGCTGTCGCTCCAATCCAACCGGATCGACGACATCGTCCTGCGGCGGTTCGGCCTGCAGGCCGGACCGGCCGAGCTCGACCAGTGGCACGAACTGCTCCACCGCCTCCGCAACCCGGAGCACGAGGTGTCGATCGCGCTGGTCGGCAAGTACGCCGAGCACCGCGACGCCTACAAGAGCATCTACGAGGCGCTCGACCACGGCGGCATCGCCCACCGCACGCAGGTCCGCGTGCAGCCGATCAAGA